>NZ_JACJPK010000099.1:0-2659 GCF_014696035.1 Trichocoleus sp. FACHB-262 | reverse complement strand
CGCAGTTGGGTCTCTGCTGCCAGCGTTTGAGCACTTTTTAGCCTTGCAATGGCAACCGGGTAAGCGGCATTCTTGTCCACATTGATCACCCGGTCGCTCCGGGGTGCTTAATTGCCTTCATAGAGCAGTCGGGCTTGCAACTGGTCCCGTAAACGCCACATGGCTCGATTGAGGTTAGCAGTAATATCAGCCCACAAATTCAAATGGGGGTTTTGCTCCCAATCGACTTCCGCATCCAGAACCGGAATCAAGTCGGGATGCAAACTGGAGCGTATCAGCGCGGCTTCCTGGTCAAACTTCGTCTTCAGCGATCGCTTGATCTGCCAAGGGTACTCGCTGCGGTCCACCTCAGAGAAGTTCTTGCCTTGGGCAGCACACCAAACGACCCGAGGGATGGGAGCACGGACGCGACTCAGAGCTTGAGCCGCGTCGGCGTCCGGAATCGTCCCGAAGAAAACACCATAGACAACCGCAAAATGATCAACTTCGATACTCACCCCAGTCGCCATCGAGGGCGTGGCAATCACCACATCGTAGTGAGGAGCTTGCTCGTTAATATGACGGACAAATTCAACCGCTTCTTCATTCCCAGAGGTATCGCTAGTAATCTTGATGCGGCGTTTTTCAGGGGGGAGCATCGCCGCGATCGCATCAGCGTAGTCCTTAGAGTCGGTTTGCAGCAGCACAGTTTTACCTGCTTGAATATCCTCTAATAGTTGAGCCGTGATGGCAGAATCATTAGGGCAATGCAGAAACTGCACTGGATAGCCTTGAGGTTGGTAATGGTTGTAGATCAAGTTCACGCCATCGGCTTCACCTCGGAGTTGTTGCAGGTACTTGAGGGTGGAGTCATTCAGATCCGCGTCGGCCACGACAACTCGGTGAGCCACGCGCATCAGCCAGTGTAAACGTGCTAAGAGAGCAGGGCGTTTGCCATCTTTGCGGCAGGTATTCGAAGTTAATAGATGCGTCAGAACTTGGCAGACTTCATCGATGACGAGGTCACAGCCAACAAATTGATTCGGGTCGATGGACAGCAAGGAATCGACACAGAGCCCTAAGCGCTGAGTCGTCCCTTTCCCCTGGGCATCAATCCATTGCCCATTGGCTTTATCCGCATCACTTTTCCAGGTCAGCCCCATGCGTTCGGCTAGCGATCGCCCCAAGCAGCGACGGTGAGTTAGCAGCAGGACTTTGCGGGAATCAGCCACGAGTTGTGCCATCAGCTTGGTTTTGCCTGTACCTTTGCTGGAGCAGATCGCCAGGATGCCAGCGTTAAGTTGATGGGCAGGACTGGCATCAGAGGGTGTGAGGGCCGGGAACTGAAGTTGGGACAAGTCAGGAGCGTTGAGAACTAAGCTGGGAGAGTAAGTCAGCTGTTGCCGCTGTTGCTGCACCCACTGCCAGTGGCTGAGAGCGGCGGCTTGGGAGTAGAGGGTTTGAAAAGCCTCAGCACCTTGGCTGACGACAAAGTCATCCACCCCTTTCTCAGGGCCAGGCAGGCAGATGACTTGTACCTCGCAGCCTTGTTGCTCGAGTAGCTTGCCAGTTTTGAGGATGGCGAGATTGACGTTCTTGATTGTTTGGGGTTTGCGGTCGTGGTCGAAGCAGAAGTAGAAGCGGCGACTGGGGACGGCAAATAGAGCGAGTTCTGGGATTAAGGACTCGGCCCAGATTTTACCCGCTTCATCGCGCAGCACCCGCCGACCGTTGAAGATGCCGGGCAGGGCGATCGCCACATAGCCATTGCTGAGTAAACAAGCCGCTTTCTTAGCTCCTTCGACCAAAATGATTGGGATGGCAGGATGTTTTAGCACCCACTGCCAAAATCTTGAGGCGGTTTCAGATGCAACAGCTTGGGTCTCTTTCTGACTCTCTACTTCAGTGGAAGTGACTCCATAGCGAGTTGCGACTTCCAGCCACAGGCGCGGAGGGAGGTTGAGGAAGAAAGCGCGGGTCGGCAGCTTTGGCGGATGCTCGTACTTAATGACCTTAGACTTCTCTAAGTCGATGCGGGGCCGATTGGGTTTGAAGCACCCCCAGAGCATGGGCTGCCAATCATCCAGTGGGTCCAGGCCGTTACACCACCAGCCGCCGAACTCGACATGAGCGTACTGTCGTATCAACCGGGTAACGAGTCGTCCGGCGTTAGTGCGCTCTAACTGTGCAGAGTAACAAAGATAGTCGTAAGGGGTCTCCCCATTCAGACTTTTAAGGCTTTTGGCAATCAGTGCGGGGTCAACCCCACTCTTGAGCCACTCTTGCCAATGTGGGGATTGGATATGAGCCGAGGGCGCATCCTGAGGTTCTTCCCCAGGATGAGTCCTCAGCAAAACTTGAGTATTCACAATAAATCTCCCTAATCCTTACTAAGTAAGGGATAGAGAGCTATGCGCTATAGGAACAACAACCCCAACTGAGGCTGAAGCTGCTGAAATTTCAAAGCGGAATTTATGTAAATTCCAATTGAATTCCCTGACAAATCGAGTTAATATAGGCGCATAACGATGTGGGCGACCTAACTGCAAGCCGCCAAGCGTACAAGTTAGAGTCCCCTCTATCCCTAAAAACAACCAATTCAGCCTTGTGACCCCTTCTGTACCACCAGTTGGGGTTTTTGGCTTCTAGGACCCCCTAGAACATAGCCATCACCTCAATT
>NZ_JACJPK010000098.1:0-22968 GCF_014696035.1 Trichocoleus sp. FACHB-262 | reverse complement strand
GGTTCGACTCCTGTCAGAGGTACTCGCGGAGATGGAGCAACAGCGGCTCGGAAGGTTCATACCCTTCACATCAGTGAGTGCAATTCTCACCTCCGCTACCAAATGCTGGTGTGGCTCAACGGCAGAGCAACTGTCTTGTAAACAGTAGGTTGCAGGTTCAAATCCTGTCACCAGCCCCAGAATGCGAATGTGGTGCAGTGGCTAGCATCCCTGGCTTCCAACCAGGAGACACGAGTTCGAGTCTCGTCTTTCGCTCCAATCTTGAATCTTGCGAATGTGGTGTAAGGGCTAACACCGGAGTATGCCAATCTCCAGATGCGAGTTCGACTCTCGCCGTTCGCTCTCGTAGTCCTGTAGCTCAACGGTAGAGTAAGCGCCTTACAAGCGAGGGGTTGTAGGTTCAAATCCTATCAGGACTACCAACAATGGGAGTGTCGCCTAACGGATAAGGCAACTGTCTTCTAAACAGTTTCATGCAGGTTCGACTCCTGCCATTCCTGCCAAACTTGGGACCATAGCTCAACTGGCTAGAGCGTCCGCCTTGCAAGCGGAAGGTTAGGGGTTCGACTCCCCTTGGCTCCACTGTGACTGAACCCGAAGTGGTGGAGGGGCTGGTTTGTGACACCAGTGTTAGCGAGTTCGACTCTCGTCAGTCACCCCAAATAAAAATTGCGTGCTACGCAATAACTCAACGAGAGAATACGGGTTTCAGGCTTCAAAAACACTCAAGATTATGCTTGTAGTATGGGTGTTTTTAACTTTTCTAGTCCAGAATTAGTCCAGCCTGTTGTAGTACAAACAGATTGAGACTTTTCTAAGCTTCCTCATCAATGAACATCAATCGCTTAATAGCCTTCAAAGGCTTTGAAGATAGTTCATCCCTGCTGTCGGTCGCATCTCAAGCTTTGCTAAGTTGTATATTTTGGGGCAATTTAGAAAGAACTTCAAAAGAATTTCACTCTATGGTAGGGATTATTTTACGAGTGACAGCGGGTTTTTGCTTTGGAGGTGCAGCTTTAGCTTGGTTAACTTGGTCGAATGTCAATGCTCAATTGATTCCACTAGAAACAACACTTGTCTTGAAAACTGGTGAAACAGTTTCGTCATCTTTTGTACCGATTTCTGAGCTACCAGAACCACTAGAATATTCCGTTCGGCTTCAATTTACTAATACTCAGCAGCTATCACTGAACTGCCAAGCCGTTGAGAAACTCAAAATTCGGTGGACGATTTCAGTAAGTCAGGAAGTAGAAAAGTGGGATGGAGTTGTTGGACAAACTTCATCCGCTGATTATTCCTGCTATGACGATGGAAGCGTTACGTTGGTCAGATTTTTAACCTCGGCGTTGGAGCGCAACACTACGTATTACCTAAACCTAAGAGTTAGTGATGAAGTGGTAAGGAATCAAGGGCTTGAGGTCAATGGAGTAAGAGTTCATGTCATCGTTGAACAGAGTGCAGGAATAGAAACTCATTATTCCTTAATCGATCAAGCCTTTTCAGCCTTTATAGGAGGAGGTTTCCTGCTAATTGGGGCTGTATGTTGTTTGATAGATCTTGTTTTAGTCTTTCGTAGGCTAAAGTTGCAATCGAGTTCTTCAGCACAGCGAAAAGAGGATGGGATTTAGTGGAGTGCTTAAAGTCATCCACTACCATCTTTTCCGTTAGCTCCTCCTGACTCAACTGAACTGTTACCCGAAGTTCTCAATAGGTCAAAGCCTACTATTAAATGTGGTAGATTTTCAGCCTATACTCTCTATCCAACTCATGCGATCGCCTTCCCGCCTATAATTGCGATCCTGTTGATATTCCAGCTATTGAGAATGCTTGAAATCCCTGATATACCAGAGCTTTAAGCTAAAAATTCCTGCTTTGGGGTAGTAGGGGTCCTTCTTGAAATTTAGAGGGGCCTCTGCTTATATTTAGGCAAAGTTTAGGCAAGCAAAGTAAAGCGCTCTCTACAACCTATAGCTAGAGAGCGCTTTATTATTTCCATGAAAGGACTGCAAATCCTTTCTCTTGAGATTCTGTTGCTATCTCACTTGTCAATAACTGATTCAATCATGTTGATGATTTGTGGTAGTTTCTCCGCTAACTCCTTTTCCTCCGGGCTTTTCGGAGTAGTCTTTTGCCAGTTTCTAAGTTTGGTTACAGCTTGTCTCAGCAATAAAAACCGGTCAGTTGTCCTATTTTCTTGTTGATCTTCATTCAGATAGCGCCTCACAGTCCTCAAACTTTTACCAACAATAATTTCTAAAGCAGGACGTAAAGCCTTTTTTCCCTTTTCGGGTCTTCCTCTTGCATCTACATATCCCGCAGCACGCAATCGTTCTGCTAGCGTCTTGACTTCTACAGGAGTGTAATCACGACGTTTTTCATTCTCAGTTACCTCAATTTGTAATGCAAGTTCAAGGTCCTGCTCTGCATCAAACGGCATGACTCGTACTGGAATGCGATCGCCTGGGAAGAGTTTCTGATAAGTGTCTGAAGCTCTATTCTTAAGGACTTCAATAGCTGCCCTGCGATGGCCACCAGCAAGCAACCTCCCTTTTGTATCCACCACTAATGGCTCAATCAGCCCTACAACCGCTATAGATTCGGCTAGAGCATCCACATGTTTTTTGTCTAATGGCCTAGTGTCTGTATCTATTCGATTTTGGATTTGCTCTAGAGGTATTGTTGCTCTCTCTAGCTCATTTGATGCACTAACCTGCTCATTTAACTGGTTTTCTGGGTCGATCCCTCCTTGGGTGACCCAGGAATCAGCGGCAGGCGGTGTA
This sequence comes from Trichocoleus sp. FACHB-262, assembly GCF_014696035.1. Taxonomy (NCBI): domain Bacteria; kingdom Bacillati; phylum Cyanobacteriota; class Cyanophyceae; order Leptolyngbyales; family Trichocoleusaceae; genus Trichocoleus; species Trichocoleus sp. FACHB-262. The sequence goes on along the minus strand of NZ_JACJPK010000098.1, from coordinate 20,188 downwards.
CTTGGTTTTTGAGCTATGCGCCTCCGTTGCGGCTTCACCATGCTTCTACTCCTAGGAGTTTTAAGATTTCTTGGCTAAGCGCTTTTATTTCCTTAGCAGCAGTGCTGGCGGGTGCCAGCTCAAATACGGAGTAACCAGCAGATGACTCAGCAAATGCAATTCGTTGACCAACAGTTGATTTAATAATTTGAAATGGATAGTCAGCTAACGCTGCTTCAATTTCCTGGCCAATGGCTGTATTCACAACTTTTCGATTGATGCAAAAGAGCGCTTTTATTTCTGGTTTAAACTGCTGAGCTTCCTCTATTAACTGCACGGTTTCTGCGGCTGCCCAAACATCGTACGAAGATGGTTGAACTGGAATGAGTACCAAGTCTGATGCAAGAATTGCAGACTTGGACAAAGCAGATACGCGCGGCGGGCTATCAATAATGCAGTGGTCGTAATTCTCTAACAACGGTAGTAGGTCACGATGAAGCGTATTTCGTGCCATTCCGATTACAGGAAAAGGCGATGGTGTCTCTCTAGCTGCTGCCCAAGTACTAGCACTTGCTTGCGGATCAGCATCGACAAGCAAAACACGTTTTTCCGAGAGGGCGATCGCATGAGCGAGATTGATTGATAAGGTTGTCTTGCCTACACCCCCCTTTTGATTAGCAAGGGTCAAAATCATACGGTTTATTTGAACAACTATTCTGAATACATGAATTCTATGCCCTACTGCTTAATGTATGGCTGTGATTGCTGTACTAGTTGGCTCGTACCGGCTTCTACCTCTAGGCCCCAACAACGCCAGCAATTATACAAGTCAAGATTTCTTCGCATTTCAAACAGGCCTCTACTACCACAAGATAGGAATTTATCGTTTGAAGATCCCTAATAGCAAGAGTTCAAGCATTCTCAAGAGCTGGAATATTAACAGGAGCTCAATTACAGGCAGAAAGGCGCTCGCCCATCACCTACAAGCGATCGCTGATTACTTTCAAAAGCGAGGAGAGGGATCATAAACATTGTGAGCGATGTCGGCTGAACTGGTGCAAGCTTCCAATAACTCTGCCCACATCTCTTATCAGCCGGACAGTGATGGGAGACACGGGGGCGGTTTGCACTGGCGGGCTACCTGTCTGTTGGGGTGCTCCAACCTCAGCGCTGTTTTATTTGGAGTGCGATTTTCTACTTCCCTAAGATTTGATTCACCTGGATCACCCTCTATTGAATAGTCATATATAGGAAGGGGTGATCCAGACTCAGATTCACTTTGAAGAAGCCGATTACGCTTATTCGCCCGCTGCTCCAAGATGGTTTGTAACTTCTGCCAGTGTTTCTCATCAAGGCGATAGATACGTTGCTTCTTTCCGTCAATCCGCTGCCACCTAAATGTAACTTTGAGGCATATTTGCTCTAACAGCTGATGAACAATTTGGGTATCACTTACACCATCATGAACTTGAAAATTTAGAGCCTTTTTGATCAGAGTGGCATTGTCACGGGCCTTCGTCGCGATGGGTTCTAAATCTGCCGCTGTCCATTCGCGGTTTGGATCGATGAACTCTGCTAGCCCTAAGTAATCCCGAGCCTGCCGCTTGATCTCAGCGCTGCCTATGTCCCACGGCATGACACCTTTACCCCATGCCGCTTGCTGCTCAATAGAATGTACATCTCGGTGAACGGCTAAATCGGCATGGAGCTGATGTTCTAGCTCAAGAATCTGAGAGCGTCGTCTACCTGAATCATCCCATGCCACTAGTTCAGGAGTGATGTCATGGGTAGCGTAGAAGTCACCCAGGCGGTAGCGAGTCAGCGCTAGGTGATCCTCTGGGCTGATAGTTTCTCGGCTTTCGAGCTCTGACGCTTCAGGATAAGTCAGAGGACGCGCTTGAGTGATTGTTGTTGCCTCTATTTGCTTAATATCTGCCTTGGCTTGCTTTAGTAACAGTTTGGTTGCCTCGTGACTCTCAGCTTCAACCACTGTGACCTGATGCCCCTCAAATTTCAGGCGGGCTAGCAGAGCATCCCTAAGGTGATGCATCGCGAAGTTTTGCTGTGCCGAAATGTGGGCAAACGAGTTCAGGTGAGGATCGTTTTCCCAATTGTAATGAGTGAGCTCGCCAGCGACATCCTCACGCAGTTGGGAGCGGAGCAAGCGCACTGTAGCATCAGTACGAAGCTTCAAGTCGCCTTTGATTTCAGCTGGACTTGTGGATTGGCTGACCTTACAAAAATTGCGCCCACGCGGCGCAGTCCAAACCGTACGCGGCACATTCTCTCGCACCCGGATCAGGTGCTGAGCTGCATCCGCATCTGTGACGGAGACACCATAGAATACGCCGAAGACCCCAGCGATAATGTCCTGGGATTCGATACTGACCCCAGTGCCCATTGAAGGCGAAGCAATAATCACGTCATACTCGCCTCTCGCCAGTACTAAGTCGGGACTGGAGATGAATTCCCGTTCGGCCTCTCCACCACTGGTTTCGGAGTTGAGTAGTAGCACCCTAGCTCCCAGCCCCTCACATTGCCTCGCCAGCCTCGCCAGCGTTTTTGAGCCTGCCTTGCTATCCGTAGCGACAAACACAACTTCGCCTGGCTGGCGCGTCGCGATCGCGGTCAATAGCTCAGCGGTGATCACACTGGCATTAGGTGCTTGAATATAGCGAACTGGGTAGCCCTCCGGCTGGTAATCGTTCTGGATGAGAAAAACTGGAGCATCACCGCCCCGCAACTCGCGCACATAATCTAAAGTCACATTGTCCAGGTCTGCATCAGCGAGGATGACTCGTTTGGCCGCCCTGAGCAATTCCCGAAATCTTGCTAGCAGTGCAGGTAACTTACCCTCTTTACGGCAAGTTGAGCTAGTGAGCAGGTGTCTTGTAACCTGGCAAACTTCATCCAGAATGAGATCACATCCAGCAAATTTCTGCGGATCGAGGGCGAGCAGCGAATCAACGCACGAGCCAATTCTTAGGGTGTAACCGCTGCCCGTGATATATTCGCCACGAACCTTATCAATGTCTCCCCGATAGTCCATCTCTAAGCGCTGGCAGAGATTGCGCACCAAGCAGACGCGATGCCCCAAGAGGGTTGCTGCTTCAGTGTCTTGAGTTGCATTGGCGATAAATTTTGTCTTACCCGTGGCCTTGGCAGAAGCGATCGCTAGGATTCCTTCCTCAGGTAATTCCTTCAGGTCTAGCGTGGATAAATCGGCTGTGTTGAGGCGGATAGAGGCTTTGTAAGTGAGTCGTCCCTTCAGGCGCTGCCACAATCTCCACTCTGCCAAGGGTAAAGCCTGAGAGCAGGCATCCTCGAAAGCCTGAGCCCCACAGTTCACAATTAGATCATCTACGCCCTTCCCTTTGGAGCCATCCCAGGATGCAACCTTCACAAGGCATCCTTCTCCCTCCAATAACTCCCCAAACCGAGCTATGGCAGTATTCACTCGTTGTCGAGTCTCTGGCTTAGCATCTTGGTCGAAATTGAGCGCGATTTCTCGGCCTGGAACGGCAAAGCGCTGAACATCTGAAGTTAAACGGGGGGGAATGGGGTTGCCCAAGGTATCTTTCGTTCTGTAGCCGCCATTTACCCCATAGAGGGCGATTGCCACCCGACCTAAGGAGAGTTCGGCTAAAGCCTTCTTACCTCCCTCGTCAATGTCGATCGGGATTTCTGGATGATGCTCCAGCCAATCCCAGAAGCTACCGTCTAGCGGAACTTCGACGCCATAACGCTCAGCTATTTTTCGCCGGATGTTTGCTGGAATAGGAGGTAGATAAGCCCTAGAGCCGTTGTCTTTGGGTGTCTCGTATTTCTGAAAGTCGCCTTTCTCTGCATTAAAGCGGGGATTGCTCAGCTTCAGTTGCCAGGGTGTTCCATCCTCGTTTTGAAGGATCGCAGCAGATAAAGCCGACCTAGCCTGATAGCCAAATCGTGTGACGTGCCAGTTTAGGGCTTCATGGATGGGATAGCAGACATCACCCCCCAGTCCCTGCTCGGTATCAGCAACAATCTCGATGCAGGCATCAAAGAGTTCAGAGGCAATTGCTGAACCCTGAATAAACTCGTGCTTAATCCTGTCAGCAAATTTCTGCTCTTTAAGGGTAGAAGGTGCGGGTGCTTGGAGAACTGCGTTCATGTCACACCCCTTGCCACGCAACACGAGTCATGGTGGCACCAGGTGAACTGTCCGTCATCAGCGAGAAACGCACCTCGCCGGATGCGATCGCTGTAGATGGTAGATTTTGCCCCCTGCACTTCTGTTCCAGTTGGCATCCCTGGCGCGGGAAGTTGCACTGTTCCACTGATGAGGTCGCCGCAGGAGGTAGCAGTGACGCGACCGTTGGAGTGGAGGGGGGAGTGAGAAGTTTTTTCGACGGGTTTGGATAAGTCCCTGTTTTCTGCTAAGGATGGCAGTCCTATGGCACACGATGCCATAAGAGACGAAAGTTTATTTTTCATTTGGGTCGTCATGTATTTGAGGTACATGGCGGCCCTTTGCCTTTTTCTGCTGTTTTTATCTTTGATTAGGGCTTGATATCTAATCAAGTGTTAGGCTGGAAATCAGAAATTTAACTTGTGGTCGCTTTTTTCGAGTTCTGTGGATCGACGGCAAATCGATCCAATGAAGCAGAATGAGGTAAAGGGCGGCCTTTTTTTTGAGCGGAAATTGAACTAATACATTTGTTCTGAAATAAGGTTGACTCAGAAAACGAGAACTGTAGCTGTAACCCTTGCTGCAAAGAGCTTTGATGCATTAGGCACTTTATAAGTGATGTCTAGGTAAGTGATATTGGGATACCAAAGCGGCCTTAACCAAGTGATACGTAAATCGTTCAAATGAAAGAAGCTTACGTTTAATTTGCTGTTTGGTACTTCTAATTCCCTTCATTGCTACCACCCCCGCCCCGTCGCTGATCTTGCAGATACTCCAGAATGCGGTGATTCTCGGTTTGTAGCCCGCGCACTTCTGACTGCATCTGCGTCATCACTGCGCGGTCGGCGGCGGCTTGCTCCACAACGCCTGTAAACCACCCAGCAGTCTCACTAGCCAGCCCAGTGATTTGATGCTCTAGGTGATCAAATCTTTCGCTGAGCGTGGAGCGCATTTCATCCACGCTTCTTGCCAATGCGTTTACGCTCCCAGCGAGTTGGTTAATTTGGTTTGAATTGGCTTCGGTCACGGCTAAAAGTGCTGCTAGCCGTCGATCCACATCATCAAAGCGCTGTTCTGTTGTCATAGTGTTTTTGCCCTGAGTTGCGATCGCCTCTACTTGTCCTCATTTTTACCCTCTTCAAACTGTGGCGCTTTAGGCGCTTCCCCTCTTAGCACGCTTACTACGATTGCTGTAATTAAGTTGGGAACTGTTCGGATCTCTTTGTCTGCCCACTTCTCAAGAATTTCGTACTGATCATCTTCGAACGATACGGTGGTCCGCTTCATGTCATCCGCCGATTGCTTGCAATGCACAGATTTTAGCCCTCCTACAAGAAATATCCCTGTTTGCACCAAGAAAGTCTATCGATGTATCTGATGTAATTGATGTAATCTATGCTAGCTTGTATCCATCAAAGGCACAAACAACGAACACGAAGCGAACACATTAGACCAGTTCTATTTCGCATGTCTAAATCGCTTCAAGCCCCGCTCAGACAAGGATTTAGCTTAATTTTGCTAGGAGATTTCGATTTATGACTACAAGCCTCGCAGCATCCAGTCTGCGTACACAGCAGGAACAGCCAGTGGCGATCGAACTGAAACGCCCTGTGGTCGTCTTCGACGGTGGCAATCGCACCCTGCAATGGATTGATCCAGCCAATAAGCCCCGCACGATTCCCGCATTTATCAAGCAAATTGACCCTACCTGGGAGGAAGCAACCCCCGACGAGCACAGCGTTGTCATCAGTTCAGGAAATGAGCATTTCTGCCTCGGTGCGGTGGCTCGTGATATGAAGGGCACCCCAGTATTTCAAGACAACAAGTGCGAACTGGCTAAGAAGTTGGTACTAGCCGCGATCGAACCTAATCTTGGTTCTACTGCCGTCACTATTGGACGATTGGTAATTGCTCTACCGAATAGCCGTAACAAAGCCGATGTATCTGAGCTTAAGAAGATTGAAGGTACTCACCAGTTCACTCGCAATGGGCAACGCATCACAGCAGTTGTGCATGAAGTGAAGCCAATTGACGAGACGCAAGCAGCTTACAAATACGCGATGAAGCGTGAGATCTTCCGTAGCCGACGCAACTCGAATGGCGTGCTGGATTTGGGCGGTGGAACTGGAATTGCTCGACTGTACAGCGCGGGTGGTTCTTTGATTCGGGAAGCCGACGCGGTGCTCCCTGGCACCTACGATTTGGCCCGACGCATTGCTGCCCGCATCAATTCCCAACTCTCTACCAGTCCTGATTTAAGTCAAATCATGGACGGCATTGAGCGGGGCGATTTTGAGCTTGGGACTAGCGGCTTCTGCTTCCAAGAGGCATTTAACAAGGCTCGTGAGGATTGGCTAGCAGATATTCGCGCGGAACTGCGAACTCGATGGAATCAGTGGACGAGTGAAATTGGTGAAGTGCTGATTATCGGGGGCAGTGCTTGCTTGGCTGAGCCGCTAGAAGAAACTACCAAAGGGCGCTTTAAGATTGCTCGACATCCCCAAATTTCCAACTTCTCACAACTGATTTCGCTGCTAGGAATGGCAAGTGTATAGGGGGAACGATGACCAGCCGTATTGTTCTCGATTCAGACACACGGGCGATCGTTGACCAAATCCAGGGCATCACAAAAGCCAGCAGTCCCTCCCACGCGATCGCCCTCATAGTAAGCCGCTACGCTAAACACCTGCTGGGTACATGGGAATTAGATCCTGTCCGACACCCGGACCCCAGTCCAACTGACCTTGCCCCCGGTGCCTCTGTTTTTCTGGGAACTATCCCGGCCTCGGTGCCCGACAATTTCAGATTCGATGAACCAATTGAACTGTAAAGCCAGCCTGAACTTTGGACGGCAAAGGCTGGCCTTCACTCCCTACTGATGCAGAAAGGAAGCTATACCTATCATGACAAAAACCACGACCTATTACGCTCAAACTCCTGAGATTGACGAGCTTGTAGAGGAGTTTGGCTCTCAGCTTGAGAAGCTCAGTCGCGAAGATAAACTGAGCCTTCGGATGCTACTGACGACCTATCTCTACCTGAAAGAGGTGGAGGACGAGTGGACGCTCGATGCAGTTGTGACAGAGACTCCACTGCACGAGCCCAGCGAAGCCTTAGACGAGGCGATCGCCATCTTAGAGGACACTAACGTTGATGCAGCAGAAGGCTTGATCGAAGCCTTGACTGCCCAACTCCGACACGGCAATGCACGTCGGGGAGGGCACTAACGATGGAAGTTTTTTCTTACATCGACCAGCCTGCCCAAACGCCTGAGATTGATGAGCTAATAACAGAATTTGGCTCCCAACTCCAGAAGCTGACCCGCGAGGACAAACTGGGACTCCGAGTGCTCCTGTCCACCTACAGCTATTTGCTTGATACCCAGGAAAAGTGGGCGCTTTTGGGTGCTGTTCTCGACGAAACGCCAGTTCAGCCTAGTAAGGAACTGGACGAGGCGATCGCCATCCTGGAAGAAGTTGACCCCGATGCAGCCGAGGGACTAATCGAGGCCTTCACCGCTCAGTTGAGCCAGTACCACGCACATGAGGAAGGGCACTAATCATGGTGGTTTGGAGCTATATCGAAGAACGAATTGACCGCTTCAATCAGGCCAAGACAGAACGCGATCGCGATGATTTCCTTTATCGAATTGGCAGTCATGCTGATGTGCTGAATTTGGAGGATGTCCGCCTCATTCGAGAGAACAATGGGGCGCTCACTTCAGAGCAGCGCTGTGCCGTTTTGGAGTGGATGATCTACTCCGCTGATGCCGAGGTTAGAGGAAATCTAGTGTTACTGATTTTTGGAGCGCGCCAGCTCCGCGAGTGGCACCAAAAGGCCAAGGCTGCATACCCCGACCTTGAACTGGTGCTAGGTATTCGGACGGCTAAGGGCACTGAGGATTACCTGGAGCGGGCCTTCTACTTTCGTCCGCTGCCGGGGGCGCTTAAGGTTGATCCAGACTGCGATTTTCCCTGGAAGCCGCGCTGGGATATGGCCGAGTATTTCTGGGGTGATTGGGGCGATGGTTGTCACAACGAATTCGACCTCACCCTAAACGTGTACCCCGACCAAGACTGCGTCACCCTCGACGTGGATATGGAGGACTGGGAACTGGAGCCAGAAAACGACCCTGACCTCTTCCTCATCCGTGACCTCCTGGGACTGCCTGACCTAACCCCAGCCTACTAACTGTGCCGTCGGCTGGTGGTGCGATCGCCAGCCTTAGTCAAGCCTTGAAAACCTATGAATATCACCTCTGGAAAGATAGTCAGCTTTGCCAGCCTGGGTGGGCTTGTCGTCATTGCTAGCTTTAGTGCCACCGATGCCGCATTACGGCAGCAGTCCTGGCAAAAAGCACAGGAGCAAAAAGCCCAACTTGAATCCCAAGCCGACTTAGAGCAAACCAAGGCTGAGCAGGCCAAAGCGATCGCCAAAGCTTACGAGCGCAACCAAATCGCCCATGTAGAAGCGCTCATCATCCGGGATTACACCCTCTCTGATACCCCTCCGGTTGTGGACTGGCAGCATGTCACCGACCCCAGCCGCAAAACCCTTATCTACGACCAATACCGCCGCTGCATTGGCTATGCCTTCAACGGACAATTCAACTTCATCCAAACCAATAACCAAGCTTGTGAGGTAACTCCATGACTACAGAACGCACTCCTAGAGACCGCTACCACTCTCGCCATCGTCGCCGTCATCCCGGTAGCGCTGAACCCAACCGAGGCCGTGATCGCAGCATTGATTTAGGGTCCGTGGTGAATCGAATTCTCTACTGGGTTACATGGCTAATGACGCTACCCATCAGAGTGGTGTTGTGGCTAACTCAGCCTCCTGGCAGTGCCATCTTATTCGGGCTGGCAGTGTTTTACTTTGTCGGCTTGAGCTGCGAGGGCTACTGGCAAGCGGCTGTATCAGATGCCCCTAGCTTCATCCTCAAACCTTTCATTCAAGATGATGCCGCGCCATTGCTAGTCTTCACGGCCTTGCTGAGTCCCACGTTCTGGGTGGCATCCATTCTCAGCACCGTGATCCAGGCGATTCAAGCGACTGTGCTTCGCGATATTAGCCTAGCCCAAGCCCAGCGCGAGTATGAGGCAGTTAGGGACTACACCGTTCCTGACAAGCGGCCTGATGCAGTTGATTTGGTCGAGTTTAAGCGGCGGCAACTGAAGCAGGCAGGCACCAAATCACTGCGAGTGAAAGGGTTTGTTTGCCTGTTGGCCTACGCCATTGACTTCATTGTTTCCTTTAGCAATTTCCCCCTGTTTGGAACGGATGGTATCGGAGAACTGCTTCGCAACCTCACCTGGATTGCCCTGAGTATCTTCGGAGCGGAATGCGCGATCGCCCTGTTCTTAGATGCCTTGGACAAAGGCCGTGAGGCCGTAACCCCCAAGGTCGAAGTAGCCGAGTAAGCCCAAGTGAATGTTTAGCCCCGGCAGTGCTGTCTGCTGGGGCTTCTTTATAGGTGACGACGATGAACAACTCTTACAACGAAAGCTTTAGCGCCCTGCTAACTCAAGGCCAGATTGCAGACGCATTTGAGAACCGGATTACTGAATTGGAACAGGAGGCACACGAGTTTCGCTTAGATGTGGAGTCAGGAAAACTGCTCAGCGCGGCGCTGGGTGTGGTTGGACTGGTACTCAGCGCCAATCCTGTGATTGCCGTGCTAGGTGGCTTTGGAGTGTGCGGCTATGCGTGGATGGTGCTAACGGACTACCAAAAAACTAAGAAACTGCTGCCCATCCCTTGCCTGCGGAAAGGAGTGTTTGAACTGTTTGCAGCAGCTGGGGAATACAGCGACACGCGCCAAGTGCAACCGGACGATCCAACGGATGACGTGTCGAGCTGCCTGCCTCCAGCCCAGGCGACAGAGTACCAACTGCTAGCCTTAGCAGGCGATCGCCTAGTGCCATTCCTGAAGCAAGTCCCAGCGGAGCGACGGTTCGCAGCTTACCGTTACACCCTGCGCCAAGTGGCAATCCGTCATGCCCTGCCCACCCTGGAGGAAGCGATCGCGGCCTCTGATGCCCCTGCTTTGCCTACTGGTGATACTGGCTTGCAGCAAGTTCCACCTCAGGCAGCAACAGAGCTTCCACCTGCTGATGATGAACAGCCAACCCCTGCTGATACCACGCTCCAAGCAGAGGTGCCGACGGTGATTCAGGTGCCAGATGACGCAGGCGATCGCCCTGCTGATGCTCCAGTTGAAGGAGCGCTAGACCTGAGCAGTGGCACCCTTGAGGAACGCATGGAGCGACTGATGGATGCCTTAGAGCATGATGGATTTCCTATTGTTCGATTAATTGATGAGCCATTCCTTTGGAGCTATGGCGAATCTCAGAGCGGTAAAACAACCATCATTAACCTGGTCAACGCTTGCCGCCTAGGGTTAGGTTTCAAGGTGTCCTACGCCAGCACTGACAACGACTTTTCATCCCTTAAATGGGACCTGCTAGCCATTGGTGAGGCGAAGTACAAAGATTACCTCGATACCGTCATAGAACTGGCATCAGAGGCTAAGAAGGGGCAACTGGAGGGTACAGCATTTACCCTCGATGAAATTTTCCAAGTAGCTCAGATTCTTGAACTAGACCTTGGCCCCTTGATGACGGCGGCGATCGCCAAGGCGAACAAGTCTCGTGCCTGCTACAGCTTTATTACCCAGAACGACACTCTCACGGGTCTAAAACTTGAGGGAGTGAAAGATGCACTGGAGAACATGCGAGTCTTTATTACGGCTCATGCGGTTCGTCCTGAGAAGCGAGGCCGTCCGCATCCGTCAGGCTCCTACACAATCCAGTTTCCCAAGCGCCAACCAGAGAGATGGACGTTGCCAGCATGGATACTAACGGAGACTAACGGCTATGGAGAGCCTGACCCGGTGCAGTGGATACTCAACCGTTTCCCTGAACTGAGTGGAGGTCAGACAAGCCAAGCGAGACAAGTGGAGCAGCCAAAGCAGGTAGAGACACCTGCTCAAACTCGCCAGCAGTTGGAGAACCTTCTCGCTCTAGAATTCAACGTCACCTCGCAACCGTCCGCAGCTCCACAACCGGAGCAAAAAGCGATCGCTTCTCACTTGCAGGCGATCGTGGATTACTTCCACAGACGAGGTGAAAAATTGAAGCCACGTGACGTTTCTAGAGCCTCATTAGCTGCACTAAAAAAAGTGTCCACTGATGAGATTCGGGTCTACATGGATGAACTCGTCAAGCTAAATATTTTGCAGTGCGAGGGTGATATTTTCTATTTGACATAGGGTGCCTTTGTCGGGCAACCGACACTACCCGACAAACCCACAGAGAGGATAGAAGGGACTGTCGGGTACGGCCCGACAAGTTACCCGATGCCCGACACGGCAAAAACGACAACCCCACCCGACAAAAAACGACGAGTTACCCGACAGCCCCGACAAATCAAGCCATGAAGGAGAAAACATCAATGGAAAATCAAACCATCGAAGATCTGGAAGAAAAACTGCGGCATGCCATGCTCACCAGTGATGTTTCTACGCTCGATGAACTGATCGCTGATGACCTAGTTTGGACGATGCATACAGGTTCTGTAGTCAACAAGCAATTCGATCTGGACGCGCACCGCTCTGGAATCTTCCGGTTCACGAAGCTGGATATTAGCGATCGCCAAATCCATCTGTATGGCGACTGCGTGGTCGTCACCCTCAAAGCAGAACTTGAAGGAACCCTGAACGGTCAAGCTTTCTTAGAAGCCTATCGCTTCACCCGTGTCTGGTTACAGCGCCAGAACCGTTGGCAAATCATCGCGGGTCATGTAAGCCAAGTGAGTCTTTGATTTCATTCACTCACTCACCTCTGGAGCAGCGATTGCCAGTAGGGGAAGCCAATGGACGAGATATTTAGATTCTGAGGGATTACCTCTCACCCACTCTCCCTTTTGGTGGGGCTGGAACCACAATCAATTCCCCGATGCCAATTTTGGTTAGCAGGCCTGCAATCCAGGGCTTTCCCCCGTACATGCATCCGTACTGCTCAGCGATCGCTTCAAGCGCATTTCTTGTGTCCTCAGACATCCGCATAGCCACTGTAGGGTTGTCGAGCTTTGGGCGCTTCCCTCGCCCTAGCTCAAGGTTCTTTAACTTTGGATTTACCTCTGAATCCAGCATGGATGCTCCTTCCTCTGATGGTTAAAAACATGCTAGCGCTTTAGGAAATTTTTCTCCTAAACCTATTGACATTCTTCCTAAACCTCTATTATCTTTAGGAGAGATGGAAACGCACCTAGACAACTGAATCCGACGAGTAACCCCCAGAGCCTACCGATGCACCAGACCCCTTGGAGCGGGCGGGAGTGAAATCCACAGTGAAGGTAGAGGTAAGGGCCAAAAGCTGATTCTGCATAGCCAACTTACAGCGCTCCGGTAAACAAGCCGGATGGCGGGTGCAACTCCCACTAAGCGCCTAGCCGCACACGACACATACAGCGGCAGTAAGGAGATTTTCATGAATGCATTAGTTGTTGAAAAGTTTGCTTTCCAAGTGGTTGATTGCGCTGCGATCGCTGCTCACTTCATCGCTACCCGTAACTACAAGCGGATGTACAGAGAAGGGGCCGAACGCCATACTGAGACGATTGAGGTTGCTATCGAATCGCTAGTTGCTCTCTACGGATGGATGATGCTCCAGTTCAGCACTCCTGAGCCAGTACAACCAATGCTGATGGGCAGTGGGCCGATTGCTGCCTTCCCCCCAGCTACTGAGGAGCCGCAGCGGGTACTGATTACCCCGGCTCCAGTTAGCAACAGCGATCGCGTCCTAGTCACTCCTGCCCCAGCAGTTGAACAACTGGAGGCAATTGATGACCTACTCGAGATCGAGCCAACTTCACACCCAACGAATTGGGCCTTGGCTATCCGGCAACTCAAGACTCTAGCTTCTCTGGAGTCAGTCAAGGGCTACTGCAACATGCCAAAAGCTCGACTGGTCGAAGTACTGACTACCTAACTACCGCGCCCTGCTCCGAGGCATTGTATCGGGCAAACCAACAACCGCTCTTCGGTTCTGAAGTTTCTCGGCCAAAAGAACCAAGCGCGGCGTCCACTTCAACTGGAGATGTCAAACAATGGGACCTTAAACGATGACTCGAACTGCTTCCCAAAGCCAAGAAGATTTCTTCCAAAATGCCCTTTCTCCATAAGCATCATAATGACAAATTCAGCTCGTAGAGAGTGACACTATTAATAGCTAACTGATTGCAGGCTATTTGTAGGACGTTTAAAACGGTTTTTCAAGCAGTTGTAGTACGCAACTGGCTTTTTACTTAGATAGGAAAAGAATTCATGATTCAAATTTCAAATAAATCTAACTGTTCTTAAAAAAAGCGTCATCAATTTTTTGATACCATAATTTAGCTGCATTATAAGTTCCAGCTTCGTTAAAATGAACGCCATCTAAAGTTTCGCGGTAAGGAGTATCAAGAGAATCAGTATCAGGTCCTTCTAGGGCTATGCCATCATCCCAGATTCGTTTTTGAGCTTCTCGCACTGCTTCTGATACTTTGCCTTCCCCATAGGTGGCACGAGCCACTAACCACGGAATTTTGATTTCTGATTTGGATGCTCTCTGGGTTTCTCTAATCACAGTTACAAGCTGAGTGTAATATTCATCTGAGGTCATTCCCTGATCACTCTCTCCCTGATGCCACAATATTGCCCTCACCCCATAAGGGTTAGATGCTTCAATTGCTCTGATTAGCTGCCTAAAATTCTCACTCCCTGGCTTCCAATCTCTGATACTGCTGCCACCTACAGCTACGTTAATAAATCCAATCGGCACTCCCAACTTCTTTGCAAGCATATCTCCAACTAGAGGCCAAGGTGAACCCCCACCACCTCGAACCTGAGGGTCATCTCCATGTTTCCAAAGAATTGAGCCATCTTCCTGGAACTGTCCAGATCGAACCTTCTCAGAGTTTGATATAAATAGACTTTTGGAACTCCCTGCTGCATTGGATTGTCCTACAACAATAAACACCTCACCTATTCCCACTTGGATGCCATTATCGATTCGATAGCCCGTTCCTTGACTCCTGCCAAAAACTTTTATCCATCCTGGAAAAGTAGATATCTTACCTTCAAAGTATGAAAACCGAGGGGAACTATCAAGGGATATCCAATTCTCTGGCTGAATTATTTGCAGCTCAGGGCTGGCTATCACGACTTCAACTGACTTTGCCAACAAACCAACACGCCCAGACAGTTGAAGAAACGACTCGCCTTTGTTAGCTCTTTGAACTACTTGACCATTCTGAATGTTTGACCAAGTATGAATTTTAGTGTCGAGGAACAAGATAGTTCGCAGCCCAAGTGTGTTGGTCAAAACTAAAACCGAGAAAAAAGCAGCAATGAATATCGTCGTTAATCCGACTACCTTTCTACTTACTCTTCGATACTTTTTCATTTAAATATCCGTCTTCGCAGATTGCATACCTTATTCCTTGATTTTTTAAAGCAGCCAAGGTTGATAGTTCAAGGTGTAGTGCAAGTTAGGCGATTGCTTTTCACAAATTGGGCTGGGCTACCGACAATGATGGTGTAAGGTTCCACATCTTTTGTTACGACAGAACCCGTCTGTATTTTGTAATGGCGACCATCAAATAGGCAACCGAAGTTAATCACATTGCGATCGCCTAGATGCGCTTTTCTTCCGTTGAGAAATCGACATCCCATTTGTACAGAGGTTCCCGCTCCCACTTTTGCTAAATATGCTTTGAGATAAGCTACGCGGATGCTGTGGGATGGTAAGTTCCCAATTAGATGAGTATAGTAATAACTCAGGACGCTGCCAGTGAGGAGTTTTGGGTTTAAGGCCGCCATGTTGTTGGTACTTCTTGAACTATAGCTCAGTCAAATTTCCATGAATAAACCCAGCTCTAATTCCACGTTCAGGATTACGAAGTTTGACGTTTTCACGTAACTTTGGTGTGCATGGTAATTCTGCTGCCCAACATTGTGCTAGGCTATCTGATCTAGGTATAAGAATGGTAACGTGATTTACTTTTTTTCGTGATACTTCTAGGTTTGATGGCTCGTAGGCATCAGGATAGGAACCTTCTTTTCCTGGCTGGCGTAGCCATTGGATACTAAGCATCTTAGGGGGTAAAAACCACCTAGATTGTTCACTTGGATTGGCGGATACATCTCTCCTTTCAATTGCAGCAAGCAGCTTTCTTTCAGGAGTAGTTTTAAACGAGTAACCAATAGAGATAACTAACCCGGAAAAGAATAAAAGAAATACTAAAACAACTTTACTTAAATTTTTATTTAAAAACAAACTAGTGTGTTGATGAATAAACGGAAATAAAAGCTTGTTGTAATAGCTGGCTAATAGTAAGGATGGTAAAAGGGCAAGATATCCCAGTCCAAATCTGGTAGTAGGAGCAGCATACATCATGAACGCAATTCCCAATACTCCTAATGCTAATAGCCAAATTTGTCTACGAATTTGGTATGGTTTTGATATGTGCAAAATACTGACAGCAGAGATAATTGAGCAAATGAGCAGCAAGACTGCCTGTTTTTCATGTTTAAACCAGTGCCATAACCATAGTTGAGAATTTGGATTAGACGGAACTTCCCCAGACCATTGGGCATATTCTCGAATAATTTTAGACATTTCCTTGGCGTTTTCTGAACCGAGAGACCAAGGCAAATGCAGGCACATTAAGGATGATGGGTAAAGAGGACATCCTGATGTAATGACTCCAAATATAAATAAAGGCAATACTAATAAAGCAATAATAGCGCTAGCGGCTATCAATCGAACAACAAATCGACGCCCTAGAATGTAAAACAAACTTGATACCAATAGTAGGGGCAGAGCGCTCATTTTTATAGTCAAAGCTCCAGCAGAAAGAATTACAGGTATTATTTTACCCTCTAAAATAGGAGTATGAATTTGAGATGAGAGCGGTTTAGAAGCAACAAGAATTGCCCATGAGATAATTATAGTAATTATCATCACAGGTAAATCAGGTGAAGGCGATACTATTATTGGCATCAGATACCTGGTAATAATAAAAATGGATATTAAAGAAAAATTAATTACAAAATAGTCTTCAAAATATGCTCGATTCGTGAAAGCACGGCTAAGGCAAATCAAAAAATGTAAGGTGGCTATTAGATAAGCAAAGCCGTTTGTGGCTGTAAGGGATCGAGCTTCAAAAATTCCACTATTAAATGGTGCAGCTAGGGCAAACCAAGATGAAATAAATCCGAATCGGTCATGAATTAGAGCCAGACCAGGGACTACTCCAAATTCAGATAACCATTGGATGGCTTGAAAATGGTATCCACCAGTGTCACCATAGGTAATTGGCCGAGATATCAATGCAGCTATACCAAGCTCTAGAATGAGAAATCCAAAAATTAAGCCAGGAGACACAACTGAGCGAAAAGCTACAATCTCAGTACGTGTGCGATGTGACCTAATAGCTACCGCAGCTATACAGACACTAACCATCGCACCTACCAATGGAGATAAAGGGAGAATCAGCGAGACAGCTAAAAGTGAAACGCAAAGGATAACTAATCCTAGCCACACTGCAATGATAAAGCGATCGCCAATTCGCTCGAAACAGTCAGCTTTTACACTATTAAGAATCCCTATCCCTATTAAGAAGCAAACTAGAATTAAACCTGTCCAAGCAATTGTAAAGAAAAGCATTATCAGTTACCTCTTAAGCCGTGATTAAATACTGACAATCTCTGAGAAGGTAATAAGTTTAAGCTTTAGTCGATATAGCAAATAGTGACCAACCGGCAGCAATTCTCATTATGAAAATTCTTGTAATACAAACGTCCTGCTTTGCCCAAACAACTCGCTGAAACAATGACTCTACCGTTTGAAGATTTGAGTGAAAATTGTGTTTAAGCCATTGGCAGTAGTATAAACGCTTCAAAATGAGAATTGCTGCTCCATTCCAATTGGCTTCTGGATGCTTGAGCGTGAAGATCGGCGGGAACGTAAGAGAAGGTAAAAGAGAAAAACCGACCGTTGCTCGATGTAGGGTGATCGAGGGTTTCCCTTGTTTGGGGAAGTAAGATTTAGCTTACTAAAGCTCTACCCGCTAAATCTCCTCGCCAGCACTCTGCCCATTCAAATTCAATTCTGGACGCTTTAGCAGCTTGTTCATCATCGCTGCGATCGCCAATATACAGAGCTTATTTTGCATCACCTCCTAGCAAGTGGCAAATTGCCATGATCAATAGCCCAGGGTTGGGGTTCCGAAACTTGCCTATTAATTCAATTCTTTAGCAGTCTTTTGACGATGCATCTGAATGCAAACGCTAGGGTCAGGATGTGGGTGTCCCTTATGAAGGTAGAACCATTGCCAACCTGTAGAATCGGGGCAAAAGTAAATGCTTGCCAGCTCTGGAATGGATTGTATGGTAAAGCACAACTCAGACTTGTACTGATCTAGAGCTCGGGGTTTGATACTTTGGCTAGCGACTGCCACAATCTTCCACTGCTTAGCTATAGCTATGGCGATTGTCGCTTTAACCCTTTCAATCAACGGGTACAGGCTGTTTAAGTCGAGTATCAAGATTTTTGAAACCATTACGATTTTTTGTAGGTTATCTCTCCCACTTTTCCCAGCCATAGCGGCTCAGAACTTGAAGAAATTATTTGATTTAGCGATCGCTTTCTTGGTCTAAGCACTCTCGAAATATACGGATGATTGCTGCGGCTTCAGCTTCAGAGGCGTTCGCGATCGCACTGTGAAGTAATGCTTGAGCCTCGACAAGCGTTTCTCTCGCTTCTGGCTCCTCCCTCACACGTTTGAATCAGTTCAGCTAGTCAAGCCAGTATGCCAGCACACTCTTCTTTACCAGTTGTCATTGGCGATCGCTCACACCGTTGCTAGCAATGCCTCGACTTTACTGATGCGCTGCTGCAATTTCTCGATTTCCTCGCCTAGGGCTTTGATACGCTTACCACGGGCGATCGCAGCTTCGTACTCTGCCACCTCAGAGGCTTTGAGGTACTTGGACTTTTTGCCATCAAAGATAGGGTTGCGGCTCCTGAGTTGCCAGTAACGTTTCCCAGTTCTAGCAGTGCCGCCAGCACCACTTTTTGCAACCCAGCAATCAAGCAGTACCTCACCTTCACCGCTGATCCTCGTGCGCTCAGCTTGGAGAGTGGCGAGTTCCTGGTGCAGGTCTTGCAGCTTGGTCATCTTTGATTCATGTGCAATTTTTGCAATCCTATCAATTTTGCACATGAATCAAAAGGGAAACTGCCCTCAATGTTGAAGCCTGCGCTGAGCGAGGAGGCACACGAGGATCAGGCTTGGGTGCGCTATCTAATCGGGGTTATGTCAGGCGATCGCAGCATTTTGATCACGCCTTATCACGCTCTTTCACCCCCTTTGGCTCATCCAGGGAATTTGTCCAATTTAGTCCTAGTGGACAATCAGCGTCGCTATCCGCCAAGACTAAATTTTGAGGGCGCAGCAGGGCGATCGATATTTGTATGGTTCGTCCAGCTTGTTCAGTCATTCTCCTGCATGTAAGCAAGTTGGCTTGTTGGAGAATACAACAGCAACATCGAATCATTGGCGAATTGCCCACTAGCGTAACATTCTCCTCCCACCTCAAGATCTGACGGTTTCCACGAAGGTGCTGGAGAATACTTACCCATGTTCGTTGCTACATCTATGTCGAGACAAGCTTCAAAATCCTGAGCGAGTAATTGTTTCTCCCTAATAAACTGCTCAATATTTGATAAGTTCACATTAAAGCGACAAGAGTAGGAATAACCGTAATCTGCATCCCTTTGACCATTAGTTACACACTGAAGGCCGGATACTTTCCCAACCAAATTGGGATATTGGATGTAGAACCCCGGATAAGTTGAGATGGTACTACGGGTATTCAGCAGACGAGGAACAGCGAATCTAAGGAGTGAGAGATAAGTAATGAAACAATAAGGAACAACAATCGCACAAACAATAAGGAATCGAAGTAATTGCTTTTCCATTAGAGCTCCTTACGCAGTCTCTTTGTGACCAATAGCACTAAAGCAGCCAATACCACAACACTTAAGCTTGCAATCGCTCCGAGTATCCATATGACTAGTTGATAACATTCTGAGCGATCGCTACTTTCACTCTTTCACCTAGCTCTTTAAGGCCGTTAATCTCGCTGATTTGCGGGTGGCGATCGCTACTTGTATTTCCCGTCCAGCTTTCTCAATCATTTGCCTGCATGTAAGCAAGTCGGCTGGTTGGAGAATACAACAGAAGCACCTGATCAACGTAAGCTCCTGTAACTCCTCGATATTGGTCGTTGATGTAACATTCTCCTCCCTCCTGAACGCCTGACGGTTCCCACGATGCCGGAGCATACCTTCCTACGTGCGGCACATCCATGTTGCCACACTCTCGATCCTGAGGGAGTAACTGGCTCTCCCTAATAAACTGCTCGATATTTGATGAGTTCACATTGAAGCGGCAATGGTGGGAATAATTTTCATCTGTCCTGTCTCGACTATTAGTTACACACTGGAGGTTAGATACTTTTCCAACCAGATTGGGATATTGAATGTAGAATCCAGCATAAGTTGGAACAACGCTATGGGTACTTAGCAGACGGGGGACAGCGGAAGCAACAAGCAAGACATAGGCAATGAAACCACAGGGAGCAACGATGGCACAACTAATGAGTAGTTGAGGAGCAGAAAAAAATGAACGTCTTGATCGTTGTGCCATCGTTATTCCCTATGAAGTAGCACCAAGCTAGCAAATCTCAAACGTTCAAGCTTTCAATCGCCCTAGAAACTTAAAGCCGCGATCGCCCCCTCCAGTTGCAGCTCCGACACTTCTAGATACCGCTAGAGTGACTGCAAGCTGCGATGCTTTGATATTTCCTAAATCACTCGGCGTTGCACAAAGAGCGAATGATTTAGACAGGAACCAGTACTTTCCAATGTCTCAGATAGTAGGTCAATAAGCAAATAGAGGCTTCCAGCATCTCTTGTGACTTGGAATAAC
>NZ_JACJPK010000097.1:0-361693 GCF_014696035.1 Trichocoleus sp. FACHB-262 | reverse complement strand
TATCTTGGCTTTCAAACTATTCTCTTTTCTAGGTGCGGGGGCCGACTGATTCGGTGCGCTTTCGCGCCCCTTCTCCCTCGACCGCTTAGCCAATATAACGAAGTCCACACGGGATTGTCAAGGGGTGGGAAAAAGTTTTTCGAGGCATTAGAAGCCTCTGCAGGTAGACAACATAGCTCTCGACGGCGCTATTTTGGGCTAAAGGACCGAGAAATTTTTCAAAAAATCCTGAGCTACAGACGGTTGTTTGGAGAGACGCTACTTCAACTTTTAGCTTTTTGGATACAAAGTATTTTTTCATTATTTTGATTATCATTCTCACTAGCCTGATTTAGTAGAGGTAGGCAGCTTTTATGCCGAGGTAGGGGATTGTATCTGAGTGAAAAAAGGTTCACTTTAGTTAATCAGAAGTAGTTAGCAACAATCTACTAGATGGATTTGGGAGCTAACAAACCACAATCAGGTGTGAGGAGTGAAATATTAATGACTGCAATCTCTTTCTGTCGTTCTTTATTGATTTCTCCGTTTGTTTTCGGGCTGTTGGCAGTAACTGGAACTTCCGCGATCGCTGACGAAGTTCTGGAAGGCACCCAGATTAAAGGGAATACGCTACCCGCTCAACTAGCTCAAGAGCAGGTAGATGTAGATGCATTGGTTGGAAACTCTTTGAACCAGGTGACTTCTGTATCTCAGTTGTCTGATGTTCAACCTACTGATTGGGCTTTTCAAGCATTACAGTCTCTAGTAGAGCGCTATGGCTGTATCGCTGGTTATCCTGATGGTACTTATCGGGGCAATCGGGCTCTGATTCGGTATGAGTTTGCAGCGGGCGTGAATGCTTGCCTGGATCGAGTGAATGAATTGATTACAGCAGGTACAGCTGACCTGGTTGGGAAAGAAGATTTAGCCACCCTAGGGCGCCTTCAAGAAGAGTTTTCTGCTGAACTCGCTACTCTACGAGGCCGAGTCGATGCATTAGAAGCAAGAACTGCTGAGATTGAAGCTAACCAATTCTCGACGACGACTAAGCTTGAAGGGGAGGCGGTTTTCGCGATCGCAGGTATTGCTGCGGGTGATAACGCATTGGGCGAAGAAGTTGACAGAAGCGCGGCCCTGGGTCATCGCACCCGACTAAATTTAGAGACTAGCTTTACGGGTCGTGATTTGCTGAGAACTCGCCTGCAAGCTGAAGGACTTGAGGCTTTATCAAGCACAACATTAACGCCAGAAGGAGATTTGGCCTTTGCAGGCGACTCAGATAATGACGTCAGCTTGGATGCGCTTCTGTATAGCTTTCCACTTGGTGAGAACACTGAAGTGGTGCTAGCAGCTAATTCCGGTGCTGCTGATGACTTCGCGAGTACTGTGAACTTTTTGGATGGTGATGGGGCGACAGGGGCCTTATCAGCGTTTGGAACTCGGCACCCAATTTATTACTTGGTTGAAGGGGCAGGCTTAGGCATTAAACACGAGTTTGGGAATGCCTTAGAGCTAAGTTTGGGATACTTAGCAAGTGATGCTGCCGAACCAAGTGAAAAGAGCGGTTTATTTGATGGGGCCTATGGTGCGCTGGCGCAGCTTTTGTTCAAGCCTAGCGATCGCTTGAATGTAGGTTTAACCTTTGTGCATGCCTACAAGCGAGAAACTGGGACTGGCAGTAATCTGGCTAACCCTCAAGCTTTCATCAGCCGTCTACTTGAGGAATCGTCTCTCGGTGGCAACGATAATCTAGAAGGTTTAACGACACTCATTCCAATCGTTAGCAACTCCCTCGGCCTTGAACTTTCTTGGCAACTAAGCGACAAATTTGTTCTGGGTGGTTGGGCAGGTTACACTTTCAATCGCACACTCAGCTCTGGAGGTGGGCTGTTTGAGCGGGGTGATTTTGAAACCGTTAACTGGGCTGTAACGCTTGGTTTCCCAGACTTAGGAAAGGAAGGCAATCTGGCAGGCATCATCGTCGGGATGGAGCCCAAAGTGGTGGGTGCTGATATAAGAACTACTCCAGCTGCCACAGCACTAGCTGCAAGCTTACCTGCTGGAATTATTGGTTCGTTTGGGGAAGATCGAGACACTTCACTTCATATAGAAGCTTTCTACCAGTACCAGGTGAACGACAATATCTCTATTACTCCAGGCGTTATTTGGCTGACTGCGCCTGATCATAATAGTGCCAATAACGACATTGTGATCGGTACTATTCGGACAACATTTGCTTTCTAACAAATCTCAGAGCTTATCTAAAAGAACTACCAAAGCTTTTGCATCCAGAGCTTGTATTTATTCAGGGGGCATAACTGTTATGCTCCTATTTTTTTGAGTAATTTGCGATCGCTTAATCATGGTGTAACTTGACACTGACAAAAATCTACGGTTGTCTTAAGACTACGGTGCACCATCTCAGGTAAGTTTCAATTGCCTGATTATTGATTGCTTAGGTTTGACAGACTAGCTCATCAGCTAATGCTTAAATCCCTTCGGAGATTGAGCTAGATACCTGCAACTGAATCGGTTTTGAATGCAATGTTTTGTTCACCAGCTTGTGAGGAGAGTGTTGATGCGCCGTCTTTTTCGATTGGCAGTTATGGTTTTAAGCACTACTGCAATTGCCCTCTTGGCAACTAGTTGTGGAGAGAGCAAGATCGTTCAGTGCAACAAGTTAATTGACGTTATTAATAAAGGACAGGCACTTGCTAGTTCGGGGATAAATGGTAACGATCCGGCTGCAATGAATCAGTTAGCTACCAACTTGGATGGACTCAGCCAAGAGATTAAAGGGGTTAAGGTTCAAGACACAAAATTGCAAGCATTCCAAGCTAACTTCGCCAGAATTTATCAAACTTTAGCCCAATCGTCGAGGGAGATTGCCAACGCAGTTGCCAGCCTCCGGCAAACTCAACCAACAGGGACAGGTGGTACACAAGCCAAAGCAATGCAAGCAAAGGCCCAAGCTGCTACCCAAACGGCGCTAAAAGCAGCTCAGGAGGAAAGTAGATCTGTGAGTGACCTAAATGGTTACTGCAAAGCACAGTAGCGAAGCTGTCATGCAGATGCTAAAACCACATGGGCGAAAATTAACTGGAACTAGGGTGAGTTGATGAACGGCAAGAAATGGCATCAGGTTGGTTGGCGAAAAATTGCAGAATCAACTCTGCCATTTCATCTGCATATTTTTGGGGCAGAGCATGGTCAGCTTCAGGAATAATTGCTAACTTAGCGCCTGGAATTTGTTTGGCATAAGTTTGGCTATGCCACAAGGGAATGGTTTCGTCGCGATCGCCTGTGATTACTAGCGTCGGCAGTCGCAACTGATGGATTTGCTGCTCTACTGTGTCAATCGCATCTTCCGGTCGCAGTCGGTCTAGTAGAAAGGAACGAGCCGCAGGTTGAGCTTTCAATTCCTGACGAAACCAGCTAAGTTGGGCGATCGCCGCCCGCTGACCCAATAATCCCGCTAACGGTTTAACCAAATGTAGGCCCCAATCAACCACTGGGACAGGCCATAATAACGGGCGCAAATGGTCATAGCGGCCACAAAAACTATCGTCTCGAATTCCGGCTGCTGCTGCTAAGACGAGACCATTCACCGCATCGGGATACTGCAAGGCATAAGCTGCCGCGACCCAACCACCGAACGAATGGCCTATGAAATAACAGGAACCTAAATTCAGGGCTTCTACCACCTGGCGTACAAAAGCTACTTCTGTCGCAATGTCGTAGCGAATAGCAGGCTTACCCGAATTGCCAAAGCCAAGCAAGTCTAAACTGATGCAGCGATAGTGCGATCGCAGTTTCTGCATCAGAGGTAGCCAACAAGCTCCAGTGCCTAGAAACCCATGTAACAGCACCAGTGTGGGACCACTCCCCATTTCCAAATAGGCTGCTGGCTGGGAACTAGTGTCAAGTTGTCCAAACTGTAGGGGTATGGTTAGGATGCGTGGATCAGGCAAAGATTCCAATTCAGTCAACACAACTCAATAAACAATTGTGAAAAGCGTTACACTTCATTGCAGAGCTCAAAGATCAGCTTAACGGCATGATAACTTCTTTGATGGTCGATTGACGGCGCAGAGTAAGGGTAAGGAGAACACTTTGGAGTCGCATTCACATCAGTCACTGAATTATTCCGCTCGCGAAGACTTTAGCGAGTACGTCGCTCACCTCCAGCTTCACATGACGTTACAAGCTCGCAACTTGATCCCACCGCTGATTCAAGCTTCCGATAGCAGAGAACAGTTGCTCCAGCAGACACAGGCTACTATCGAGAAGATCATTTCTCGCCAAGCTTCATAACTTTGCCATTCTCTAAAAACTCCATACATCTGGATTAATCAGGGCCGAAAGCTCTGATTTTTTCTTTTATCGGGCCTCTAATTAGCCTTGCTTCCAAGCGATCGCCCATCGCGAAATTCCAGAAATCAATCTGTAGTGTAGATGACAGAATGTAACAAACTTCCACATCATAGGGGAAGAATTGTTGCTATGTGTCCAGCGTGGGCAACTACAGGTTGATAGAAGGATTGGTAGAAGGAACTATATTTTGAAAGCTTTTACAGATTTAGCGCCTGAGCCTCGTCGCAACTTATTAGTTTTGTTTGCCACCGGACTGCTATTTTGGTGCAGTTTGGCTTCTTTGCTGCCAACCTTACCCCTCTACGTACAAGAAATTGGTGGGAGTAGCCAACAAATTGGCATTGTGATGGGGGCCTTTGCAATTGGCTTGCTATTGTCGCGGGCTTGGTTAGGAAATTTAGCCGATAACCGCAGTCGCAAGATCGTTTTGCTGATTGGCATGACAGTTGTGGCGATCGCTCCCTTGGGCTATTTGTTTATTCATTCCATCCCATTGCTGATCGCAGTTCGAGCTTTCCACGGTGTCAGCATTGCCGCTTTTGGTACGGCCTACAGTGCCTTAACCGTTGATCTTTCACCAGAGAAAAATCGTGGTGAGTTAGTTGGGTACATGAGTTTGGTTAACCCAATTGGGGTCGCGATTGGACCTGCAATAGGTGGGTTACTCCAAGCAGCGGTAGGATATATTCCTTTATTTCTCTTATCTGCCTTGTTGGGTTTGATTGGGCTAGTGAGCGCAGTACAAGTTCGTGAACCCAATCGGCACCTAGAGAACGGAGATTCAAGCTCTAGTGGTCCATCCAATCAGTTTTGGCGTTTATTACTCAGTCCCCGAATTCGCATTCCTGCTCTGGTAATGCTATTAATCGGCTTAGCATTTGGGACTCTGAGTACCTTTGTGCCCTTATACATTGCTGAAGCTAAAGTTGACCTGAACGCGGGATTCTTTTACACAGCCGCTGCGATCGCCAGCTTTGGCATTCGTCTCCTGACAGGTCGAGCTTCCGATCGCTATGGGCGAGGACTATTTATCAGCCTCAGCCTTACCTTTTATTCACTCGCAATGCTGCTGTTGTGGACCGCCCGCAGTGCTGAAGCTTTCTTGATTGCAGGTTTGCTGGAAGGGGCTGGAGCAGGCACGCTAATTCCTATGATGGTGGCGTTGATGGCCGATCGCTCCCAACCGCAAGAGCGCGCTAAAATTTTAGCGCTATGTGTGAGTGGTTTTGATGTAGGTATCGCGATCGCTGGTCCCATTTTTGGCTCTGTAGCGGAGCAAGTAGGGTACCGCAGCTTGTTTGGCTTCTGCGCTATTCTCTCGTTTGTAGGGCTGCTAGTTTTTATCACTCAATCTAGCAAAGACCTAGCTTACTCACTCAAGTTCGCTTCCGGGCGAGGTCGCGATCTGTATGCAGTTAATCAAACGCCTCAAAAAAGTTAAAGGGCAGGCACTAAGCCTACCCTTTTTGACGGGCTAGGAGGGATTCGAACCCCCGACACCGTGGTCCGTAGCCACGTGCTCTAGTCCACTGAGCTACAAGCCCCCGACAAGAATTCATATTAGCACACCTAAATCAAATGACACAACAAATTTTTCCTGAAAGCCCGAATTCAGCTACTAGCCAGCCATTGAGCCATTTAGACTCAGCAGGGCAAGCCCAGATGGTAGATGTTTCTGCTAAGGAGTCAACCATCCGTCAAGCGATCGCGGTGGGCCAAGTCCGCATGCGCCCAGAGACGCTGGCAGCGATCCAAGCGGGTAATGCACCTAAAGGGGATGTGGTTAGCACAGCTAGGTTGGCTGGAATCATGGCCGCCAAGCAAACCGCACAATTGATTCCTCTTTGTCACCCTTTACCGCTGCATAAAGTAGAAGTTTGGCTCACTCCAGACCATCATTTACCGGGCTATCAAATTCGGGCAGAAGTGAAAACCAAAGCCGAAACAGGCGTAGAGATGGAAGCTTTGACAGCCGTCTCAATCACAGCTTTAACCCTCTATGACATGGCTAAAGCTCTAGAAAAATCAATGCAAATTGAGTCAATTCGCTTGCTCAGTAAGACTGGTGGTAAGTCAGGCAACTACCAAGCAAAAGCAACAGACGCATCTTAACTAGAACCAAATCCTAAACAAAAACTACAGATTATTGACACTGCTTCGCCTAGAGGATGATGCTATAGAAAAAGCCTAATTAGTTTTCTCAAAAAATATTATAAATGAACAAAATTGCCATACTAGATGACGATGAGCACTGGTGTTTTTTAATTCAGCGCTTCTTTAGAGGTACTTTTGAAGTCTCTGTTTTTCACTCTTTCAGTGAGTTAATTCCTAAAGCTTCTCAATATGACCTGATTATTGTGGATTTTTCCATTCCACCAACTCAATACCAAAAAAATATTGATGGTTGCAGTA
The DNA here is from genome assembly GCF_014696035.1 of Trichocoleus sp. FACHB-262. NCBI lineage: Bacteria > Bacillati > Cyanobacteriota > Cyanophyceae > Leptolyngbyales > Trichocoleusaceae > Trichocoleus > Trichocoleus sp. FACHB-262. Next base: position 354,928 of record NZ_JACJPK010000097.1, on the reverse strand, counting down.
TTATTCAGCAGCTCAAGCAAAACTTAAGTCAGCCACCGATTCTGGTTCTTGCTACTGCATTTATTAGCAAAAATAATTTGGCATTAGGCAAGCAACTTTGCCCAGAAGCAGATTTCTTTATTGCTAAGGATGCGGGACTAGAATTTATTTTGAGTGCAGTTAAACAACTTCTTACAGACCAAAAGTTTCCTATTCATCTAGCTTCAGGGCTTGAGTAGTCAAGTTGTGGCCAGCGTCCTAGATCTAGCCATTGATTAGGGCTTGGAAGTAGAGTAATAACTTAATACTTCTTGCCCCCGACGTACTAGCTTTTCGGGACCTTCCATCATTAAGAGATAGCGTCCTTGGCTTAGGTAGTGGCGGTAAATTCCAGAGGTACTGCCTTCTCCTAGAAACCCTAACAGCGCTCCCGCTACAGCCCCGCAAAAACCACTTACAACACCGCCCGCTACGATCATAAGTACTAGGTTGGCATGAAGGGGAAAGCCTAAGCCAAAGTGAATAAATAGAGCTCCAATAAAACTAATTGCCGAGCCGACTGTTCCAGCAAAAACTGCCAAAGCTTGCGCTTTACGAGTAGCAATCTGCATGGGTTTTAGAAGCCCAACCCGCTCAGGACTGCTATAGCCCTTACCAACGATCGCTAAATGCTCGGGAGAAATTCCATGCGATTGCAAGAGCCGATAAGCTTGAAAAGCAGCCGCTTCGTCTGAAAGGATAAAAACAGTTAAATGGGAGCGACGAGTTAGGGTCGCTTGGCGAAGAAATCGTTTAACAGTCACAAGCCTAAGCTGGGTTAAGAAATGGATAGCTTTGCTTGATTCTAATCTTAGTTTCTAGTTCGTTTGTTGGTTTGCGTTGCAACTTAACTAATTTTTTAATCTCGTTGTTAAGTAATCAGTTCATGACATTGCTATAAAACGACAAGGGTGACGTATTGTATGAGTGACGAGCAAGCAGTACTAGCAGCTAATCAAGCCTTCTACCGAGCTTTTGAAAGAAAAGATATGGAGGCGATGCAGGCAGTGTGGTCCAAAGGGACAGGTAGCCTCTGCATTCACCCGGGACGGCTAGCTCTACGAGGATGGGATGCGATTGGTAGCTCTTGGGAGAAAATCTTCAAGAACACTAGCTATCTTGAAATTGAGATAGAGATCATTACTACTGAGGTAAATAGCGCGATCGCCTATGTCGTAGTGCTCGAAAAGCTATTTCAGGTAGTCGGTAACCAGAGAGTCCAGGCTCAATCTATGGCGACTAATATTTTTGAGTGCATGGCCCAGAAATGGTATCTGGTCCATCATCACGGCAGCCCTCTAGCTCGCTAGCTTTAATGAACGCTTGTAACTAATGTTTGAGAACCGCGTGTCCCTTTTCCGAGCTGCTAGAGTTTATGCCAAAATGGGGCTGTCACGTACTTACTCAAGTACAAATTGCGATCGCTCGAAAAGTAGAAGCAGATAGATTTTACTTTTTCAAATGAATTCCTTTGCTGGTGTAGCCCCCATCATTCACACCAACACTAGGAAGCGTTCTAGCGCTGGCTGGAGGAAGGATTTAGCTAGTATATGTTAAGACTATTGACATAGCCTCAATTTAATTCACCCTAAAACTTTGAAATCCAGGCAGGCTTAGGTAAGCAGCCTGCGTTGCTCACCTCATACACCCCAAAAGGAAAGATAGAGTCATGGGATTATTCGACCGCATTAGCCGAGTAGTCAGATCCAACGTCAACGACATGGTCAGCAAGGCTGAAGATCCAGAGAAGATTCTGGAACAGTCTATTCTGGACATGCAAGAGGACTTGGTGCAGTTGCGTCAAGCCGTTGCCAGTGCGATCGCCAGCCAAAAGCGAACTCAACAACAACAGAACCAAGCTCAAACCGAATCTAATAACTGGCAGCAACGCGCTCAATTGGCGCTACAAAAGGGTGATGAGAACTTAGCTCGTGAAGCATTGCTACGCCGTAAAACCTACAATGAAACCGCTACGAGTCTGAAAACTCAACTCGACCAACAAAACGGTCAGGTTGATACTTTGAAGCGTAGTTTAATCGGCTTAGAGAGCAAGATTTCGGAAGCGAAGACTAAGAAAGACATGCTCAAGGCCCGCGCTGCTGCTGCGAAAGCTAATGAGCAACTGCAAAATGTGGTCGGCAATATGAGCACTGGTAGTGCTATGGGTGCTTTTGAGCGCATGGAAGAAAAGGTATTGCAAATGGAGGCTCGTTCTCAAGCAGTTGCTGAGTTGGCAGGCGCTAACTTAGAAAGCCAATTTGCCCAATTAGAGTCTGGTAGCGATGTAGATGATGAGCTGGCCGCTATGAAGGCTCAGTTGATTGGTGGTGCTTCACCTGAACAGAAAACGCTACCTGCATCTAGCCCATCAGCGAGCGCACCCAAAGATGCAGCCGTTGATGCTGAATTGGAGGACCTGAAAAAGCAGCTTGACAGTCTATAACAGTGTTTAGCACTTTTACTGTGTCTTCTCATGAGACTTAACCCCCAGCCCCTTCCCTTAAAGGGAAGGGGAGCTAGGGTAGAAGCTGTGAAAAATTTGGTCTGCGAGAGATTCAAAGCGCATCGGCGATAGGCAGAGGGTTTAGAGAGGCCTGCAAGAACTCTAACTTGCTCCCAAGAATTTATGAGTTGATTCTTAACCAGTCAGCATCGTTTTAAAGTATTAAGTAATTATTAGAATTCAAACGTCATGACTGGCAGTGTAATTACGATTTCAGACGCTGAGTTTGCGGCAACCGCTCTTGAGCCAACGAGCAAGCTTGTGGTTATCTACTTTTGGGCTCCTTGGTGTGGTCCTTGCCGACTCACGGCTCCGTTGATGGATTGGGCAGCGACTCACTACGGCGATCGCCTCAAAGTTGTCAAAATGGAGATAGACCCCAATCCTGAAACCGTGGCGAAGTACCAGGTGCAGGGAGTACCCGCTCTAATCTTCCTTAAAGATGGGGAAGTCGCGGCTTCAATTGAAGGAGCTATTGGCAAGCAAAAGCTGATTGATCTGCTCGAAACTCACTTGCCAAAGTAGGCCAAAGTAGAGGCCAAAGTAGGGTTATTAGTAGCTCTCAGCCGCTCGCCTAGAGCCTTTAGCCATCATCCGTTAGGTGGCCAGCCAACCGAATTGATCTCAATTGCTGAGAGCGAAGTTATTATGCAATTTGCCAAGCGTCTAGCCCCTCTTCAATCTAATGTGTTTGCTGATATGGATCAGGCAAAAGCTAGAGCCAGAGCCGCAGGCCGAGACTTGATTGATTTGTCGCTTGGCTCCTCCGACTTACCCGCAGCGGAGCATGTGATTGAGGCGATCGCTGTGTCTCTTTCAGACCAAAGCACCCACGGCTATTTGTTGTTTCATGGCACACAAGCCTTCCGCCAAGCCGCAGCCACCTGGTACGAAAAGAAGTTTGGCATTGCAGTTGATCCAGAAACCGAAGTCTTACCTTTAGTCGGTTCGCAAGAAGGCACAGCTCATTTACCTTTAGCAGTACTCAATCCCGGAGACTTTGCGCTGCTGTTAGATCCGGGTTATCCCTCTCACGCCGGGGGAGTTTATTTAGCTAGTGGGCAAATTTATCCCATGCCGCTGCTAGCTGAAAACAACTTCTTGCCGATTTTTGCAGACATTCCAGGCCCAGTTTTGGCGCAGTCTCGCATGATGGTGTTGAGCTATCCTCATAACCCCACTGCCGCGATCGCCCCGCTCTCGTTTTTCCAAGAAGCGGTTGCCTTCTGCCAACAGCACAATTTAGTTTTGGTGCACGATTTTCCTTACGCTGACCTCGTGTTTGATGGCACAGCTTTGCCCTCCGTCCTACAAGCTGACCCAGACAAGAGCGTATCTATTGAATTTTTTACCCTTTCCAAGTCCTACAACATGGGTGGATTTCGGATTGGATACGCGATCGGCAATGCTGAACTGATTCGAGCTTTGCGTCAAGTCAAGGCAGCTGTAGACTTCAACCAATATCGAGGGATTTTGAATGGGGCGATCGCTGCTCTCACAGGCCCTCAAGAAAGTATTCAAGTCACTGTAGAAACTTTTCAACAACGACGCGATGCTTTTGTAACCGCTCTCAACCGCATTGGCTGGCAAGTACCGATGCCTACAGCAACTATGTATGTCTGGGCCAAGTTGCCCGAGCGCTGGAGCCAAAATTCAATGGAGTTTTGCACTCAAATGGTTGAGGCAACCGGAGTTGCTGCGTCTCCCGGTGCTGGTTTTGGTAAGTCGGGTGAAGGATATGTGAGATTCGCCTTAGTCCATGAGCCAGCCATTTTGAAGACTGCGGTTGATAGAATTGCTCAATTTCTCGAAGCTCATTGAAGATTTCCGGTTTTAACTCTGCACAACTATTTACGTTGATTTACTGAAAGCTAAGATTGAAGGTTTTTACTTAAGGCCCAACCTTCATAGCTTCTTCATAAAATCCTGTAAAAATCTATACTAATTTCACCAATCATCTCGTACGTAATACTTAGACTAAGGTGTTGTGAACGAGCTAGAAACTGAACAATGAAGCAGAGAAACTCAAAAGTTAGCTCTGCACTTGCATTCACGATATTGCATTACCAGTATTTCGCTAACGTTTATGAGCATTGATATTGGTACGTTATTCGACGAAAGGTTTTATCTATTCACTTATACAGATGTCGCCGCCGCTGTCGCTCAAGGATTTTTTGCCAGTGGCTTAGAGCATTTCAGGCAGTTCGGGCAACGGGAGCAACGCAATCCTAGCCCTCTGTTTGACAACCAATTTTATTTGCAAAATTACCCTGATGTTGCTGCGGCAGTAGCCCAGGGAGCCTTTCCCAGCGGTTTAGACCACTTCTTGCAATTTGGTCAGTCTGAGCAACGCAATCCTAGTTCCTTGTTTGACAACAACTTCTATTTAGCGACTTATACGGATGTTGCTGCGGCAGTAGCCCAAGGTGTCTTGAGCAGCGGATTTGAGCATTTTCTACGCTATGGGCGGTTTGAACAGCGCAATCCTAGTTCTCTGTTCAATGAAAGTTTTTACTTAGCTCACAACTCAGATGTTGCTGGAGCGGTTTCAGCGGGCACTTTTATCAGTGGGTTTGACCACTTCTCCCGCTATGGCCGATTAGAAGGACGTGACAGTATCAACACGGCTCCTCTGGCCAATGGTGATGCTGTTGTAACCAATGCCAACACTGCCGTCACGATCAATGTGCTAGGAAACGATAGTGATAAAAACCAAGATCGATTGGCTCTGACTGGGTTTAGCTCAGCCACAAATGGCACCGTCACTAAAAACAGCGAGGGCACGTTGACGTATACACCGAACGCCAATTTCAATGGGGTAGATACCTTCACCTACACTGTTGACGATGGCTACGGTGGCAAGGCGACAGGCACAGTTGCAATTACTATCAACCCTCCGTCATCCATTACACCGACCAGTGGCTACTACGGTTACACAACCGGGAAATTTCCTACTCTTGGTGAATCTTCGGGACTAGTGCGAGGATCAGGGAATTTTTGGTGGACCCATAATGACTCTGGCGGTGCTGCGGCAATTTATGCCATCAACAACTCGGGCAAAACCATTGGCCAAGTCAACCTCACTGGAGCAACTAACGCTGATTGGGAAGAGATTACCGCTGGGCCTGCTCCTGGTGGAGGCAGATACCTCTTTATTGGGGACATTGGCAACAACCAAAACCTTAGCGCTGGCTCACGCACCAATCAAAAAATTTATGTTGTGAATGAACCGAGTTCGAGTGCTCAATCTGTGAACTTGGTGGCAACGCTGCCGATCAGGTATCCCGCTGGATCTTTCGATAGCGAGGCTATGATTTTTGACTCAGACAGACAAGAACTGTTAATTATCACCAAGGATTTATTCCCTACCACTGGGCAAAGCAAGATTTTTAGTCGCAGTTTAAATCCAAACAGCTCTACTCTCACCCTAGTTGGCACATTTGACGTTTCTCAGCGAACAACCTTAAGCGATCGCCTAGTCACAAGTGCAGCTTTGAGTAGCGATCGCACTGCCTTTATCCTGCGTACATACAACACCGCTTTCCTGTGGCAGCGCACTCCTGGCGAATCATGGAGTAGCTTGTTTGGGCGGCAGCCGAATATGGAAATCCCTTTGCCTAACGAAACCCAAGGAGAAGCGATCGCCTTTGGCGAGAGTAATACAGAGTTCTACACCACAAGCGAACAAACAGGTCTGTTTAGCCGCTACGCCTATTTACCCATCTATACAGGCACAGCCAACAACGATGTGATTGTCGGAGGTACGGCAGCCAACGTAATTGCAGGCGAAGCAGGTAGCGATCGACTCACGGGTGGAGGTGGAGCTGATATTTTCCTCTACAAAGCCCCAAACCACGGCAGAGACACCATTACTGACTTTGCATCTGATGACACGTTCCATATCTCGGAAGCAGGATTTGGGGGTGGTTTGCGAGCAGGAATTCCTCTTAGTACTACTGCCGCTTCCACAGGAGTCTTGGTAAGTAGTGCTGCGCCTACGTCACTTGGCACCAGCGCTAATTTCCTCTACAACACCAGCACTGGGGTTCTCAGCTTCGATGCTGATGGCACAGGTGCTGGCTCAGCCGTCGCGATCGCCACCTTAACTAACACGCCAATCCTCAACGTTAATCAGTTTGTTGTTACCTACTAATACCAATTCTCCAAATTCTATTTACAGATATTCGTAAGGGCGAAGGGCCGTTCGCCCCTACAGCAATTACTTGTAGCCTGATTTCCAGGAATTGATATTACTCATTCCAGGCAGCCGAACGTTTAATGGATGCGTATTATTGAGTACTTGCAAGGATGCAATGGCCTTAATCTGACGCTGTGCTTCCGGGAAACTACTGGCTACCTGTGTTTCTACGGGGATGAGCGATCGATAGCTATCAAAAGAGCAAGCAATTCTTTATCCAAGCTTAGGCAAAATCTCAGCGAACTTTACCTATTTGAGTACTTAAACTTTCTAGACTAGGCGTTGATTCAATACCAAAAAATACTCAAGTAAAACTACGAAGTAGTAGATTGCCCCTCAGAGTTTTATCGATCTTGTTAACTCTGGATCGCACAAATCTACCTCCCCTGTAGTGGGTGTTCCAGGGCTCGAACGTTATCTAGAAATCTTGTGGAGACACACAACATGGTGAAGAATATTAAACGCCTAATCGTTGGAGCCTCCGTGTTCGCAACTGTCAGTGCGATCGCTAACGCTCCTGCATTTGCAGCATCTATCATCAATGCAACAGTTGGAGGTAATGCATCTTTTCTGACTTACACAGTCATTGGCGGTCAAACCGTAGTAGACGGAACCAATAATGTACAGGCAGCATTAGATGGTGATAGCAGCGCTCCAGGCGGCAATGTCGAACTATTTTCTAATAGTGAAGCAGGTTCTCTCTATTCCAGCGCCGGAGCAACCTTGGCCCAAAAGCTAACCGCTTTCAACAATTTTTTGGGTTACAACGAAGTTAAAACTTTGGATGGTCAGCTCAACGGTAAAAACATCAGCCTCAGCAGCTTAACCGCTCTAGATTGGCTAGGAGCTAGCAACGTTACTACTCTCCAGACAGCCCTCAGTTCTAATACACCTGCTATCCAAAAATCTGCGGCGATCGCCTCGCTCTACAATTCATCCAATTTAGCAACCACTTGGTTTAACACCACCCTAACTCAGTACGGGATGGCACCTAACCAAAACCTATTTAGCACCTTTTTGCTAGCAGGTGGGCTGCAAAGATTTAGTGACCCCAACATCTCTTATGTCAATCAAGACGATCAAACTGGGTTGATTAAGATTGGCTTAGCTGGACATTTCAATGCTGCCCCGCTATTAGGATTACCGGGCACCATTCAGGCCAGTGAACTAGTCAAAGTTAGCTACAACGGACAAGCGAGCCAGTACTTACGTAGCTATCAGGCGACTAACTCTGGGCTCGTCTCCAAAGATGGTACAAATTCTCACACTGGCAATTACGAAGTCTCGTTGCAAGGTGAATTACCACCAAAGTCCACCCCTGAGTCAGTTCCTGAGCCTTCACTAGCACTGGGCTTATTTAGTCTGGGTGGCTTGTTTGCCGCTAAGCGCAAGCTAACCAAACAAGCCTCAAACTAATTATTAATTCAAATTCAATCAAAACCAGGGAGCGATCGCTCCCTGGTTTTGATGTTGTGGTGTGAGTCTAGAAAATTTTCGTTTATATCCGCTTAATGTTCAGATAATTTTTATCGCTACTAAGTCTCACGTCACTTAAATACTTTAATCTTGTTAAACCTTGCCGCAATCAGTTCAACGCTGCTGTTAGTCGAGCCTTGCGTTAATGGGTCAGGACAGATACTATAGGCTGCGAAATTGGATGTAACCAATTTAACTTAGAAGCTGATAGAGTCTCTAACTAAAATTTGGTCTCCAGATTGGGTAGCTTTGTGCAAAAGGAATTATAAGGATGAGCCAGGATGCAGATGAGTTAGGACAATGCAGTGCCCGAATCTTGCTGATTGAGGATAATGACTCCAATCGGCAACTGCTGAGTGACTATCTCAATTACTGCGGTTATACCGTACTAACTTTGGCCGCAGGTGCTGGATTTTTCGCGGCGATCGCTCAATTTCAGCCTCATATTGTGCTTTTAGATCTGAAATTACCAGATATCGATGGATACACTCTTTTAGAGCAACTGCAACAACGTGGGGAAGAGTTCCAAGTCCCTGTAATTGTCGTTTCAGCGTTTGCTTTTCAGTCTGACCAGCGGCGAGCATTGAGTTTAGGGGCTCGTCGTTACTTAGTCAAACCAGTGAACCTGAACCTACTCAAACAAGCAATCCGAGAGGAACTGCCCTACTCGGTCCTATAGAAATTCCTCTGCTAAATCCAGATTTATTTGGCTCTTTGTTCTATAACAAAGGTTTCAACAAGCTGGCTCAAGGTTTGTACTGAGGCACCTGCTTCAGAAATTTGAGATTCCAACTCTGCAATTAGCAGGGTTGCCGTTTGCAATTGATTTAGAATTTTATCAATAGCATTGCGAGTTTGTGACTCAAACTCTTCGATTTCCATACTTTTACTACTTAATTAATAGTCTTAATACATACATTTACAACCATAGCAATTACGGAGAGAAGAGAGAATCCGTTAATTCGCTTAAGATTTCTAGCTGTTCTAAAATAAAGGTATAGGGCCACACTTCTCGGACACCCTATGGGTTGAAGCTCAAGATTCTATAGTTTTCAGTTCGTTTATTTTTCTAATTTGGCCTGTGACCCTATCCTCTCAAGTTTTGCCACTGCTGAAAGAGCCTGAGCGCCTCGAAACTCGATTGAAAGAGATTCCAGCAGAGCCTGGGGTTTACTACATGCGGGATGTGAGCGATCGCATTCTCTATATTGGTAAGTCGAAAAAGCTGCGATCGCGGGTGCGCTCTTATTTCCGTGATTTACAGTCACTCAGCCCTCGCATCGCGTTGATGGTGCGACAGGTTGCAGAAATTGAGTTTATTGTCACAGACACAGAAGCTGAAGCCTTAGCGCTAGAAGCGAACTTAATTAAGCAGCATCAACCACATTTCAATGTGCTGCTTAAAGATGACAAAAAATATCCTTATCTCTGCATTACCTGGTCAGAGGATTACCCCCGCATCTTTATTACTCGCAAGCGACGGTTGGGTAATGAAAGAGATCGGTTTTACGGTCCCTACGTCGATACTCATTTGCTCCGCAGCACCCTGCATATTGTGAAGCGGATCTTTCCCTTGCGGCAGCGTCCCCAACCTCTGTTTAAGGATCGTCCCTGCCTTAATTTCGATATTGGTCGTTGCCCAGGCGTTTGTCAGCAAATGATTTCGGGCGAAGATTATCGCAAAATTGTACAGAAAGTCGCGATGGTCTTTCAAGGGCGTACCGGGGAACTGGTTGACACCTTAATGGTGCAAATGGATCAAGCTGCCGAGGCTTTGAACTTCGAGCAGGCGGCTCGCCTCCGTGACCAGATTAATGGCTTGAAGTCTTTAGGTGCAGAGCAAAAAGTAGCGCTCCCCGATGACACCATTTCTCGCGATGCGATCGCGTTGGCCGCAGATGAGCAGCATGCTTGCATTCAACTGTTTCAAATTCGCGCTGGTAGATTAGTAGGACGATTAGGCTTTGTCGCCGATGCTCAATCGGGAGAACCAGGTGCGATTCTAGAGCGAGTATTGGAGGAGCATTACCAAACGGTAGATGCAGTCGAGATTCCCGCAGAAATTCTGGTGCAGCACGAACTACCAGAAAGCGACATGCTCGCCGAGTTCCTAAGCGATCGCAAAGGACGCAAAGTTACAATTGTCGCGCCGCAGCGCCAAACCAAAGCTGAGCTAGTTGAAATGGTAGAGCGCAACGCGGAGTACGAGTTAGCCCGAACTCAGCGCTTTGCCGATCGCAATGCTCAAGCGATGTTAGATCTAGCCGAAGTGTTAGATCTGCCTGACATGCCGCGACGGATTGAAGGTTATGACATTTCGCATATTCAAGGTTCCGACGCTGTCGCTTCTCAGGTCGTGTTTGTAGACGGTATACCTGCCAAACAGCACTATCGGCACTACAAAATCAAGAATCCTACTGTGACCACAGGGCACTCGGATGACTTTGCCAGCATGGCAGAAGTGATTCGGCGGCGGTTTCGTAAATATGCCACTGATCCGCAGTTGCCAAGGGTAGGCAATTCAGATTGGCCCGATTTAGTCATGATTGATGGCGGCAAAGGCCAACTCTCGGCTGTAGTTAGCGTACTGCGGGAGCTGAATTTATTAGAAGAGTTGCGCGTGGTCAGTTTAGCGAAAAAGCGAGAAGAAATCTTTTTGCCAGGGGAGTCTTTGCCTTTAACCACAGAAGCAGAACAACCCGGAGTCCAACTGTTGCGTCGTCTTCGGGATGAGGCTCACCGCTTCGCCGTTAGTTTCCATCGCCAGCAACGCAGCGATCGCATGCGCCGCTCTTGCTTAGAAGATATTCCTGGGCTAGGGCATCATCGCCAAAAAGAACTGTTAGCTGCTTTTCGCTCAGTTGACTACATTCGGGAAGCGACCCCGGAACAACTCACAAATGTTTCTGGGATTGGCCCTCAGATAGCTCAGAAAATCTACGACTACTTTCATCCGCAGCCCTAGTTTTCTAGCAAGACGGGTTAAATAAACCTGACCGAACTAGAGTAAGGTCTAGCTCTGCTTAAGTTGTCACTACGTAGCCAAATTGCTGATCGTTGCCTAAATCCTTCTTAAGGAAGAACCATTTTCTTAATTTAGTTTTAATGATTGGTAATAGCTTTATTTGACGCGATCGCTTTGAAGGGTTAGATAAAGTCAGGATCAATATATTCTTTTGAGTTTGCCTTCAAATCTTGCGATTTAGAGGTTAAACATTTGTGCTGACCCAGAAAACTTGTGTTCATTTTCTATAGCAAGAAATCATGACAAAATGCTTGGATCTTCCTGGCAATGCAGTTTGTAGTTTTACTGCCCTTGGCAGCAAGATTGAGGAACAGCTTTGCTCTGCGTAGACGACACCAAAAGACTTATAAAAGCTCAATGCATTATGCTGCTTGAATTATGACGGAACGTGGAGGAGTTTAACTAGGAAACATTTTGTAGTTTTAGTAACAATTGCTTCTATTATTCTCCAATAAAATATTATCCAACGCTCAGTAAACTCATTAAGAAAGTTCATAAACATAAGTAAAATCTCATAAAAAATTCGCAGAATTGTTTAGAGAACTCTGTAATCATCGAAGAAGTTAGTATCGAGCAGTCCCAAATCAACAGCGCTTTTAGCTAATAGCAGTATTGCGGGGATCGCTCTCTCTGTAGGCGATCCCCAAGCTCTGAAATCTAAAATCTAACTAAAGCTTGATTGCCGATCTGCATAAATGCCAACATAATAGAAGAGTCAGGAGACGATGACTTCTGCACTTTTAATCTCAGATTAATTTAGTAAGCTTCGATACATTTTGTTTCGAAAATCTTAGAATTACGAATTTAATTCGTGAACCTTGCCCTTAATCCCTCCTAATTGTTGAGCTAGCTGCGAGAGTATTAAAATGCGTGTTCTAGAAACCTTACAAGTTGTTCGTTGCCCTAATTGTGGTAGTCATGCCGAACGTCATCATCTTTCAGATGATCATTTGACTCGAACCCAATGCCAAACTTGTGATTATTTAATGATTACTTGCACAATCACAGGCAAAGTAATCGAAGCGTATGCTCCTGGCATCTACGCCCGTCATTAGATTTGCACTTGCGATTGCCGCACCGCAATCGCAGCAGCACGGTAGGAGTGACCTTAAGCGATCGCTCCTACTTTTTTTGCCCGCAATTGACCGCAAGCGGCATCTGCTTCCAAACCCCGCGATCGCCGCACACTCGCAGCAATATGATGCTGTTTTAAGCCATTGAGGAAAGCCTGAATCCGCTGTGGGCTAGGGCGTTGATAATCTACTTCACTAATCGGGTTATAAGGAATTAAGTTGACGTGGCTTTGAAAACCTCGTAGATGTTCCGCCAGTTCCACCGCATGTTCTGGGCAGTCATTTAACCCACCCAACAAGATGTATTCAAACGTGACCCGTCGCCCAGTTAGCTGCACATACTCACGGCACTCAGCCAGCAAGTCTTGCAGAGGATACTGTCTCGCACTTGGAATTAGCTGCTCTCTGACTGCTTGATTAGAGGCATGCAAGCTCACGGCCAAAGTGGTTTGTAGCTGGTGTGCTGCTAAACGCCGAATGCGACCCGGAATGCCTACGGTTGAGATGGTCATGGCTCGTTTACCAATGCCCACATCCTCGTTCAGCGATCGCACCGCACCCAGCACATTGTCTACATTGAGCAAAGGTTCGCCCATGCCCATGAACACGATGTTGCTGACTCGTTGTTGAAAGTCTTCTTGAACTGTCAAAACTTGATCGACAATTTCGTGTCGCTCCAGATTACGGAGGAAACCACCTTTACCTGTAGCGCAGAAGTCGCAACCCATCGGACAGCCGACCTGAGAAGACACACAAACAGTCAGACGCTTTTCCGTGGGGATGCCTACGGTTTCAATAATTTGACCATCAGCCAGCCGCAGTAGAAACTTGACGGTGCCATCAGGGGCGGCGGCTCGGTAATGCAACGTCGAGCGCCCTATAGGCACATCAGCGACCGTGGAACGCCATTGCTTGGAGAAGACTGAAATCTCGTCCAGCGATCGCACGCCTTTTTGGTAAATCCATTGGTGTAACTGCTGCCCTCGATAAGCAGGCTGTTGCTGTTGTTTCACCCACTCCGTTAGCTCCGCCACGGAAGCACCTAGCAGGGGGGGTGAAACTACTACAGATGGCATCGGAGTCGCAGTTCCTGATTGACCAACAGTGATAGCCTGTGCCACAGGTTGAGCGGAGTAAATTCTATCCATGCGTTTTCTCAATTTCAGGAGCGACTAGCGTTGTCAACAATTGCAGTTGCGATTCTGACAAACTTTTTATTGTAGAACTTTGGCCTCTCGGTGCTAACTCACGCAACTACATTCTTCCGCTGCCATGTAGGTGAATTAGCTGGTCTAGGGATTTTTATTCTAGCTCAATTGGCCCGTGCAACCTTGGACAGCGCTTTTAATTCAGGCTTCTTGCAGTCAGAATTCCAGGCTAGAGAAGTTGCAGTCCAACTTGGATTCTGCACTCAGGCAGATAAAATCAAGTTTGTAGCTGAATCCTAAAGTCTCATGCCGTTGGATCTGCCGATTTTGTCCCATCTCTGGAGTGGCTGCTATGGGCTTATGGCCTTTGAGTTCAAGTCTCCAGGCCCCATATTAGTTGAGTTGGGACCTCTCACTATTCGTTGGTATGGCCTCTTAATTGCCTCGGCTGTGCTGATTGGGGTCAGCTTGTCCCAAGCTTTGGCGACGCGTCGCCGAGTTGATCCCGATTTGATTGGCGACCTAATTATTTGGTTAGTTGTCGCTGCCATCCCCTCTGCTCGGCTGTATTACGTACTGTTTCAGTGGCAAGAATATGCTCAACGACCAGAAGATATCATTGCCATTTGGAAAGGAGGCATTGCGATTCATGGCGCTATTCTGGGCGGTTTGGTTGCCAGCCTAATTTTCGCCAAGATCAAACGAGTTTCGTTTTGGCAATTAGCAGATTTAGTCGCACCATCTTTGATTTTGGGACAGGCGATCGGGCGGTGGGGCAATTTCTTTAATTCAGAGGCGTTTGGGCGGCCTACGAATTTGCCCTGGAAGTTATTTATCCCTCCCGAACAGCGTCCTATAGGGTATGAGAATGTGGCTTATTTTCATCCCACTTTTTTCTATGAGTCTCTGTGGAACTTTATGGTGTTTGGGATTCTCATCACCTTGTTTTTTCGGGGGCTACGAGGGAAACCTGCGTTGAAGGTGGGGACACTGTTTTTAGTTTATTTGGTCAGTTACAGCTTGGGTCGGTTCTGGATTGAAGGGCTGCGCACAGACAGCTTAATGATTGGCCCGCTTCGAATTGCTCAAATTATTAGTTTGGTGGAAATCAGCATCGGTCTTGCTGGTTTATTTTGGCTCTACCGACTTCGTCGCCCTTTACCGGATGTGGTGGCTGCTCAGGAAACAGAGCCGAAGTTGCGTCAAGAATCGGATCATCTTCCTTAAACTTGGAAATTTAAATAAGAAAAACCCCAGAAGCTGAATGGCTTCCAGGGTTAAATCAGGGTGCATCTACCATTCCATAATCCAACGGCACAGTAGCCAATCCGGATAGTTTGAATTCTGGAGCGATCGCTTTATCAAGTCTTTACGGTTACGCTTTTAGAACCAAGAGCTTGAGGGCACCTGTCCCCAAACCCCCGCTGAGGGACGCAGTCGTCCCTCAGACCCCCTCCAGAGGTAACTTCACGTACGGGGAGGCTCTAGACTGACTCCTCTACAACTAAAGACTGAATCAAGATTTATGACTACGTTTGATATTAATTCTGTTGTCAGCCAACTCCCTGAAACCCAGGATAAATCTGGTCTAGTGCCTGCCGTTTACATTGTCGGGGCGGGTCCGGGTGATCCGGAGTTGCTGACGATTAAGGCGCAAAGGTTGTTGGCGCAAGCGGATGTGATTTTGTTTGCGGATTCTTTGGTACCTCGACAAATTTTGCAGGGTGTGAGAGCTGATGCAGAGTTGATTCGCACAGCTAATAAGACGCTGGAAGAAATTTTGCCGCTGATGGTGGAGCGGGTGCAATCGCAAAAGTCGGTGGTGCGGTTGCATTCAGGGGACCCAAGTTTGTATGGAGCAGTGCATGAGCAGATGCAGGCTTTGGCGGAGGCGGAAGTGCCTTTTGAGGTGATTCCTGGAATTAGTGCGTTTCAGGCGGCGGCGGCGAAGCTGCAAGTGGAGCTAACGGTGCCAGGGTTGGTACAGACAATTATCTTGACTCGGATTAGTGGTCGTACCGAGGTGCCGGAGGCGGAGGAGTTAGCGGGTTTGGCGGCACACAAGGCGAGTCTTTGTCTCTACCTCAGCGCTCGTCATGTGGAAGCATCTCAGGCGAAGTTGATGGAGCATTATGCCGCAGATACCCCGGTGGCAATTTGTTTCCGCATCGGTTGGCCTGATGAAAAAATTCGGGTGGTGCCGCTGAGTGAAATGGCTACGGTGACGCAACAGGAGAACTTGATCCGGACTACGCTCTATGTGATTAGTCCTGCTCTAACAGCAACTCAGGCGCGATCGCGGCTCTACCATCCAGAGCACGATCATCTCTTCCGCCAGTAGGATTCTAGTCAGATTAGAACTGAGCTGTGGTTTTCCTCTCGTGAGTCTGTAATACACTGAGCGATGTAGTGCCAATCAGGTATAGACCCTTGCTAGACGAACAAGCGAAAAAGACAATCCTGCGTAAAATTCCCCACGGGCTCTACATTTGTGGAGTCAAAGAAGGGGAAGAAGTAAATGGCTTTACTGCCAGTTGGGTTATGCAGGCTTCCTTTAAGCCCCCTCTCGTCGTCAACTGTGTCAAACAGGACTCCCGCTCTCACGCCATGATCAAGAGCAGCGGTGTCTTTGTCCTAAGCTTTTTGGAAGCAGGACAGAAAGACCTGGCGCAAAAGTTTTTTCAACCGCAGCGTCGAGTCGGTAACAAGTTCGATGATGTCGAGTTTTACCTCGGAGAAACGGGTTGCCCAATCATTTCCGAAGCTTTGGGATATGTGGAATGCCGCGTAGTTGGTGCGGTCGAGCAAGGCGATCACACGGTTTATGTAGGTGAAGTGATTGCAGCAGGCACTCATCGTGAGGGCGAGCCTCTCTTGCTAGAGAGCACAGGCTGGCAATACGGTGGCTAACACTTTGATTGCTAAGAGGTTGTGAGGGCTGAGTCTTGGGCTTAGCCTAAACAAGCAGCTCATCAGATCGTGAAGTTTAGAATTTTCATATTGTTACTATGCCTTTAATCAAGGTTCAAACTTCTATTTCTGCTCCAAACAAGTCCCAAGTAGACAGCTTACTCAAGCAGTTGTCGGCTGGGCTAGCAAAACATACCGGTAAGCCTGAATCTTACGTGATGACGGCTTTTGAGCCAGAAGTCGCCATGACTTTCGGAGGTACGTCTGATCCTACATGCTACGTGGAGATTAAAAGCGTAGGCACAATGGGACCAACCCAAACCAAAGCGATGAGCCAGGATTTCTCGCAACAAATTGAGCAAGCTTTGGGGATTCCTGCCAATCGCACCTACATTGAGTTTTCTGACGCTAGAGGCTCGATGTGGGGATGGAATGGCTCCACGTTTGGCTAAGGTGAGGCGATCGCTAATTGCACGCTAATTGCACGCTAATTGCGATCTAGTTCTGATTGGTTGAGTTCTCGACACTTTGCCTCTGCTGCCTGAAACGCCTCCAGATAGTCTTTGCCCCCTAACATCGCATCCCCGTAATACTCATAGGGGGCAGGTCCATACACAGGCAGCGGATCGTCCTCTGGATAATCTTCTTTGGCTTCTTCGATCGCAGCTTTCAATTTCTTGACGCTCAAGCGCTGAGCTGGGAAATACCAAATCTCTTCGGGAGCGCGGTTTAGGTGGGGCAACGCGGGATCAACAATAGCATCTTCAACTTCCAGCCAGCAGTGCTCCATTGGCTTGTAGGGTATGCCTGGCAGCACCAGAAATCCTTGCACATAGGCAACTCCTGGAATCAGCAAGGCTGCTTCGTAAGCATTGTCGAAGGAGGTTTTGGCTTTGTGACTAAGTCGCTGAGCAATCTCTTCCGAGAGAGCAGCGTTTAACGGTTTACTCATTCAAACCCTCCTGAGTTTCTCAAACATGGCAGCCCTGCTGGTTGGCAACTAACCCTTGAGAGTGGGTCTAGCTTGGCCCAACTCCATCAATCAAGTCTTAACTTTCAGTTGCAACTTCTGCCTCTGCCTCAGCGGTAGCATTCTCCTCTACTTCTGACTCTGGCTGCACCACAGGCGGCTTCGGCTGAGTAGGTTTTGGTCCCCGCATCAAAGCAGGATTGACCGGAGTTCTGGCGCGATCGTCTTCTTGATCTCTGCCTCTACCTTTTCTTTTGTCTCTGTCGCCGCCTCTACCACTGCCTCTGTCACTGCCTTTATCGTTTCTATCGCTTTTATCGCGTGAAGGCCGACTTCTGCCGCGTTCTTCAGAGTTACGAGTACCCGAATCGGAAGCTTCCGATCCTTGGAACCCTGTTGCATCACTACT
This sequence comes from Trichocoleus sp. FACHB-262, assembly GCF_014696035.1. NCBI lineage: Bacteria > Bacillati > Cyanobacteriota > Cyanophyceae > Leptolyngbyales > Trichocoleusaceae > Trichocoleus > Trichocoleus sp. FACHB-262. The sequence continues at coordinate 337,198 of NZ_JACJPK010000097.1, read as the reverse complement.
GGGATTGTCTGCAACCTGACGTTCAGACTTCTTGATGGGACGTTCTACCATGATTGAGAAATTCTTTTGCTGATGTCGTCTCTTCCACCTGCTAATGTAGCGTACCGTCTACCCCGGCGGATGAGTTTACGGTTTAGTTACCGTGGAAAATTTTTCGCTCTGGCGTTAGATCTGACGGGCGAGAACTCATTGAAGCTGCTCCAGTCAACCTGGTAAGGCATCAAGCAGCGATCGCACCATCTGCATGCCCAATACCAGCACGAACGCTCCCCCCGCTAGCAAGCTCAAGGGACGCAACACTCCCTGAAGCTGCCGAAGTTTTAGCTCTAATTCTCCTTCGTAGTAAGCGGCGAGCTTTTGCAGCATTTCGTCCAAGTTGCCAGTTTCTTCCCCAGTCCGAATCATTTGCAGCGCGATCGCCGGAATCTTGCCTTGCAGACTGCGGCTTAGAGTTTGCCCCCGCGCTATTTGCTGACTGGCGATCGCTAAGGTTTTAGCAAGTTCTGGGTTAGGAATGCGATCGCGAATTAACTCTAAGGCGCTTAGCAATGGCACTCCACAGCTCAAGGGCAGTTCTAGCTCCGTAAAGTACAACATGCTTTGAGCTTCTAGGAGCGGCTTTAGGACAGGCAACCGCCCTAGAGAGCGATACAAGCTCGAAGTTAGCGATCGCGTTCCAAGCAGATAAGCACCAGCTAATAGCAGCCCTGCGGTGGTCCAAAAACCAGGCTGAACCAAAAAATTACGACTACCTTGCGACAAGACCACGAGCAGCAACACCAAACTGCTCACAGTTGCCCCACATGCCAAAGTCACGGAGCGGTAAAGCCGTGCCCGTCGTTGCTGTTGCTCAGCCGCGATCGCTAGTTTGCGACAAGTTGACGCTAAGCTACCGCTGTACTCAGCCATCTGAATCAAAGCCAAAGTCCACAAGCTCCAAACAGGGGGCTTTAGAGTCATCGCAGTTGCCAAATCCTGACCCTGAGCAACATTAGCACTAGCTTGCTGTAGAGAGCGCTGAAAAGCTGCACTACAATCTTTACCCGCCAAATTCAAGCTTTGCTGCACAGGCAATCCTGCATCCAGCAAAGCCGAAAATTGGTGGAAGAAGCTGGCGATTTCTTTGAGCCTGAATTTAGGAGAGAGCACCGCTGCCAAGATTGAAGTTATAAGTGCCAGCTTGGTCTAATTCGCTTAGCTTAGCAAGCGAGTTTGTATTAACTCAGTGGAACGAAACCTAACGAAACCAGCGATCGCGGAGAAACCAAGCATCACGAGAGTCATAAAAGTGCAGTCGGCCAAAGCCTAAAAATTGCCCATGCGCTTTTTCACCTGATGGGAAGGCTGTAACCCCAAACAAGTACACACCACCAATGTTGGGATTGCGTACCGGACGCAGCCCTACCGTCACAGTCTGACCGGGAGGAATCGGCGGATCGAATGCCACTGAGACCGTCCGCGTTTTGCGATCGCCGATTACTTCACTTAAGGCCACCGCTTGTCTCTTGCCTCTAGGTTCACCCACAAAAGCTTGGGTGTCTTTCAGGTCGTAGCGCAAGGCATCAATCCCTTCTCGCTGTGCGATCGTCACTTTCTGGAGAGGTTCTCCTGCATTTTCCGGTACATCCAAGGTGAAGTAGTAAGTGGCTGACCAAGCATAGGTCGCGCTCTGCGTTGTGGTCGCCTTCACCAATCGAGGAGGTTGCACAAAGTAGACCGTACCATCTGCTAGAGTCACCGCCTGCAATGGCAGATTCAAGCTCCAGGTAGCCGTAGCTGCCGTCAGTAAAATCCCTAAACTAGTCGCAATACCTTTCATCGCCCGTCTCCCACCTAGGTCTACCAACTTCCAGGTAGCTTGTTTTGTCTCTACTTCAGTTGTAGATCAGGTGCTGCGATCGCTGCCGTTAACCACAAGCAAAGAGCAAGAACTTAAGTCTAGTATTTAGTTTCTTTGCGGGTTGTTTCTAAAGTTAATTAGGAGTGAACTTCTACAAAACAGCTCACGCTTTCAAAACCTCGGTGCTATTCTAAATTCAGGCACCGAACAGCTCCTCCTCATTCAATCTAATTGATAACTTCTAGGATCTGAAACGGTTAGCCTCCTGCGCTAGTCAGAATGTTTTCTCCAATGTTCGATCTGACTTTGCAAAAGTAGCTGTATTCGCAAGCAATAAGCAGTTCACCAATTTTACAACTCATCAATCTCGTTATTGGTTTCTTGCTTCCCTTCCCTTACAATCAGCACAACTTTTGTAAAGCTCGTTGCAGAAAATTAAGTGCTTCGTCTGAAGTATCTTAAGCGGTGGTTAAGAGTCTACCTCATAGGCTGTGGTAGACGAGTGATAGGTTATTTCAATGATCAAGGAGGTGTTGTAACCTTTCTCAGATCTGACGAGCAGGCTTCTGTCCACCTTTGAAACAAACTTCCTGATTGACTACTGTTGAAGAGTCTGGCAGCCTTCTGTCAGACTCATTTAGTTTTGTATCACTTTTGCGGACGGGTAAATTTACCTCACGTATGATTTACTGACTTACAAACTCAGCAGTTTTTGTTGTTCTGGTTCATTTTTCTAAGCCAAGCTTTTTGGTTAAATGAATCGACTTTAGCCTGAGACAATTCCGATTTATTTCATAGTTGTCAGGAAATAGATTCGCTAAGCTAAAGGTAAGTACATCCAGGAATTTTTATGCATTCAAGCGTAGATAGTTTTAGCATTTCCAATGGCGTAATGCAGCGACCTCAATGGCAGACAGTTGTAATTTTTGCGTTGGCCTTTTGGCTCAGCAGCAGCCTGATTTTGGACCTGGTAATTATGCCAAGTCTCTACGCAGCAGGCATGATGAGCCAACCTGGATTTGCCGCAGCTGGATACGCCATTTTCTGGCTTTTCAACCGCATTGAATTGCTCTGCGCTGCCATAGCCTTGACGGGAGTTTTAGCACTGCGCTACCTACAACCTGCCTACAACCGCAAGGGTTATGCTGGAGCGGTACTTGCCGCCATATTAGTGGCGATCGCTCTCCTTTACACCTACGCTCTCACGCCTCAAATGAGTGCTTTAGGGATGGAGCTAAATTTGTTTAATACGGCAATCGAAATCCCAGTCGGGATGAACCAGTTGCATGGCAGCTATTGGGCCTTGGAGCTACTGAAGTTTGCCTCCGGCGGACTGTTGCTAAATCTTTGCTACCGCGATCGCATTTAGTTGCGTTTTACCTGCTTCACCAGCAGAGGCACAACCTATTTCTAGCCATGAAAAAAGCTCCTGAGCCAATCGGGAGCTTTTGCTTTAGGTGCCTATAAACCTTGAAAATAAATTAGCTAGGAAACTTCCTCTGGGTCTGGAGGTAAATCGGCACTGGGCCATAACAACCGCACCGCCATTAGGGCAAATCCCAAAGCCGCGATCGCCTTAACCAAGCGAGTTGGCAAAAGATGAGCCGCCCCGTGACCCAAAAGCACCCCTAACAAACTGGCGAACAATAAGGCCGCTGCCGTCCCAAAAAATACGGCCCGTGGAGATTTAGAACTGCCACTCAGGGCGATCGCTGCCACTTGACTCTTGTCGCCTAATTCCGACAAAAAAATGGTGATGAAACTCAATCCAAACAGGTGCCAATCCATAAGGTTTTAAGAAATTGCAGGGCAGCGATCGCGAACCGTTGAAATGTTGATTGAACTAGTTTGTTGGAGCAGTACCTAAAAATGCACGACATCCCACAGGAGGGAAACAGAAACTAGCAACAGAGCTGCTCCCGCAGCCGTCTCCAAGGATTTGGGCGACAGCCGATTAGCTAGCCAACGCCCGACCAGCACACCCAACAAGCTAGTCGTAATTAAAGCCAATCCTGCTCCTGCAAACACCATCCAAGGCGACTGGGATTCCGCACTCATTAGTAGCGTCGTTACCTGGGTCTTATCACCTAACTCCGCGAGAAAAATGGTGACAAAGGTAGAACAAAACACTCCAAACCCCTGCCAACGCTCTTGACGATCCTGAGACATATGCGGAGCACTAGCCTGCCGTGGCAGTTCCACTTCTTCAATCAAAGTTGCATGAATCTTAGACTCTGGCCCATTGAGTTGCTCCATCAATGACTGAGCAGCGGGCGAAGCTGGGACAGGCAGACTAGTAGGGCGGGAAGATAATTGCACAGGTAACGCGCCATTTCATATTCTTTTCATTATTATGCTCAGGGTTGCCTGAAAGATCAATGAATCACGCCAATCTCGCGCTCAAATTTCAGCATTTCTAAACTGCGATCGCCATATACCGCTTCGATTTGCTGCTCGCAGCAGTCGATCGCAAAATCGTTGAGTTCTTCTGGCTCAACATCATATAAATCTTGAAACACATCCGCCTGGACTCGACAGAAGCGAGGACGGTCATCATAAACGCTGCACTCACGACTGTCGTGGTCGAAGTGAACACACCAACCATCCTCGCCTACCATGCTGAGATAAAGTGCTAGCTCATCACCTGATAAATATTGGTCCAAATCAGGGCGATCGCTGGGGTCGAGATGACAACAAGCCCCACAATATTTGACACAACGCCAAGTTGGCATAATCTACAAAGTCTCTAGAAACTGGCCCACTGGGTGGCACTGACAATTCAGATCTACCGCCCCCTGAATGAGCTTAGCGGTTTTTGAAGCGAATGGATGGTAGGCCAATTTTGCCTCGCCTGGAAGTATTTAGAGTTTTGTAAACTTCCTTAAAGAAACCAGGTGTTGACAGGTAAAATAAGCCTCAGGCATTCTAACCCAAGGTACAATTCATTGGGTTAACTCGGGAGGAGAAATGGATTTTCTGTCTGGCCTCGCTGGCAACATTAACTTCGAAGCGATCGCGCAACTCACCTTCGTAGCGCTGATCATGCTTGCTGGTCCGGCTGTCATTTTCTTGTTAGCGGCCGGAAAGGGCGACCTCTAGATTTCTATTGTTTAAACCTGAGACCCAGATTTCGGCTTTAAAACAATCGGCAACAAAGTTTTACCTAAAGAGCTTCAAGTAAGAGAGAGTAATAAAGAGCCTGCTTTACAGTAGGCTCTTTTTCTTTGGTGAAGTTCTCAGCCCAAAGCAGACAGAGCCGTTTTAATCAGTTGATAAAAGAAAGGCTGAGAAACGTCTACTGGCTTGGCTTCGGCACCTGGTTTGAGTAGCCAACCTAATTTCTGCCCTTTCTGAATCACAAGCTGCTCCCCTTCCGAATTGGTGATTCTCAACTCTTTGCCTTTTTGCTGTTCGTAGAGACCACAGGTGTATTGACGACCGCTGTAATCAAACTCAGCCTGTTGAGTAGCAACCGTTGCTGGCGATCGCAAGGCATTTTCAGAGCTAGGCAACCGGACACCAACTAATTCCAATTCCACAGTTTGATTGCCTTGCCACTCATTCACTCGCAGCTTGTAGGCAATATCCACTCGATTGGGCAACGGGTAATATTCCCCCCAACGCCATGCTAAAGCCTGGATTCGAGGTTGAGCGATCGCGGCTAATGGCGTATCAGCTTGGCTAACATCCTGGCTCAAAGTCACCTTAAGGTGAGCTTGGTCTTTTCCGATCAGGCGTTGCTCCACTACCCGCACATTTGGAGTCCAGAAAACTGGATCGGGGTTCTGGATGCCGCAGGGATGCAGTACGTCAATTTGCTCGTAAAGCGAAAGGTCAATTTGCTCCAAGTGAGCCTGCACATCGATGGCGAGGAGAGGCTTGAGCTGATCCGGTTGCAGCGAGGCACGGGCAAAAGTCCGCAGGCGCGATCGCAATTCTTCTAAATTCTCGGCTAAGAGCGTAAAACCACCCGCGGCCTGGTGACCTCCATGTTTTTCTAGAATCTCTTTGCAAAACTCCAATGCCTCAAACACATGGAAGTCAGGAATGCTCCGGGCTGAACCACGAATTTTTTGGTCGTCGTCCTCATAGGTGCCAATGAAGACAGGCACGCCGTAACGCTCAACCAGACGAGAAGCCACAATGCCAATCACCCCGTGATGCCAATTAGGTTGCACAATGACCAACACACGATCGTCCTGCAAGTCAATCTCACTGGCTTCATACCAGGCGATCGCTTCCCGCTCAATCTGAGTACAAAGTTGCTGGCGGTGCTGATTAATTTGTTCGCACTGCATCGCCCGCTCCAGAGCAATGCCCATGTCATCGGTCGTTAGCAGCTCAATCACCACTTGAGGATCGGCAATGCGCCCAACTGCATTAATTCGTGGTCCTAAACTAAACCCGATCGCCTCCGGTTTAAGAGCTTTGGAACTACCCAACCCAGCCACTTGAATTAAGGCTTGCACTCCTGGAATCTGGGACTTGGGTAATCGCTGCAACCCTCTTTTCACCCAGCGACGATTTACTCCGGTTAAAGGCGCTAAATCCGCGATCGTGCCCAGGGTAAACAGTTCTAATAGTAAGTTGCCTAAATCTTTCGCGTCCAGTTGCTGAGCGAGGGTTACAGCCAGAACATAGGCTACCCCAACCCCCGCTACACCTCGATAAGGCGAGTCCTCATGAATCAGTTTGGGGTTGAGGATGGCATTGGCAGGCGGGATTTCTGGTGGGACTTCGTGGTGATCGGTGACGATAACGGCTAAACCCAGTTCACGGGCTCTAGCGATCGGCTTGACCGCAGCAATGCCGTTATCTACCGTCAGAATCAGCCGTACCCCTTCGCGATGGAAGTCCTCCACAATCCGCTCATTGATGCCATAGCCTTCACTCATACGGCTAGGAATGGCGTAATCCACCTCAGCCCCTAAAGCCCGCAAAGCCCGCAGTAACAAGGCTGTGCTAGTCATGCCATCAGCATCGTAGTCGCCACAGATAGCAATTTTATGCTGATTGGCGATCGCCTCTTGCAATAGCTCCACACTTACCGCTAAATCTGGGAAATCTTCTAGCGGCGAAGGTAAGACTTGCAAATCCGGGTCGAGAAAAATTTCTGCCTGTCCCGGTGTAGTGATGCCTCGGTTCGTCAGCACTTGAGCCAGCAGCGGTGAAAGCTGAGTTGCCTGCACGATCGCCTCCACCCGTTCCAACTCACGCTCAGCAATTGCCCAGCGCTTATCTGGCAGACGGTGCTCACGATGGGACAGGTGAGGGGAGGAAGGAACGGGTACTAGCACAAATGTTTTAGTTCAAACACGCTCAGCCGATTGTACTAGTTAAAAGATGGCAACACGACCATCGTTTAACAAATACACAGAGCGATCGCCCGGAGGTCTTCCACCTGGCCGGATTTCAATCCGTAGGGTTTTAGGATTCGGCTGAGAGAGTCTGGCTTGCAGAGGCAGCGCCGTTTCGTCCCAGAAGTACACAGAAATATTGGGTTCTGTGCCACCGCCTTGCACAAACTTCAATTCCTGCCCAGGCCGCATGGGAACTGGATCAGTGCCAAAGACTTTTTGAACCTGCACTAAACTCGCAGTTTGATTGACCACTTCCACACTCACCCGCTGCCCTGGTGTGAACTGAAGCGGCTTAGGGCCGCAGCGAGAAGCGCAAGTGCCCGCCCAAGCAGGACTAATAGCTTGAGTTGGGCTAAAAAGTAGCGTGGTCGCCATTAAGGCGGGTGCAAGTAAAACCGTCGGTAAAAGTTTAGCCATAGATTTAGCCATAGAAAGATTGCAGAAATGAGTGGATCTCTGTGGTTGCTCCCATTAGCAGGATGCCGCACTTTAAGACACATCATGCCCATTGGCTGCAAAATTATTGCCGCTTGGGTCTTAACGCTGCAATCATTTGAACTCTCATAGGCTGAAGCCTTGAGCCATTAGAACTGAGCCTGCGCAAGCTACAAGCATTTTATGAGGCTTGGCTTAGAGGAGGCGCAATTGGGTTTCTCCATCTAGTGCTCGGCTGGAACCTGGATGGTTAGCGATCGCTGGCTGTTCATCTAGCCATTCTTCCTCATCAGTGTCTAGTAAACTTTGGGCCGCTTGTAGCAGATCGCCTTGAATATCTTGCAAATCTTCTCGATTCGCTAAATAAGCTTTTAAAGCAGCTAAAGGATCGATGCTACTACCAACTCCTAATTCTGGCAGACGGGGACGAGCCAACTGGCTAACTAGCTCTGGCTGAATCGTGTAGCTATGAGCCATGTGCAGAGCGGCGTGCAAAGGAGCATTATCAATCTCATCCAGTTGCTCAGAGCGAATTTGATAAATCAGCCGCACCACAGCATCCGCGACTAATTCTGGCTTCAATGCTTTTAGGAGCTTGGCTTGCGGATCTTCCGCCTCCGAAACATTCACTTCAATCGTACGAAATGCTCGGACAGGTAAAGCACAAAACTCCAGCTTCGTAGCCCCTCGCTCTACGTCAACCAGCACAAAGCCCTTGTCCTCCTTTTCCTCACTGAAATCTACCCGCTCAATACTGCCGGGATAGACGACAGGCGGCTCATGACACAGGACTTGATGCCGATGTACATGCCCTAAAGCCACATAATCAAAGCAAGACCGAGCCAGCAACGCCAGTGGAATCGTAAACCCCTTACCCACTGCGAGAAATCGCTCCGCCCCATAGAAAGCTGAATCTGCCATCAAATGGCCCAAGAGCACCGTCGGCACCTCTGGATCAAGACGACGTACCTCTCCTTCGAGCGCCACTCGCAGGCGATCGATCAACAACTGATTCACCTCAGCCATTGATAACCCTTCCGTTTCGGGGCGCGTCAACAACGTCGAGCGCGTCAGCCAGGGCAAAGTAATGATTTGAATTGGGCCGTTGCGAGTAGAGATGAGGTGAGTTTCCAAGCGATCGCCCACCACAAACCCTGGCACCCCCAGCGTCCGGTAAATGCAAAGGCTGGCTCCACCCTGCCCCTGCGAATGCTGATCATGGTTGCCTACCAGCAACACCGTCGGAATCTGGGCATCCACTAAACGCCGGAACTGAGTCGCAAACACCTCCTGTACAATCGGCGGCGGCGTCGCATCTGGAAACGCATCCCCACCAAACAGCACCAAATCCACAGGCTCCGCGATCGCTCGATCAATACAACGCCCCAACGTCGCCACAAAATCCTCCAGGCGCGTATTCAACCCCGTCTCCGGATTAACCCGCCCGTGGGAAAACCCACTGCCCATGTGAATATCAGAAAGATGCAGGATTTTAATTGCCACTTAAGTTCTTCCGGGCGCAACGAATGGATGACGAATGGACTGGCTAAACAACAACTTAGCACTAGGCGAAGGATGAAGGGAGAGAGGAGTGAGGAGACAGAAATAGAAAAACAAAAGTTCAGACGTTAAGAAGTAACGATCGCAGGTATCGAAACGCTTACAGTTGAACTCGCCTGGAGGAGGTCTGGAGGACGCAGCCGTCCTTCAGCGGGGGTTTGGGGGCGAGTGCCCCCAAGGTTCGGGCTCCAAATGAAAACCGCACACAAGAAATTACCAAACCGCTAGATATAACGAGACTTTCCTGAAAAAATAAGCTTCATAGCGGATAAACAAAACAGACTTTGCAAGGGCCAAGGTAGAAAACAGAACATGCGATTAATTTTGTACAGTAAACCTGGTTGCCACCTATGCGAAGGACTACAGGAAAAGCTAGATCAAATTCAAAACTTAAAGATTGATTTAGAAATTCGCGACATTACCACCCGTGAGGACTGGTTTCAGGCTTACCAGTACGAAATCCCCGTGCTTTTACGAGTTAATCCCCAACCAACAGGCACGGTGGAAGAACTCTTACCCCGTCCCTCCCCACGGGCGAGTGTGAGCCAGTTGGAGCAAATGTTACAGAAATATTGGCTAGCAGATCAGTCAGAATAGGCCCAGGATGTGCAGGTGAGGAGTTGCTGACATGAAACTACGAGAATTACTAGCAGCAGTACCAGGCGTTACGCAACCGTCTAGTCATGCCGCATTGGAGTCCGAAGTGAAAGGGTTGACCACCAACTCTCTCGCTTGCCAACCTGGAGATTTATTTATCGGCATGCCCGGAACCCGCGTCGATGGTGGCGAATTCTGGCCCAGCGCGATCGCCTCTGGTGCAGTTGCAGCCTTGGTTTCATCCACTGCTGCTCAAAAACGACCCCACACTGAAGCAGAAGATGCTTGTGTGATTCCTGCTTCCGATATGGTGCAAGCCTGTGCTCAAGTAGCCGCCGCCTTTTACGACTACCCTGCTCAAAAACTGCAACTGGTCGGTGTTACGGGTACCAACGGTAAAACTACCACCACTCATTTGATCGAATTCTTGCTCAACGAAGCAAATCTCTCCACTGCCTTGTTCGGCACCCTCTATGCTCGCTGGCCTGGTTATCAAAAAACCGCAGCCCACACCACGCCCTTCGCGATCGATTTGCAACAGAACCTTGCGGCAGCAGTCGCAGCAGGCTGCGAATACGGCGTGATGGAAGTTAGCTCCCACGCCCTCGCCCAAGGTCGAGTGTTAGGTTGTGGGTTTCAGGTGGCCGTCTTCACCAACCTCACCCAAGACCATCTAGACTACCACCGCGACTTAGAAGATTATTTCGCCGCTAAAGCCCTCCTGTTTAGCCCTGGCTACCTCAAGGGCCGAGCCATTGTCAATCAAGATGATGCCTACGGACGGCGCTTAATCGACCAACTGCCCGCAGAGCAAATCTGGAGCTACAGCACCCAAGACTCCAATGCTGACCTCTGGACCAGCGACCTCACCTACGAAGCCAACGGAGTTAGCGGCACCCTACACACGCCCAAAGGAGCGATCGCTTTCCGATCGCCCTTAGTCGGTCAATTTAACTTGGCTAACTTACTCGCTGCGGTCGGCACCGCTCTCCATTTGGGTTTAGAGCTGGAAACCATTGTTGCTGCGTTGCCTCAGTTTGTGGGCGTACCCGGACGGATGGAGCGAGTCCAAATCAACGATGAGCAAGACATTAGCGTGATTGTGGATTATGCCCACACTCCAGATAGCCTAGAAAACTTGCTGAAAGCGGCGCGTCCCTTTATTAAAGAGCGGATGATTTGTGTGTTTGGTTGTGGCGGCGATCGCGATCGCACCAAGCGGCCTCAAATGGGCAAAATTGCCGCTGAGCTAGCCGATTTAGCCATTGTTACCTCCGACAACCCGCGCACCGAAGATCCAGAGCGGATTTTGCAAGACGTTCTAGCTGGCATTCCCACCACCGTGAAGCCTCTAGTGATTTGCGATCGCGCTGAAGCCATTCGTACTGCCATTCTGGAAGCAAAACCAGGAGACGGCGTGCTGATTGCAGGCAAAGGCCACGAAGATTACCAGATTCTCGGCACCGAAAAAATCCACTTTGACGATCGCGAACAAGCTAGAGCCGCTTTAGAACTGCGGTAAAAGCAGAAACTTTCAAGATTGAAATTGAGCGATCGCCTTACCTAGTTTGAGTTACGCATCCCCTTGAGAGCGAACCGCCGTTCGTCCCTAGCCCTATATAGTTGTGCTGAATCTTTAGCACAGTTTTCAGATCCGCGCCCAGAAATGTTGCGAAAGAATGCGAGTAGGTGGCAATTTTTGCAAATAGTCAGTAGATCTGAAAGGAGACCTGGTTTCAGTTCAACCGGATAGGTTGGGTGTTAAGCTGCTGTCACTTTCTTCATACCCCATGAGCTCATCTATTACTCAAGACGTTTCGCTTTACGAACTTGCCCTCCAGTCTGAAGAGTCCCCAGCCCCTTTGCAAGTAAGCCCTGCGACTCTCAAATCTATTGTGAGTTCTGCGATTGACGTTCTGATCGAGCAAAAATTGCCAGCCACCCTTTGGATCAAGCTGCCCCGCGACGATGTTTGGCAAGCCGAAATTAAGCGCTACTGCGAATCCGCCCAGGTTCCTCATACCCTGTATCTCTTTAAAACTTCTAAAGATGAAGTTCTGAGTGCGACCTCTGCGATCGCCAATGGGCAGGGAGAAGCCTATCCGAATCAAGACTTCCCCAAAAGCGCCGAAGAAGCCGTAGATTTTTCTGCTGTTTCTCACTCGTCCTCGGCTTTAGTCACCCTACAGTTAGCCGCCGAAAGCCAACTAAAACGGGAATATTTTCTGTTCTTCCTGTCTCCTCAATTTTCTGGCTTAGTACTGGCTCATCGGCCTCGCTCCTTGCGGCCTACCAAATCAGAGACCTCTACACCAACCAATGCACCTAAAGGTGGAACTGCCGAAAAAGCCACTACAGAAGAAGAGGGTTTAGAGAAAAAACAACCCCTCCTCGCCTGCTGCTCCTTTAACCCAACCACCCTGCAACAAGTTTTTTCAGGCATTAAGCAAGCCGTTACCGTCACCCAAACCCTGCATTCTGAGTCCGCGATCGCCGCCTCTCATTTAGTTGGCAGTTGGGATCAACTCTTGCAGCAAGGACTCACCCAATCCGTAGATTCCAACTTATTCAGCCGTTTTCTCACCAAACAAGTCCAACGCCAAGAAGAAGTTTGGCATCGCTCCACCATTTATCGAAAGCAGGCCGAATCCGCCGAAACATTGCAAGTCCAAAATGAAGAATTGCTTAATGCCTTGCGGCTCAAAGACGAATTTCTCAGCACCGTCGGTCAGGAACTGCGAACGCCCCTGACCAATATGAAAACCGCCCTCACCCTGCTCAACTCCCCCAGCCTCAAACCTGCTCAGCGACAACGCTACATGCAAGTCTTGAGCACAGAATGCGATCGCCAAGGCTCCCTGATTGCCAGCCTCCTCGACCTAGTACAACTCGATCGCGAAATTGAAAACTCCACCATGCAACCCGTTTCGCTCGCCGAAATTGTGCCCGGAGTCGTCAGCACCTATCAGCCTCTGGCCCAAGAAAAAGGCATTATGCTGGCTTACACCGTGCCAGAAGAACTTCCCCTCGTCTCTTGCCTCAGCGCTTGGCTCAAGCAAATCGTGATTAACCTGCTGCACAACGGCATCAAATTCACCCCCAAATCAGGCCAAGTTTGGGTTCGAGCCAAACAACAGGGTGATTACGTCCAGCTAGAATTCCGCGACACAGGCATCGGCATCCCCACCAGCGAAATCCCCAAAATTTTCGATCGCTTCTACCGCGCCCGTCACGTTGCCGGAGAAGACCCCGGCGGTGCAGGCTTGGGCCTCACCATCGTCCAGCAAATCCTCCTCCGCTGCGGTGGTTCCATCTCCGTCAAAAGCAAACTCAGCGAAGGCTCCACCTTCAACGTCCTCCTGCCAATTTATAGAGCGCCTGTGGAAGGAGGAAGGATGAGGGATGAAGGATAAAAAGGAGGAGTCAGGAAGTGAGGAGAGAGGAGTGAGGAGTGAGGAGTTGCGAACCAAAAGCTACCAAAACCCGGACTCGAAACGCCCATACTAAATTTCGTTTGGAGGAGGTCTGGAGGACGCAACCGTCCTTCAGCGGGGGTTTGGGGGCGAGTGCCCCCAAGGCTCGGGTTTGCACCCGAAACCAACTTACGAATGACTCACCTCCAAAGGCAAGAAAATCGTCATTACCTCCCCTTGTTGCGGCTTCTCCCGCACAATCAACTTGCCACCCAAAGCTTGAAACAAATTCTTCGTCACACCCAAACTCAAACTTAAGCTACCCGTCTCAGGCTGAAACATGAGTAACTGCCCAATCGACTTCAAAGCCGATCGCGCCGAATGGCTCGTATGAGTTGATGGGTCAGTCTCTGGTTGCAACTCAGACTGCAACTGAAGCTTCAACTGGCTCCCCGCCAACATCACCTGCACCTGAATATGGCTACCTCCAGGCAAATTGCGAGTAAATCGCTCAATTAAGCTAGTCAGAGCCTGATCCAGCATGGTTGGATCACTCACCACCATCGGCATCTTCTGGGGCAGCAACACCTTCAGCGTCAGATTCCGCAGACTCGCTTGCTTCTCCCAACGCGGAATACTCTGCTGCAACACCTGATCAATAGAAGTCGAAGCCAAAGCCACTGGAGGGCGCTTCACCGCCGACGTTTCTAACTCCACCGCTCGGAAAATCAGACCAAAGCGATCGATTTGTTCATTACATTCGCGATCGATAATTTCCAACCGCTTCAGCACCTCAGGCGCTAAGTCTTTCCGCTTCAGCAATAACCGGGTCAACGTGCGAATCGTCGTGAGCGGAGTTCGTACCTCATGGGCGATCGCCTGCAACAACTCCACATCCAAGTTACTTTTCGGCTCCGCCATCGGTTCAGCCGGAGCATGAACCTCCGAAGGCATTGGGGTTGTCGCCACACTAGCCATTGCCAACTCAGGGAATGGCTCTGCAACCAGATGGACTGTCTCAGAATTAAAGCTATGAGTAGCTAGACGAGAGGAATCTAATGCTTCCGCTTCTAAGTCAATCGGGTCCGGCAAATGTTGCAGCAATAGCTGACTAAACTGCATCACAGTTTTGTAATGCGGAGCTGTAGGCGCAAACTGAGCCACCAAAGCATCCAACCGTTCTACTTGGTGAGGACTGGTCAGTAAAGCGCGAGGCCGTAGCGATCGCCAAGCACTCTGCACCACCTCTGGGTCAAAAGAAAAAGTGAAAGCGGGTGCGCCCGTTGCCTTTTCTCCCAACACCATCACTAAGCTAAACGCTGAGGTTAAAACCAAACAAAATTGTTCTGCCGCCAAGGGATCACCAGGCAACACAGGCAGAGCAGGAGTAGTTTCCAGAACCTCAGATACCTCTTTACTTGATGATGCGGGTGGCAGTTGAAATGGCATCCAAGCAAAGGCATCTAAAGCTTTAGGCGTGAATACCCAAGACGCTAAACGGGCATTGAGGCTGGGTTGCGTCAGGATACAGGATGGCCCTGCGAGAATTAACCCTTGCTTGGCTTTGAGAGCTGAATGCTGCTTGCGGGGAGACTGAACCGTTGCTACAGGTTCTGCCAATTCTGGCAAGGTCGCTTCTAATAAGACGTTAAGGGCTGCGATCGCCGCCCACCATTCTCGCTCGGCCCGCACTCGTTGCCGCGCGATCGACACATGACTTCTACCCGCTTCAGCAGATATAACTGAAACCTCATGTGTCTCGCCATGTGTCTCACGGACAGACGTGGCACCGTTAGTTACCTCATTCGAGGCACTCCTGGCTAATACTTCACTTAAGCTTGGCAATAACCACTGATGCACAACTTTCTAGCCCCCCCAATGCAGTCACTCGTCATGGCACCGAGACTGCGAACACTGCTTAATTTCGCTCCATCTAGTACCAGGTTATCGGTATCAGCCGATCCGAGCTAGGCGTAGAACCGAACTCTTAGGTGTCAATCTCCGTTGCACTGAGGATCTAGGTGGAACCAATAGTTTTTGCTTCGCTGCTAAAATCACCTTGCTAGCTTACAGACACGCCTGGGTAGAGTGGCAGCATTGGTGCAAATAATTGCAAAATGGATGCAGTTTACTCATACCCCGCTCATCATGCCGACTTTGCTCACAGATGCCAAAAGCTTACTTTCTGACTTAGTTGCCCGCTACCGTTCCCAGGTAGATTATCTGGCCATCCGCTTAGAAGAGGCCGAAGGTACCGACATCCTGTTACGGGGAGACAAGATCGAAAGCTTAAGTGAAGGCATTTCGATTGGTGGGCAAGTTCGCGCCTGTCACAAAGGCGGCTGGGGCTTTGCCAGTTTCAATCGGCTTTCAGGGCTGGCAGAGCGGATTGAAGAAGCGATCGCTGCCGCTCGTTTAGTGGGAGATGAAGAAACCATCTTGGCTCCTGTCAACCCAATTCAAGACACTTGTATCCTGCCGCTTACAGGCCAAGATCCTCGCCACGTTTCACTGAATGAGAAGAAAACGCTGTGCGAGTACTATGCAGGCATTTTGCGCTCAGTCGATCCTCAAATTACTACGATTTCTGTGCGCTATGGCGACAGCGCTCAACGCATCCTCTTTGCCACCTCTGAAGGCACCTTGATCGAACAGTCTTGGGTGGATATGGAGATGCGCTTTGCGGCTACTGCCCGCAACGGCGAAACGGTGCAAACAGGCCGCGAGACGACTGGCTCTCGCCGGGGTTATGAAGACTTGTTAGGGCTAGATGCTCAAGTTCGTAGCGCCGCGCAACGCGCAGTAGATGCTTTAGCGTTGCAACCTGTCAAAGGCGGCACCTACACTGTTGTGATCGACCCGATTCTGTCAGGATTGTTTGTCCATGAAGCCTTTGGGCATCTTTCAGAAGCAGATATGGCCTACGAAAATCCTGACATTCTAGAAGTCATGACCCTAGGGCGACAGTTTGGGTCACCAGAGCTGCAAATTTTTGACGGAGCCCAGCCCCCAGGACATCGAGGCAGCTACTTCTACGATGACGAAGGCACCCCCGCAACCACCACGCAGTTGATTCAAGATGGCGTCTTGGTAGGACGACTACATTCGCGTGAGACTGCGGGCAAGCTGGGCGAAGCTCCTACCGGGAATGCCCGCTGCCTTAACTACCACTACCCCCCGATTGTCCGCATGACCAATACTTGGATTGAGCGCGGTAAAACCCCAGTTGCCGATCTCTTCCAAGGCATCAAAGAAGGTGTTTATGCCCGCAACTGGTTAGGTGGCATGACGAATGGGGAGATGTTTACATTTACAGCAGGGGAAGCCTGGATGATTCGGAACGGCGAAATTGCCGAACCTGTCAGAGACGTTACACTCTCTGGCAATGTGTTCACGACACTAGCAGACATTGAAGCGATCGGAGACGACTTCTATTGGGATGAATCGGGTGGCTGCGGCAAAGGCGGCCAAGGCGGTTTACCTGTAGGCTGTGGAGGCCCTAGTCTGCGCCTACGCAACGTGGTTGTAGGTGGCGAAGCAGTCGAAGAGGAGTAACCTAGCATTAGCAGGACGCTTTCGCGCTCAAGCTTGCAGATTTTCAGTTGAAGCGGATGCTCACAAAGGGGTTATGGCTGCAAGAGCCCAGATTTCCCTGGAGATGCTTGTCTAGATGCTGGTGGTGAGGCATCCGCTTGAGGAGTTTGTCGGGTTCCTGCGATCGCCCGATCGACCTGACTCAGTAAATCGTCCAAGGTCGAAGAGTTATCCAGCACGACATGAGCACAAGCTACCTTCTTTTCGATCGCCATCTGGCTATTGATTCTGGCTTGCACTTGCTCTAAGCTCAGGCGATCGCCTTCTGGGGAAGTTTTGGCATCTCGTTCTAGTAAACGCTCAACTTGCTGAACTGACGCACACTGAATCACCCACACCTCAGTGACCAGATCGGTCATGCGGGCTTCAAACAGCAAAGGTACTACCAGCACCACTGTAGGGTAAGCTTCTGCGGGTAGGGCTTGCAATTGCGACTCCATGCGATCGCGCACGTACGGATGAATGCGCTGTTCCAACCACAATCGCTCGGCAGAGCTGCTGAAGATAATCTTACCTAGGCGGCGACGATCAAGGTCTCCATTGGCTAATAGAATACCAACGCCATAACGTTCAACAATTTCTTGAAACACATCTGAGTCTGGGCCAACCGCTTCTCTAGCGTACAAATCGGCATCCAAAATGGTTAGCTGATAAGCAGAAGCTAGATAGTCAGAAACGGTCGTTTTGCCCATCCCAATTCCTCCAGTCAAACCAATTACCCGTTGGTCATGGCTTGGGGTCTGGGAAGCAGATGGCTGGGTCAGCTTTAGATCTGTAGAGCCGCGCTGTTCACGAAGGGTGTTTAAGCTTTGACTCATATCGTGAACCCGTACACTTATGCAAAATGGTTGATTAAAGGCTTTTCGAGCCGTTGATCGGCACTCTAGGAAATTTTAACAAGTGAGATTACCTAGAAGAATAAAAGTTTGGCTCCCAATCAGCTTAAAGTTTCAGAGAGAAAATCAGCTGCCGCTTCTACCATCGCGATCGCATTTTCATACACCATGCGAGTCGGGCCCAAGACTCCTACACTACCAACGGGGACTGTACCTCGGCGATAGGTGGCAGAAATCAGCGTACAAGTACGAATTGGTTCTAGCGGATTTTCCGCTCCAATCCGCACCGTCGCTCGCTTGCCTACTGAGTCAGAGTCAGGGTATTCAAAAATTAAAGGCCATAGTTGATCTTGTTCTTCTTCTAACAGGTGAATAATAGTTTGAATCTGCTGCAATTCCGAAAATTCTGGATGGCGTAACACCTCTGAAACGCCACTGACCAAAATTTGGGTTGTGCGGGGTGATTGAGTTCGCCTCATTAAATCAGCCAGTGAAGCTCGCAAACCATCTGCGTATTGTTCAAATTCTCGACCCAGCTCGCTCCAGTCGAGCGAAGGCAATTCCGCCAGCGATCGCCCCCGCAGTTGATGATTCAAGAAATTGGATAAAATTTGCAACTCTCGCTCAACCAATTCCGGGTCTGCCAAGGCCCCCACTTGATTTTGGGCTGAGTCAGCTTGGGGCAGTTCCATCAAAACCGATTGGGTTTCATAAGCATCTGTCACCACAATCAGCATCACCTGCCTCGGCTCAATCTGCACGATTTGCAAATGGCGCAGTCGAGCCATGTTGGCCTGAGGCATCGTCACCAAAGTCACGTAGCCACTCAGGGTTGCTAAAATTTGGGCCGCGCCTCGGAGCAAAGCTTCAAAACTCCAGCTATCCGAGTTCAGGCGATCGCTAAACAGTTGATCGACTTGGCGAGCCAAAGTCTCGGAAGGAGTAATTAACTGATCAACATAAATGCGATAACCAGAATCGGAAGGAATCCGCCCTGCTGAAGTATGTGGTTGATAAAGCAGCCCCGCCTTTTCTAAATACCCCATCGCGCTGCGAATCGTGGCTGGGCTGACACTCAGGTTATATTCTTCTACCAAAGCTTTTGAACCCACAGGTTCTGCGGTCGCAATGTAGTGACGGACGGTTGCCCAAAGAACCCGTTGCTGTCGATCGGTGAGATTCACTTGTACAGGCATGAGATCGGTAGCTGAATTTAACTGAGCTTCAAAAAATTGTCAAAAAATAAATGATTAAGTTAAGAAGGCCTACAAAAAGGGATTTACTGTTAGTCTTCCGTCTTTCCCGTCTTGGTTTAGAGCCTTAGAACCAGTGATTAAACTGATGATCCGAGTAGCAACTAGACTCTGATCGTTACTGGGATGCCACCAACATAGCAGATGCTTGATTATCTCTTTCGGACTGCTCCGTCAGTAGTAGCAAAAATAACCATCTTCCTGAGGCCTTGGAAGATCCTACTAGCTGCGATCGCTTCCAGCTTTTACTCAGTGACTATAGTCTATTAGTCCTCACTTCAGCAGCCTAAGTTCCTAACCAAGTAGTTGTCGTGTTACAGCTAGCACTTGCCATGAAGAGCAACGACTCGTAACCCAGAACGCTAGTAACGAGGAATTGATGAATCAACTAAAACAGCGTATGCTTCGATGCCACCCTCAACATTCTTGATATTGGTAAAGCCTTGGCTAGCTAACCATTGACACATCTGTGCCGATCGCATCCCGTGGTGGCAAAGCACAATCGTTTCTGCCTGGGGGTCGAAGCGGGCCTGTACTTGCTCTGACCAAGCTGCATATTCACTGAGTGGCAAATTAGTAAAGCCGGAGATGTTGGCGATCGCAACTTCTTGCGGTTCTCGTACATCAACCAACTGCAAGCCCTCAGGTGTTGCTAAGCGTTTTGCCAGTTCCTCAACACTCATTTGAGTAAAAGCTGGATTCGTAGATTGGTTGGTCATGAAATTGCCCGCTTGCTGGATTGCTCAGCCATAGACTCTAAACTGATTTTATCTGGGTTTAGAGCACTCTTGTCAGCTCAGTACTACCAGGTGCTAATGACGACTCAATACTTAACTCGTAGAGCAGAGGAATTCTAAGCGACAGAACGCTTGCCCAGCTTGTAGTGAACAAGGTTGCGTTCCTCGATTGGTGAGCTGCACCATGACTTCAGGAGTTTCTACGGCTCCAGCTTCATTGGTTTGTGCTGTTGGTTCAAACCAAGCCACGGTTAGTTGATGTTGGCTGCGGAGCGCTTTGACTAGCTGGACTTGCACCGCAGAAGTCAAGCCCTTTAGTTGAAAGCCTAATTGACAAACGATGGTCTGTCCCGGTTCTAAAGTAATGCGATCGCAGCGTTTTGATACCCCCAAAAGCCCCTCTTGATAGGGTGCCTGTACCAAAAAATTCCGGGTCAGCCAGCAAGCAACGACTGTGGTTGCTAAGTTTCCGGCAGCTTGCGGGGGGACCAAGGCAGGCGCAACCTTGACAACTGGAAAGCGCATTAAATGAGGTAGTTTTACTAAGTCAACTGCTGGCGTTCTACGAGTGGGCGTAGGTGATGCTGACCATACAACCCTGCTTTGAATCGTGGCCTCTCTTGAAGCTTTGGTTAAAGCAGATGCAGGAGCTTGAGCCATGCCAGGCAAGGGGCCAGACAACGGAGAGATAGATGCCTCAGCTTCTATAACGCTGGGTTGGTTAGCCAATGGAGAGTTCACTGGCTCAGCTTCTTCAAACACGTCAATGAGCACTAGATCGCTGAGAGTCGCGGATTCCTCAACGGGTGGTTCTGTAAGTAAAGGACGAACTGAACGAGGGGTCACCTTGGGCAAATCTCGCTCTAAAGTTTCAGAAAAAGCAGTAACTCTTTGTCCAGCTACTTCTGGAACAGGCTTCTCGGTAGCCCAACCAAAAGGAGAGCGTTTGCGGGTGCTGGCAGACTTATGTAGAGAGGGATGGTTGAGCTTGGGGTCTTGGCGGCGACGCTCTTTGATGTATTGCTGCACAATGGTTTGGCGGTTACGCATGTAGTCTGCCCAGAAGCCAGGCTGGATCTCATCCATCGTCTGAGCCAGGGACCAAATCTCCAACGTCATCATGTTATAAAACGTTTGGTCAGCCTTTTGGAGTTCCTGGACCCAACCTGCGACGTTGCGGCTCGAATTGAGCGGGCTGCTGTCTAGAGTACTAACAGAACTCAACCCCATCATTTGCGATCGCCTCTAATACTTGGGACTATCCTACCCAACTATCCCAGCATAAAAAGACACAGGCATATCTGTTTTATCAAGCCTTTACAGATTTTTTTTAGATTGTGTAACTAGTGCAAACCAAGCCAAAGTACCTAATTCCAGAAATCTAGCTCTAGAGGCAAGTCTTGACCGAAAACGGAGGCAAGCTAGGTAAGGTTCTGGTTAGGAAGTGGCATTAATCAACTTCATATGGCTCATTTGGGGTCGAGCTGTAGTCTTACGGTACAGAGCACTATGAGGTAGAACCCGCAGCACTTCGGTAATCGTGGTCACCCCTGTCGTCACTTTTTCGATCGCAGCAACGCGGAAAGAAGCAAAATTGATCTCGCTGAGGTGACGGTGCAGTTGGGTCATCGTTCCTTCATAGATAATTTGCCGCACCGTATCATCCACATCTAGCAATTCAATAATTGCCTCTCGGCCCAGAAAACCGGAGTTAAAGCATTTTGAGCAGCCTCGGCCCTTACGCCATAACTCTGGGGAGGCTTCTTCTAGGTTTAAGCCGAGCACTTTCAAGTCTGATTCTGTAGGGGTATGAGGTTCAGCACAGTGAGGGCAGATTCGGCGTACCAAGCGCTGAGCCACAATACCGAGCAAAGCGTCACTAATCAAGCCTGGGTCCGGACCAATATCCTTTAAGCGGGGGATGGCACTAGCCGCATCATTGGTGTGTAGTGTTGTTAGCACTAGATGTCCGGTGAGGGCGGCACGAATTCCTGTTTCTGCTGTTTCACTGTCCCGGATTTCTCCCAACATAATGATGTCTGGGTCTTGCCGGAGAATTGCCCGTAGCCCAGCCGCGAAGGTCATGCCTGCAGGTTCATGCACCTGGGTTTGCGTGATGCGTGGCAACACATACTCGACTGGATCTTCAACCGTGATTACATTGACAAATTCCGTAGCTACGGCTTGCAGGCTGGTGTAGAGCGTACTGGTCTTTCCCGATCCCGTAGGACCTGTAAAAATCACCATGCCTTGAGGTTGTTGGAGCCAATTTCTATAGATAGCCAAGGTTTTATCAGTAAAACCCAGTTCGTCAATGCTAGAGAAGGGATTTTGGCGCGGCAGCAGACGAATGACGGCTTTTTCGCCACCAATACAAGGCAGCGTGCTAACTCGCATGTCTAAGCCCAAGTCGGAGTCTTGGCCAGAGGCATATTTTTCGCCCATTCTGGCATCTTGAGGACGGCGGCTTTCTGCAATATCCATATCCGCCATTACTTTCAGCGCCACGATCGCCCGACGGCTGATTTCTAGAGGCAGCGTGGTAATATCGCGCAGAATGCCATCAATGCGATACCGCACTCTCAACCCTTCTGGAGTTGGTTCTAGATGAATGTCGCTGGCTCGGTTGCGTAAGGCTCCAGAAATGATGGTCCGAATCCGACTGATTTGGTCTACTGCTTTAGAAAGGTAGAGTTCGGTGACTTCCCCAATATTTTCTTGGTCTTGTTCCCCAGTGAGGGGATTCACCAGCGGTGTTGAGCTGATGCGGTTGTTATCTAAGTTTTGGCTGTGGAACCAGTTGCGATAGCTTTTATCGGAAATTGGAATAATTTTGATTTCAGTGAACGTGCGATCGCTGAGCTTTCTAATTTCCTCTAAGGGCAAGGCGATCGGACTGCCTAAGAAATAACAGTTACGCCACAACAACAGCGGAATCACGGGTGGTAAAGTACCGCGATCGGGAAACTCGCGCAAAAAGCGATAGCTCACTTCTCGATCGAGCAATTCCAGCCTAACGCCACCCTGAGCATCCACTAGTAGCTGTAGTGCTTCTTCGCAAGTAATTTCCCGGTTCTTTAGCTGATGCCAAGCGGATAGGGAAGCAAAAGGTGTCTGCATAATTTTTTATACGTTAAGCACTTATAAATGAATGCACTAAAGGAATCAGCGATCGCTCATTGAGCTTGGCTTTACTTAGCAAAGCAGCTTACCGTAGCTG
Organism: Trichocoleus sp. FACHB-262; assembly: GCF_014696035.1. Lineage (NCBI taxonomy): Bacteria > Bacillati > Cyanobacteriota > Cyanophyceae > Leptolyngbyales > Trichocoleusaceae > Trichocoleus > Trichocoleus sp. FACHB-262. The sequence goes on along the minus strand of NZ_JACJPK010000097.1, from coordinate 314,353 downwards.
AGCAGGGCTAAGCAGTCATCTCTACAACACTAGAATTAATTTATACGAGTCTTATACCTAGCTTAATGTTCTGATGAGGGCGGCGTTGAGTCTGCGTCTGGGTGAGCCTGTTTATGCCGAAGAAATTGTTTGAGTGCTGTTTGGCGGTGGCTCATGAAGCGAGTCCAAAATCCTGGCAGTAGCCCATCCATCGTTTTCGCAATCGACCATACCTCCATTGCCATCAGGTTGTAGAACGAGCGATCGGACTTTTGCAATACTTCTAGCCATTGCTCAAAATCCATTTGAGCCATCAATTCTGGGCTATCTTCCTTCTCTACTTCTGGCGGTGGGTCAAACTGCTGAAAATCAGGCTCTGACATGGCGATCGCCTCTGAATCACGCTCAAGTTTGGCAAAAACTTTGACACTTAGGTGCCCTAGACTGATTCCTACCCTAGCAAGCATTTTCAGGAAAACAGCCGTCGCGAGATTAGTCTTTGGTCTCAGAATGCCCAGATTTATGGCTTGATGGATAATGATCCTGGAATAATGATCCTGGATTGTTTTTCGCTCAATAGCCCTCAAGCAGCGTCTAAATTCACCATGAAGCTCCGCTCATTTTTCTCGGTTCTGGTCGCCAGTGTTCTGGTGCTGCTCTTGGTCGGTGCCAGCGGCTTTTACTGGCTCACAGCTCGCAGTCCGCTTGCCCTCTTGCGAGGCGGATCTACAGACGGTCCCGCAGCAGCCATGTTTGTCCCCAAACAAGCCCCAGCCGTGGTGTCTTTGTTGGTGAATCCAGAGCGCTTGGAGGCGTTTCGCCAAGTTATTGCAGCTCCGGGTGCCCGTCGTCAGTCTAGAGCTGAAATTGAGCAACTAAAGCAAAGTTTGCTCGCGAATACAGGTCTCGATTACAAACAAGATGTAGAGCCTTGGCTAGGCGATGAAATCACTCTTGCCTTAACCTCGCCCGATGTCGATCGCGATGCTCAAACTGGGCAACAACCCGGTTACTTACTAGCGATCGCTACTCAAAATCCAGAACGTAGCCGTGAGTTCTTGCAGTTGTTTTGGCAGAAACGGGTAGCGGCTGGCACCAGGTTGATGTTCGAGCAGTACAAAGGCGTCAAGCTGATTTACAGCCAACCCGAACCCCCAGTAGAGCCACAAAAGCCAGAAACTAAGCGTAAAAAAAATAAGCAACAAGAACCTGATACAGTGCTCACGGTTCAACCTGCAACCACTCTGTCAACCGCTGTGGTAGGCGATCGCTTTGTGTTGTTTGCCAATCAACCGAAGGTGTTGCGAGATGCAATCAACAACGTGCAAGCGGCGGAGCTAGGTTTAGGAAGTTCTCCTGCCTATCAGCAAGCGTTGCAGAGCTTCAAGCAACGACAAATCGGCTTAGTGTTTCTCAATTTGCCTCAGTTGGCGACTTGGTCGAGCCAGGGCACAGCGGGTGCTACGACTGAAGCGAGCAATTTGTACGAAAGTGTCGCGATCGGTCTAGGATTAAGCCGCAAAGGACTCTTGGCAGAAACGGCTTTCTTGGCCGCACCAGGGCAAACATTACCAGCCGCTACTCCTGCGCTATCTAAACCAACTGGAGCTTTGGCGTATATTCCTGCCAGTAGTCCCGTGGTGGCAGCAGGCACAGACTTAGAACAGTTTTGGACGCAAGTTTCTAGCGGAGTATCAAGCTACGAGACGCTGGCTCAGTTGATTAATCAGCCGCTCAACAACCTACGAAACGCTTGGCAGTTGGATCTCCCCCAAGACATTTTTAGTTGGGTGAAAGGGGAATATGCTGTGGCCTTGCTGCCACGTCCAGAACAGCAGCCCGACTGGGTTTTTGTCACTGAAAGAACCGAAGCAGCCACGACCGCGATCGCCAACCTAGATACGCTTGCCAAGGACAAAGGCTTCAGCGTCGGACCGCTAACTTTAGCCGATCGCCCTGTTTCTGCTTGGACTAAATTAGGTTCAACTCCTCTCAAAGCTGCAAGCAAAACTACTACTGAAGGCAACTCCGCTTCGCTTGCCAATGTGATTGCCGCTGAAGTCGAGGGGGTACATGCCACAGTGGGCAACTACGAAATCTTTGCTACTTCTGTAGCAGCGATGGAACAAGCCCTACAAGCTACCAAAGATTCTTTAGTAGATAGCCCTGGCTTCAAGGCAGCGATCGCAGCTCTCCCTAAAGACAACGATGGCTACCTATATCTAGATTGGGCGAACAGCCGCTCGATTCTAGAACAACAGCTTCCGTTCTTGCGTCTCGTGGAGCTAGCCAGCCAGCCGTTCTGGAACCAGTTGCGATCGCTCACCGTTACCAGCCTGGGAGGAGAATCTGGAGTGCGACGGAGTGAAGTCTTCCTCAACTTGAGCGCAACTGACAAAGCTTAAGCTTAAGCTTAGATGCTGGGGATGCCATCAAGCTTGAGAATCGCTAGGATCAAAGGAGGAGAGAACTCTCCCCGCTACTGAAGAAAGCGGACTTTACTCCTTCGGGAGGTTTGCATGGTCAAGTTTGTATTGCGATCGCTGGTAGGCATCCTCGTATTTGTGATTGATACGTTCTACCGCGATCGCCCCTACCAGCGCTTCTACGTTTTAGAAACTGTTGCGCGCGTCCCCTACTTCTCCTATCTCTCGGTCCTACACCTTTACGAAACGCTAGGTTGGTGGCGCAAAGCCGATTGGCTCAAGGTGCATTTCGCTGAAGCCTGGAATGAACTCCACCACTTGCTGATTATGGAATCCTTGGGCGGCAACCGTTGGTGGATTGATCGGTTCTTTGCCCAGCACACCGCTCTAATGTACTACTGGGTGATGGTGGGTCTGTATATGGTCTCGCCGCGCTCAGCCTACTACATGATGGAGCAGATTGAAGGGCACGCCTTCCACACCTATGACCAGTTTGTAGAAGCTCATCAAGCCGAGCTACGAGCTCAACCCGCTCCTGCCATTGCGATCGCCTACTACCGCGATGGCGACCTCTACATGTTTGATGAGTTCCAAACCTGTACGAAGCCAGAGTCTCGACGGCCCTCTGTAGATAACCTCTACGATGTCTTCGTCAATATTCGCGACGACGAAGCCGAGCACGTCAAGACAATGGTGGCTTGCCAGCAACCTGATGCTCAAACGGCTTTGAAGAGCCCCCACAATCTAGAAGTGATTCAATTGCCCCTAGAAGTCGAACTGGTGTTACCCACCACTCCTACACCTGTCACCACTATCGAAATCTAAAATTCCCTCTCCCTAACCCTCTTTCTGAGGAAGAGGGAACTAGATTCTTGCTATCTCTAAGCAGGAAGTGAGGTCAAATTTTGAGGCTGCGTAGGCAGCCTTTGTTTTTGTAAACGCGACTTTAGTCGTCAGGCATCTTAGTTATTTTGGTTTCGCTTTAGACTTGGCTGGGCTTGACGGCTTGAAATAGGTTTTATACATTTCATGAGCGATCGGCACGGCTGAGACAGCACCAAATCCGCCATTCTCTACCACCACCGCGATCGCAATTTGCGGATCTTTCACCGGGCCATAACCCACATACACCGCGTTATCTTCCTGCCCTGGCACCTCCGCTGTCCCCGTCTTGCCCGCAGTTAGTGGGATGGAGCCATCGTTGAGTTGCTTTGCGGTTCCCTGTTGTACTACCGCAATTAAGCCATTGCGGACCGTGGCGATGGTACTGGGAGACAAGCCCACTTTCGCTGGCTGAGTCGCTGGGGTATTCGTTTGGGAGGCTAACAAGTGGGGCTTGACTCGCGATCCTCCATTGGCGATCGCTGAATACATCACCGCCATTTCCACAGGTGTTGCCTGGACCAAACCTTGCCCAATTGACATACTCACCGTATCGCCAGCATACCAAGGCTCGCCATAGAGCTTTTCTTTTTGGGCTGGCGTAGGAGCCGCACCATAGCCTGCCTTCTCAAAACCCAACACCTCAGTCTCACCAACTCCCAAGCGGTGCGCCCATTTAGAAATCTGCTCTGGCCCTGCGGATAAACCCATTTGGTAGAAAAAGGTATTACTGCTAACCGCAAAGGCTTCTCGAAAACCAATCACACCGTAGCCACTACCATGCTCATGAAACTGGAAACCGCCCACTGTGATGTAGGAGGAAGTAGCCAAAGTTGAATCTGGCGAGAACTTACCCGATTCCAAACCTGCCACTGCCGTCACTAACTTAAACGTGCTACCGGGTGGATATCCCTGAAAAGCGCGATTCAGAAACGGTTTGTCTTCCCCTTGCAATCGGTCCCACTCCTTCGAGGCGACTCTACGGGTAAAAATATTGGGGTCGAAGGTAGGACCACTCGCCATCGCCAACACTGCCCCTGTTTTTACATCCAGCGCTACCACAGCCCCCCGCCGCTTGTTCAGCGCTTTCTCTGCCGCTTTTTGCAACTCTAAGTCCAGGGTCAGCTTTACAGATGAACCTGCTTTGGTCGGAGAATTGCCTAACAAACGCAGTTCCTTCCCGCCTGCGTCAACCTCAATCAAGCGGCCTCCCCAGACACCCTGCAACTGAGATTGCAATAAACGCTCCAAACCCATTTGGCCCACAATCATGCCCATCGGATACTCAGGGTGAGCCTTCAAGTCATCTGCGGTCGCCTCACCGATATATCCCAACGCGTGAGCACCCAGATCACCATTGGGGTAGTTACGCGCTGATTCAGGTCGAATTTCTAGACCTGGCAACTCTCCAATTTGCTCTGCGAGTCGGGTAAAGGCATTAGGGCTAAGGTTTTGGCTGATCCGGACAGGCATGGCTGAGTGGTAGCCCACATCCTGGAGTTTTTTCAAGATCTCAGCAGCCGGAACATTCAAAATGGGTCCTAACTGAGTGGCCCATTGTTGCCACTGAGCCTGGGTTTGGTATCTGGGCCAAAGGTAAACAGCCCGCGAGACTCGGTTAGCCGCCAGCAATTTGCCCTTACGGTCTAGCAGATTGCCTCGATCGGCGGGGATCGGAATCAAGCGAATGCGGTTTTGGTCGGCCAATTGGCGATTTTGTTGCCCTTGAATCAACTGGAGTTGAACCAAGCGCAACATACAGGCTGACAGTAAAGATGTCATCACCAGAGTCAACAAAATTCCACGACTGGTGCGCTCTTGAATATTGTTGACGAAGCGAGTTGCAGAGGATGAAGAAAAGGAAAGTCCGGTAGCCATCTTGCCTGAACTAAATCGGTTGTTGGGGAATCGATGCGAAAATTAAAACAACGTTGGAACTGCCACAGAGCTACACAGGCCACCTTGGAAGGCGATCGCTCATCTTGGACTGATCCTGCTCCCTGTCAACTTCCAGAATCCGAAGTGGCTCATCCGGAATTTTGCTAATAAATCGTGCTTGAGAGTTAGCGCAAAACTAAGGTTGTTAGTAGCGCCTAAGCTGCTACTTTAGAAAACCCAAAATTTACTCTTACCCATCGGCTGGAGCCAGCGTCAAATCATTGTGCCTCAGCGCATCTGTCAGCGGGTCGAAAGGATGGAGTCAGGAGTAGTTCGCACTTCAGGTGTAGGGATGCTGAAAGGATTTTGACTATTTTGGGAGCTATGTGGGAAAACTAAACACAGAGAATCCAGCTAACTTGGTAGACTCCTCTTAGTTGTACGAAAGTCACTAACCTCTAGTTCCATATTGGGATTTAATTATGAGTCCTGTGCTTAAAGTAATTCAGCCTGTCGGTATTCTTGATGGTACGCAAGTCAATCATCTCCGTCAGGAAATTAATAACGCTGTAACAGCAAGTACAGATATTGTCTTAATTGATTTAGAAAATGTTACGTTTATGGACAGCTCTGGCTTAGGAGCTTTAGTCATTGCGCTGAAGAGTGTCCGTTCGGCTGGGGGTAAGCTCTTTCTTTGCTCGATCAATGACCAAGTCAAGATGCTGTTTCAATTAACGAGCATGGATCGAGTCTTTGAGATTTTTCCGAATCGAGCTGAGTTTAATCAGGCAGTTTTATTGCCTAATTAGATAATCAATTAAGCAGCATGATCTTTAGGGAGAGCCTTGAGCGAAACTAACTTGAAGCAACGATAAGTCGTCATCAAATGTTTCTTTCGCACCGATCGCTCGAACTGAGCCTAAGACTGTATCTAGACTGATATTGTTGGCCTGACTCAAGTCGCTTAGTAAGCCAACGAAGCCATCTAAGGTCCAAGTTTCACCATCAGGCTGATTAATTTCATAAATGCCATCGCTAAAAATGTAAAGGCTACTTCCAGCCTCGACTTCACAGCGATCGCTCACATATTGAGCATCAGAAAACATACCAATTGGTAAACCTGCTGTTTTCAAGCGTTTAGCTGTGGTTGTAGCGTCAGCTTCGCCTGAAATTAAGATAGCTGGAGGATGGCCTGCACTCGCGTAAACCAATTGCCGCTTCGTTTTGTTATAAACACCGTACCAAATGGTGAAGTACCGTTCGTTGTGCCCACTCATTTGGAAGGTTTCATTTAACCCAGTCAGGACTCGATCGGGTAAGTAGAAGTTGACACCAGGCAAGGATTGCGATCGCAGTAAATTTAGCACCGAGATTGAGGGTAGAGCCGATCCTAAACCATGACCCGATACATCTAATAAATAAATTGCTAAATAATCGGGGTCCAACCAAAAATAGTCAAAACAGTCACCGCCTAATTGTCTAGAAGGAATAAAACAGGTATTGATCGCAGGAGATCCGAGTAAAGGAGGGGGCAATAGCGATCGCACATAATCAGCTGCTTCTGCTAGTTCAGCTTCCAGAAGCTGCTTCTGGGTCTGGAGATCTTGAGTGAGCTGATGCAAGCGTAATCCCGCTCTTACTCTTGCCTTCAACTCGTTCATTTCAATCGGTTTAGAGAGAAAGTCATCGGCACCGGAATCTAACCCTCTCACGCGATCCTCGACTTCCCCGCGAGAAGTCAACAAAATAAAAAAGGTTGTAGACAAATCTGGGTTCGCCTTCACCTGGCGGCAGACTTCTAACCCGTCTCGTCCTGGCATCATCCAATCGCAAATGATGAGAGCCGGACGGAGTTGCGAAGCTAGCTCACTTCCTTCTTCACCATTGCGTGCTAGAGCTACCTCATAACCTTGTTTTTGCAAATTTCTCATTAAAACTAATCGAATTACAGGATCGTCATCTATGACTAAAATTCGAGGCATGGGGGATCGAAGTTATTGATATTTCTAGAATGCGATGAAGGGAGTTAGGGTGCAATGACTAGAAACACGACTAGAAACAATAAGTTACTGACGTCAAGGGAGTAAATCACAGCTCCATAACAAACTTTTCAATATTATGACAACATTCTTATGCCATCACAAATTTACAGCTACTTACTACTAGGCTATCGGTTCTAAGAGGTCTAAAGTGCACCAGAAACATCACTTACGCGTCAATACAGATCTCAACGAGCTAGTTCAAGTTCTCTCTTGGTTCGAGACATTCAATCAACCCCATATTCCTAAATTAGTTTGGCTACAGTGCCAAACTGCTCTAGCAGAAGGGCTCACGAATGCCATTCGACATGCTCATAAACATCAACCTTTAGAAACTCCTATTGATATTGAAGTTAGTTCGTCTGCTAATGCTTTAGAGATTCGAATTTGGGATTGCGGTCCACCTTTTGACTTCAATGCCAAACTGGAACAAGTTGATGACAAAGTTGACTTTGATTCTTCTAGTGGTCGTGGATTACAAATCTTAAAGTCAGTTGCGGATAAGCTCAGCTACAGCTCTACGGAAGACAAGCGCAACTGCCTCCTAATTGTAAAACACTATGCAGCCAACGAAATTTGAAGCTTTTCTAAAAGTACTAGAAATTTAAACTTAACCAAGTTTAAATTTCGTAAGTTAGGAAGGAGTTTCAAGGCAATTTTTACTTCACTTACTAAAAATTGTCAACATTAAACGAATACAGTTCACAGAAATAACAAAATCTATCGCTTTCTCCTCACTAACTATTCTTTTGGACAAATTTTTCTATTGAGGTCAAAGCCTGCTCAATTTCGGTCAGAAGCTGGGCAGTTCCTTCTAGTTTTTGCCGACGTGCTTGCTGTTCTATCTCCGCTGCTGCTGCCTGCATTGTTTTGGCTCCTACATTGGCGCTAGCACCTTTAATATGGTGAGCGGCCTGCTCAACTTCCCAATAATTGCTTTCCGCGATCGCTGTTGTGACTGCCTTTAAATGGACTTGAGCATCTTCAACAAAGACAGTTAACAACTCTATTTCAAATTCGTAACTATCATCAGACATTTGATGGAGATGTTCCCAATCCAACGGTGGGTTTGAGCCATCTTGATCAGGTGAAGCTGCTGGGGCTGGGTGCTCTAGCGGCACCTCTGAGGTTGACCCTTGACTCCGCGCCGTGAAAATCTTTTGGCTCCATTGTTCTAGCTTGAGCGCCAATTCATCTTTACGAACAGGCTTGCTCAAAACATCATTCATCCCCACCGCCAAGCATCTAGATTGCTCCTGTGGTGTGTTGTCCGCGTTCATTGCCAGCACTACTACGGGCAAGGGGCGATCGCCTACAGCATCTACTTCTAAGCGACGAATTGCTTCAGTCAAAGCATAGCCATCCATACCTGGCATTTCACAGTTAGTCAGTATGAGGTCGTAGTCAGACTCAGCCATGCGCGCTAGCGCCTCTTGGCCACTAGCGCTCACATCAGCTAGGTAGCCCAAGCTTTTGAGCTGGTACAAAGTGACTTTTTGATTAACTGGATTATCTTCAACCAGTAAAACTTTTAAGCTGGAGTCATTATTCATATTAATTTTTGAGCGAGATATCTAGAAACTTTTCAGTATACCTAAAGCTTTTTTGAATGTTTCTAGGATAGGCCATGAATGCATAGACCTTGGTTTGCTAGCCGTCTTTCTTGAGAGTGCCTGACTCGCAGCTAGAAACATATCAGCAGAACCGTAGTTTAGAGCCTGCACCCTAGGTCATTATAGTTAAAATTGATACATAAACTGATAAATTAATTACTGAGGAGCAAATTCCGCTACAGTGAGTTTGTAGGCCTTTTGACTCAATCTCCTAGAAACCAAGCGGCTAAGGCTACAAAGAATATCAAGCCAAGCCAGTGAGGAACTTGTATTAGGCTCAAGGTTCCTAGAGGCAGCAACACCAATGCATTTGCCAGTAGCAAACCAGCAAATACCAGGGTCACGATAATAATTGCGAGCATAGTCTATCCGATGGCATGAGCAGGGCACTTGAGTGATCAATGCTTCGTCACTATTTAAGTAGCTTCGGTAATCTGCACACTTAAATTTATTAGGGTTATATGAGAGGACGTTGCTATGTCAATTTCAACTGCATTTAAATTCACAACCTTAGGCTGCTTTATCTTACTAAGTGCTGCAAAAGTAGTGCCTGTTTTAGCGGAATCAGCTAACTTTCGCACCTTAAATCTTTCTCCTGGCTTCTCGCGTGCCGCTGGAACTGCACGAGGCTTCACAGGGGGCTCTTATTCTTTACCTTCGATTGCTAACAGCGATCGCGAGGGAAAGCGTTGCTTGGGATTTGGCGATACCCAGCCTGATCACATTATGGTGTTGCAAAAGGATTTTTCGCGGCTACAGCTCCAAGTAGATACTCAAGGTAAAGACACCACCTTAGTTGTGAGAGGGCCGAATAACACTATTTTGTGTGGAGATGATACAGGCTCCAATAAGGATGCTAGCGTCAGTCAGGCAAAGTGGTCTGCTGGTACCTATGAGATTTGGGTAGGTACTTTTGATGCAGGCGCAAAGTGGAAATATACACTCACAGCGCAACAATAAGTTGGGACTAGTTTCAAAGCGGCATCAGGGACACTGAGGTTATGGGAACCACGCAGCGAAGAACCCTAGGAACGCTAAGATAGTGAGTGGCCTGTCTTGCCAATGAGGGTGACACTCGTGCTAGCAACCCTAATCACTGACTTCCGCATTATTTTTGAGCGTGACCCAGCGGCTCGTAACTGGTTGGAAGTTTTATTTTGCTATCCAGGTCTGCAAGCATTACTTTTTCATCGACCAGCTCATTGGCTATATAAGCTTGGAATTCCGTTCTTTCCCCGGTTAATCTCTCACCTGGCGCGTTTTCTGACGGGAATTGAGATTCACCCAGGCGCGACGATTGGTAAGGGCGTTTTTATTGACCACGGTATGGGAGTAGTGGTCGGTGAAACGGCGATCGTAGGGGATTACGCCTTAATCTACCAAGGCGTAACGCTAGGGGGTACAGGGAAGGAAAGTGGCAAACGTCACCCAACTCTGGGCGAAAACGTAGTCGTAGGAGCAGGCGCTAAAGTTTTAGGCAACATCCAAGTCGGTAGCAATGTCAGAATTGGGGCGGGTTCTGTAGTGTTGCGGGATGTACCTTCAGATTGCACTGTCGTTGGCGTTCCAGGTCGAGTTGTCTACCGGGCTGGTGAGCGTGTTGGGCCACTAGAGCATGGCCGCTTGCCAGACTCTGAAGCCGAAGTTATTCGAGCTTTGGTCGATCGCATTGAACTCATGGAGCAACAGTTGCAATTGCTGCAAGGTCGGCAAGCTTTGACAAATAGCTATTACCGCGAAGTAAGTGAGCCAAATTACGCGATCGCTGTCCCTGTTGGTTGCTCCAATGCTGCTGAGCCAGAGCAGTCCAATCAAGAAACGGAACCTGAAGTCAGTCAAACTTCACCTAGCTGCCGATTACGCGACAAGGTGATTGAGCAATTTTTGGATGGCGGCGGTATCTAACAAAGGAGTTGCTTAGGGGTTGATCGCCTGAGCAGACCAGACTTGATTTTGGTTGCGCTGGTAGAGACAACGGTTTTGGGGTTCTCCGCGCAGCTCTAGATGATCTACTCGCTCTGGTTCTAGGAGCAGTAAGCAAAAGTATGGCAATGGCTCTGTAGCGTCGGGGGGCTGAGGTGCAAATGCAGCAGCATCCGCTCTTGGTTCTCCCGGTGTAGGCCAAGCGAATTGTAGACGCGCTGCATCCGAAAGCTCTTGCCACGCGGTTTTTCGTGCTTGTTGTAGTGCTGAATCCGGATCAGTAGCGCGGATTAAGGTGAGAGTCCCCGCAATCCGAAACTGCTCCCTGGTTTTGATGAAATACCAGCAGGCTTCTGCTTTGGGATTCTGCTCAATTTGCTCTGTCTTCTCGCTCCGAGTATCAGTCACAAACTTCAATTGGTCCGTGTCATCCAAAAAGCCCCGAAACACTACGGTACGGTTGGCAGGTTGACCGTTGAGTTGAATGGTGGCCAATTGTAAGAAACGAGCCTCGGGCTGACTATGGTTGCGATGTAAGGCACGAGAGAGGGGCGATCGCCAAGGCGCAAGGGACATTGCAAGCTTTCTAACGCGACTTTAAGATTTCAAGTATTGCAGAGATTCAAGATCTGCACCGCACTCCCAAGTGAAGTTCAACCGATATATACTAAAGTGCTCTGCTTGAAGCTCTTTTGAGCAGTAAAGCGCTATCGATAGTGCAAATTTCTATTTGTTTTAATTTCTCAGCGCTATATCTGTAAAATATTCGGTTTAGGCTCATAACAGCGGGACTTTATCTATGGTTCAAGATCTAGAGCGGGTACGCCCAACTAGCCAATTCCCTGAAACAGCACCCACGGCTAACGCAGTGTTCTTTAGGACTTACAGCCGTAGAACCGACGGTCGGCGTGAAACCTGGGAACAAGTCTGCGATCGCACAATTGAAGGCATCGCCAAACTGGGTAAGCTCACCGACGCCGAAGTAGATTTGCTGCGACGGATGCAGTACCAAATTAAAAGTTTGCCATCCGGTCGTTGGCTGTGGATTGGGGGCACCGACTGGATCGAGAAACCAGAAAACTTTTCCGGCGCTTATAACTGCACCAGCACCAACGTGATTGATTGGCGAGCCTTTGGCTTAATGATGGATCTCGCCATGCAAGGCTGCGGCACAGGTGCCATTTTAGAACCAAAATATATCAACCGTTTACCCGCCATCCGCAACCGCTTAAATGTCACCGTTGCAGGCGAAATTGGCACCACTCCCGCCGAGCAGCGCCGTGCCACTACAGAAGTCAAGATTGAAGGCAATCAAGTTCAGATCAATGTCGGTGATAGTCGCCAAGGTTGGGTTAAGTCCTATCAGTCCTTGCTCGAACTCTCCAGCAGCGATCGCTTCTCTGGTGAAGTCCAAGTAGTCGTAAATCTGAGCGATGTCCGTCCGGCGGGCGAAACCTTAAAAGGTTTTGGTGGTGTTGCAAACCCGATCAAGCTCCCCGAACTCTACGATCGCTGTGCCACGATCTTGAACCGCGCCGTGGGTCGCCAGTTAAACTCGGTCGAATGCTGCCTGCTGATTGATGCTGCCGCTGTGACGATTGTCGCCGGAAACATTCGGCGCAGCGCAGGTATGCGTCAAGGGGATAGCGATGATGCAGAATTTGCAACAGCTAAGGATAACCTATGGCAGCAAGATACAGAAGGCAATTGGCGGATTGACCCAGAACGGGATGCCCTACGAATGGCAAACCATACAAGAGTGTTTCACCGCCAACCCTCTGAGCAAGAGTGTATTGAGGCAGTTCGCAAACAGTTCTACTCTGGGGAAGGCGCGATTCAATACGCACCAGAAGCGATCGCCCGCTCTAACTGCGACTTGTTGCCTACACCAGAACTAAAAGCAGAATTCTTGCAAGTATATGAGCGGGGTGAGATTCAGCAATGGCTACAAAATCGCTACCCTCAAATATCAACCGAGGAGATTGAGCACCGTCTAGGACGTTATGGTTTAAACCCATGCGGTGAGATCACTGGAGCCGACTTCCACTGCAACTTGGCGGAGGTACATCTTAACCAGCTAGATCCCCATAATCCAAAGGAACAAGAAGAAGCTTTTACCGCTGGAGCGCTTTCTGTGGCGGCGCTGTTGAATCATCAATTTGCGGAAGAGCGCTATCAATGGTCACGGGAAGTTGACCCGATTGTTGGGGTTTCTTTCACTGGGCTATTTGACTTCTTTGTCAGAGCTTTTGGTGTGGACTGGTTGCACTGGTGGGAAGCAGGCAGACCCGATACAGTGGCTGGCTTAGAGTTTAAGCAGAAGGAGCAAGCCTATCTGTCGCGCTGGAAAGAAGTTGTGCATCAGGTAGTGTGGGAATACTGCGATCGCCACGACATCAAGCGTCCTAACCGTTGCACCACTGTGCAGCCTTCCGGTACTAAATCATTACTGACTGGCGCATCTCCCGGTTGGCACCCACCCAAAGCTCAACGCTACATTCGCCGGATTACGTTCCGCAAGAATGATCCTGTGGCACTGGCTTGTATTGAATACGGTTACAGCGTGGTGCCGTCTCAGTCTGATAAAGACGAAAATGGCAACCTGCTGAATGATCCTTTTGACCCACGAGTGACCGAGTGGTTAGTCGAAATTCCAGTGGAAGTGCCTTGGGCCAACTTGCCAGGAGCCGATCAAATCGCGATCGAGAAGTTCTCTGCGGAAGCGCAATTTGATTTCTACATGCAGGTGCAGAAGCACTATACCGCCCACAACACCAGTGCCACGGTGGAGCTGCGAGAAGATGAAGTAGAGCCTTTGGCAAAACGGATTTACGAGGCGATCGCCAACCAAGAAGGCTACATTAGTGCGGCCCTTCTAGCTCGCTTTGATGCGCCTTTCCCCCGTTTACCTTTCGAGAAAATAGATCAAGAAACTTATGAGCAGTTACAGCAAGGGGTTCAGGCACGCCGCAGAACTGACAACTTCTATACAGCCCTAAGCCGCTACGACTCTGGAGAAGCCACCGTTGAAGGACCAGCAGGTTGCGATAGCGACAAATGCATGATGCCTGAGACAAAAAACTAGGGGAGCGTTACGCTAAGAGTGTTGTTGCTGCTGTTAATTTCGACAGGGCAAAATCACTTTTTAATCTAGTTCTGCAAAAGGTTTCTTGTCAGGAGTACTTCCATGTTTGTTGATGAACTTACACCCATTTTCAAAGAATTAACTCGACAGCCAATGGCTTTTCTAGGAGGACTAGTTTCTGGTGTTTTTCGGCTAAACCTAGCTGATGACCCAGTCAAAAGCTGGCTAGATCAACAAGCGGGTACTTCAACTCACACCACATTCAATCACGAGACCCCGAACGGTCGGAATAATGGTCCCCAGTCGATTTCGATCGATTAAAGTCCATTTAGAGCCCATAAAAAAAGAGTCAGCTTTGAGTCTGGCTCTTTTTTATTTGTAGTCTGAAGCATGCTTACCTAAGCAGCGCGTCGAGTCAATAAGCTCCATAGGAAAAGGGCAATCACTGCGCCTAGAACTGCCAGAAATATACCCCCTAATGTCAGCCCAGTAGCAGCAAACTGGAAGGTTCCGGTTTGCAGGAAGACGCCCAAGCTACCACCAACTAAAGCCCCAATAATTCCTAACAGCATAGTGCCGACAATACCGCCACCTTGATGGCCTGGATAGATAGCTTTAGTGATCGCGCCTGCAATCAGTCCTAAAACGATCCAAGCAATAATGTTCATAATTTTTTCCTGGAAGTATTAGGAATTTGCCGCTAAACTGCACGTCTAGTAAACAAGTTCCAGAGCCAAATCGCGACAATTGCACCTAAAACTGCGACAAAAAGTCCTGGCAGGCTAAAGCTAGTTGCAGTTAGTTGTAGGCTGCCAGTTTGTAATAGCGTGACTAATGTTCCGCCAACGAAAGCCCCTACAATGCCAATCAAAATGGTGCCTAGAATTCCACCCGCTTGATAACCCGGATAAATTGCTTTAGCGATCGCACCTGCAAGCAATCCTAAAATAACCCAAGCAATAATATTCATAAGACAATGATTTCCTAAGAAATATTATTCTTACCGAATTAACTAATAGATTAGCCACTTCAAGATTAAGTAGCATCTGTCAGTAGATGTAACCTTAAAAACTTAAAAACAGTCACTAAAAAGGAGTAGACATTAACACCTACTCCCTAAAAGCTTTGAGTTTTAATTTATTTTCAGTCGCAGTAATTTGGCTTTAAGGATAGAAACTTAACTGAGGTAACCCTAAGGTTTCATTCCAGCCCATCATCAGGTTCAAACACTGAACGGCTTGACCTGCTTGGCCTTTCATCAGGTTGTCGATCGCAGACATCACAATAATGCGATCGGTGCGTG
The DNA here is from genome assembly GCF_014696035.1 of Trichocoleus sp. FACHB-262. Classification (NCBI taxonomy): domain Bacteria; kingdom Bacillati; phylum Cyanobacteriota; class Cyanophyceae; order Leptolyngbyales; family Trichocoleusaceae; genus Trichocoleus; species Trichocoleus sp. FACHB-262. The sequence continues at coordinate 299,225 of NZ_JACJPK010000097.1, read as the reverse complement.
GGTCTACTTCAACACCGATGTAGCAGAGATTGGTGCCAGTGGCCCACTTAGTTTGCGGATATACACCACTTGGCAATATTTTCACCCAAGGCGAGGAGCGGTAAAAAGCCATATAGATTGTGAGCAAATCCTCACGGACCAGGCCTGGGTCACGCAGCGTTGCATAAACGGTAGACAAGATCCCGCGCACCATGGGGATGAGGTGGGGCGTAAACTGTACCAACACCTCATGACCCGCCAAATCACTACAAACCTGCTCAATCTCTGGTGTGTGGCGGTGGCGAGCCACTCCATAGGCAGAGAACGAGTTATCCGCTTCTGCCAAAAGGAGATTTGTTTTGGCTTGTCGGCCACCGCCAGAAGTACCTGACTTAGCATCAATCACAGCCGTTTCAGGCACAATTAACCCTTGCTTCAACAAAGGAGAGAGCGCCAGTAAGCTAGCTGTGGGATAACAGCCTGGACAACCCACCAACTGAGCTTCGGCAATGCGATCGCGATACAACTCAGGCAAACCGTACACCGCTGTTTCTGCGATCGCCTGATCGCTGCGCGTCTTACCGTACCAATTCTCGTAGGTTTCTAAATTGGAAAATCGGTAATCTGCGGATAGATCTAAGACTTTGCAACCTTTTTCCAATAAAGCGGGTGCCATTTGGCAAGCTAATCCATTGGGCAAAGACAAAAAGACAACCTGACAGCGTGCCGCAATCTGATCGAGATCAATCGGCTCGATGATCAAGTCAACTCGATGATTGAGGTGGGGGTAAAGCTCACCAAAGGCCTTTCCCGCACTGCTCTCTCCACCCAAGTAAACAAGTTCAACTCCTGGATGATCAATCAGAAGTCGTACTAGCTGTACGCCGCCATAACCCGACGCGCCAATAATCCCAACGGGCACGCGTCCTACATCACCCATGATATTTGGCCTTATTTGAGGTTCAACAGTAAACGCTTAACTTTTGCTGCATTGTAGTACCTAAAGCAGCAAGTTGGTCTACACAATCACCATGATTTTTTCAAGTTATTAGCGCCTCTGATTAGCCCTATCACCTTCGGCTAATATTGAATCTCTAGTATCAGAAGCTACCCCTCTAAATTGCCTTCTAGTAGGGCATAATCTTCCAGGTTAGTCGCCTGAGTTAAGGTGCTAGTTTCACCCGCGCGACTTGGCAGAAAACCGAGGTTACCAGGGCTTTTGCAGCACTCTACCTCGCTAAACAGACTACAATCGAAGCATAGGTAAGCTTTAAAAAACTTTACGGTGTCGTTACTTTGAGTTTCTCCGTGGAATCGCCTCAAACCGCCTCAACCCAACCTTTCAAGTTTGATGCTATTGATGCTGCTTTGGCTGACCTCAAGGCAGGGCGTGCCATTGTCGTAGTTGATGACGAAAACCGGGAAAATGAGGGCGACGTCATTTGTGCCGCTCAATTTGCGACACCTGACATGATCAACTTTATGGCAGTGAAAGCGCGAGGGCTGATTTGCTTAGCGATGACGGGCGATCGCCTCGACGAACTTGACTTGCCCTTGATGGTCACGAACAACACAGATAGCAATCAGACTGCCTTTACCGTCAGCATTGATGCGTCGCCCCAGTTAGGAGTCAGTACTGGAATTTCTGCCGAAGACCGGGCTCGGACCATCCAAGTTACGATCAACCCCTCTACTCGCCCCGACGATTTGCGTCGTCCCGGACATATCTTTCCAATTCGGGCGCGCGAAGGTGGTGTGCTGAAGCGGGCAGGTCATACTGAGGCAGCGGTTGATTTGGCTCGCTTAGCAGGGCTGTACCCATCGGGTGTGATCTGTGAAATCCAAAATCCCGATGGCTCAATGGCTCGTTTACCAGAGCTGATCGAATATGCTCGCACTCATCAACTCAGAATTGTTAGCATTGCCGACTTAATTAGTTATCGCTTGCAGCATGAGCGGTTTGTCGGTCGAGAAACCATTGCCGAACTGCCAACAGAATTTGGTAACTTCCAGATTTACGCTTACCGCAATGCCCTCGATAACTCTGAGCATGTGGCGATCGTCAAAGGCGACCCCAGCCAGTTTGGTGACAAAACGGTAATGGTGCGGATGCACTCGGAATGCCTGACGGGCGATGCACTGGGTTCTCTGCGTTGTGACTGCCGTATGCAACTCCAAGCCGCCCTGAAAATGATTGAGAACGTGGGCCAAGGTGTTGTAGTTTATCTGCGCCAGGAAGGTCGCGGCATTGGCTTAATTAATAAGCTCAAGGCCTACTCATTGCAGGATTTAGGGCTAGATACCGTCGAGGCGAACGAGCGTTTGGGATTTCCCGCTGATCTGCGGAATTATGGCGTCGGAGCTCAAATTCTCAATGACTTAGGCGTGAAGAAAATCTGTCTCGTCACCAACAACCCCCGCAAAATCGCTGGGTTAAAGGGTTACGGTTTAGAAGTTGTCGATCGCGTCCCTCTACTCATTGAAGCGACTCCCTACAATTCCACCTACCTAGAAACCAAGGCCACCAAGCTAGGTCACATGCTGTTGCAGACCTACTTGATGACGGTGGCGATTCATTGGCAAGATCAGCCCAAGTCTGCCACTGAGCGTTACGATCGCCTAGAAAAGTTGCGGCACTTAGTAGAAGCTCACGATTTGCTACTGCAAGAAGAAGCTCGTCCTGTCGCGATCGCCCTCTTTGGCAAGCCTTCGCTCACAGTGCATGTAGGCTTTGACCAAGCCAATGTTGCTGCTGCCGATTGGTATCAGCAACCTACTCATCCTTATGTCCAAGCGATCGCCAGAATCTTGGATAATCTAGCCAATTGGCCGCAAATTCAAAAAGTGGAGTTTCTCATTTCTCCCGGTTCTGACCCGCTCAAGAGTTTGCAAGTGCAGCTCGATCGTCACGCCTTTGCCTTAAGCCAATTGCCTTCTGCTGTCTGTGACCAACTAGAAACGCAAGTGATTTATAGCTTTTCCACAGACGCTACTTCATCCGCTGCCTAAAGATTTTGCTGCTTAAAGATTAGGAGAGTAATTCAGTGCATAGTTCGCTCAGCACCACTGGCACCCCACCGATCCATGTCATTGGGGGAGGCTTAGCCGGGACAGAAGCGGCTTGGCAAATTGCTCAAGCTGGGATTCCCGTCGTTTTGCATGAGATGCGACCGGAGCGCTTAAGCCCAGCCCACCACAGCGAACACTTGGCCGAGCTAGTCTGTAGCAACTCTTTCGGTGCCCAATCCAGCGATCGCGCTGCAGGTCTCCTCCACGAAGAATTGCGTCGCCTGGGTTCCATCATCATTGGCAAAGCCGATGAGCATGCCGTTCCTGCGGGGGGAGCTTTGGCGGTCGATCGCGGTCAATTCAGCCAAAACCTGACAGAAACGCTCGCCAATCACCCACTGATCGAGTTACGCCGAGGAGAAATCCAGGATATTCCCAGCGAAGGGATTGCCGTCCTCACCACTGGCCCGTTAACCAGCCCCGATTTGGCAGAAGCGTTGCGGCACTTCACGGGGCTGGAGTACATGAACTTTTTTGATGCGGCCAGTCCCATTGTGGTGGGGGAGTCGATCAACTTCGACATCGCCTTTCGCGCCTCTCGCTACGATCGTGGGGAAGCTGCTTATCTGAACTGCCCGATGAACCGGGAGCAGTATCTCCACTTCTGGCAAGAACTATGCCAAGCTGAGCAAGCGGAACTCAAAGACTTCGATCGCGAAACTGCCAAGTTCTTTGAAGGTTGTTTGCCGATTGAAGAAATGGGCAAACGAGGCGAAGATACCATGCGCTATGGCCCGCTCAAACCTGTAGGCTTATTTGACTCCCGCAGAGGCGACTTCCGCGCCCCGGAGAACCAAGTGCATCGACCTTACGCGGTCGTGCAACTGCGCCAAGAGGACAAAGCAGGGCAGCTTTGGAATATGGTCGGTTTCCAAACCAATCTGCGTTGGGGTGAGCAGAAGCGAGTCTTTCGCCTGATTCCAGGGCTAGAAAATGCCGAATTTGTCCGTATGGGAGTCATGCACCGCAACACCTTCATCAACGCACCAGAACTGCTAACACCCACTTTGCAATTCAAGCAACGGCAAACTCTACTCGCCGCTGGCCAACTCGTCGGGACGGAAGGCTATACTGCGGCGGCGGCTGGTGGTTGGTTAGCGGGAACCAACGCGGCTCGTTTAGCTCATGGTCTAGATCCGATCGCCCTACCGGGGACTACGATGATGGGCGCATTGTTCGAGTTTATTAGCTCTGCTTCGCCCAAGCATTTCCAACCCATGCCGCCCAACTTTGGCATTCTGCCTGAGCTAGAAAAGCGCATCCGCAATAAGCAGGAGCGTTATGGTTGCTATCGCGATCGCGCCCTAGCCGATCTATTCAGTTGGAGCACGCAACATCAAATTTCGCTAGGCCAGTCAGAATGTTTGGCTAGCGTCTAACGCTGGCGCTCGGTCATTAGAGGATGAAAGGCGATCGCCAGATTGACCAGGAAGCCAACTAAAAAGTGACACGACTAACCTGAAAATCTGCTACTAGTAGTAGGTCAGTTTTCCTGCTCTATCTCGGCCCGCTTGCCCTAATTTGTGTGACGTTGATTCAGCTCCTCAACCTTAATAGTCTTCGAGCTTGGCTAAGTTTGGCCAAGTGGTTTAAATGCGCTCTGGTTTTCAGTTTAATTTGCAGCTTTTGGCTGAGCGGTTTAGCGGCTCCAACCTACGCGACTCCCCTAGCGTTCATGCAAGTTCCTCAGTCGGTGGCTCAAACTGATGGAGCACTAGAAACATTACAAGAGCAACAAAAAGCAGTCGAAAAGCAGCGCTCAGAGATTCAAAAAGAGCGCGATCGCGTTCAGAAACAGGAAAAAGCAGCCAAGAATCGGATTGGCACGCTTCGCCAAAACCTGCAAGTGACAGATGTGCAAATCAAAGACAATCAATATCGGTTGCAGTTAGCCAAAAAGCAACTCAAAGAATTGCAAGCAGATTTAGCGATCGCAGAACGCACTTATCAGAAACGCCAGTCTGCGGCAGTAGCTCGCTTACGATTTCTCCAGCGTCAGCAAGGCAGCCAAGGTTGGGCAGTGCTGCTACAAAGCCAAAACTTGAATGATTTTTTAGATCGTCGCTACCGCTTGAGAAAGGTGTACCAAGCCGATCGTAACGCTTTAGCCCAACTTACTGCTGAGTCTCGCGATCTTGTAGCCCAAAAGCAGCAAGTGGAACAGCAAAAAAATCAAATTGCCCTCCTCGCTCAGCAATTGTTAGCCCAACAATCAGAGTTGCAAGCTCAAACCCAGTCAGAACAAGAATTAGTGGAGCGGCTCCGTTCTGACCAATCGGCTTTAGAGGCGGCAGAAGCCCAACTAGCTCAAGATTCTGAGGATTTAACTCAACTGATCTTGCAGCGGGTGGCTGAACAAAGAGCCAAAGACGCAGCAGCGGGGCGAGGCAGCATTGTGATTCGGGGGACAGGTCTGATGAGTGTTCCCTGTGATGGCCCGATCACCAGTAGCTTTGGCTGGCGGACGCACCCGATTTTAGGCTATGAGCGGTTTCATTCTGGCATTGACTTTGGTGCGGACTATGGCAGTACGATTCGAGCTGCTAATGCCGGAATTGTGATTTACGCAGGTTGGTATGGCGGCTACGGCAACGCTGTAGTCATCGACCACGGCAATGACATCACGACCCTTTACGGACACGCTAGCGAACTGTATGTAGCTGAGGGACAGGTGCTGCAACGAGGTCAGGCGATCGCATCTGTTGGTTCTACAGGACTCTCAACGGGGCCACACCTACACTTTGAAGTCCGGCAAGCTGGAGAACCTGTAGAACCGATGGATTACTTTTGATGCCTGAATAAACGCGACCTAACCCCCAGCCCCTTCCCTGAAGGGAAGGGGAGCCAGATTCGCTGAATCGCACGAATAGAATAGCTATCCAGCAACTGGTTCTAGTTCAGCTTCGCTACTTTGTTCATCATTGACTCGTCTCAACGATGCTTTGTTAAACGCTGGGAACTTGAGCTGAGGGTATTGAGCTTTGGCTTGGCGTAGCTCCTCAAAAATGGGGTCATCCAATCCCGTGACCACGCACCAAACCCGCGATCGCGTTAGAGCCACAAAAGCTTCATTGCGCTTATGCAGTTCGCTTTCTTGTTTCCAAGCTAGCGGTCGAGTGGCACAGTGAAAGCGGCAGGCATAGACTTTCCAAGCTTCGTTGCCTTTGGCGCGATGGATATTGGCTAAAGTCACCTGTCCAGGCCGCACAAATTCATTACGATTTGGCTCTCCACCCGCTACGAAACCTTTGACACCATAGGCGGTCAGTTTGGCTTGAAAGCTTTGCCAATACTGCTTCTCATTCTCCCCAACCAAAGCTGTAATTAAAATATCACTGGGTTGAAGGCCGTGCCGCAAGTCATTCACAATTTGCTGGGCGATCCATTCTTGTTCTTCGGCTTCTGCGGCAAAGGTTTGTAGGCTTAGCAACTCCGCGATCGCTTCCCGCGCTTCAAAATTTTCTTGGTCAATCGGATGCAGGTTTTTATCCGCAGGTCGGGCGATCGTCACTTGTTGCCCTGCCTGAACACTAGCATCGGTAAAGTCACCCTCCAGCACTTCATAGCCTAGCTTTCGCCACTCTGCTTGGTTGCTCACTCCTTGCAGCGGTCCCTCAGCTCTTAGTAACCCCATGTTGACAGCTTGCGCCACCATCAGTAGCAGTTGGGGCGTACGATAGCAGCGGTTGAGATTTTCAGACTTACGAATTGTTGTTCCTTCATAGAAAAAGGAGTGATTGCGTCCCAAACCTAAATCTACAACTGGAGACCCATCCGCCTCACGGCCAAAAACTTGGGCAGGTTCTGGCACCGTTAAAGAACCCATTCCCTGCGCCTCGTCATAAGCCCAATACAGGCGCTTCGGTGCCGTTAGGGTGTTGCGAACTAGCCGATAAAAAGCAAACGGCAGGTCTTGGCCTTCATCAATAAAAACTGCATCATACAAACAAGGCACCGGAACTAATTGCCGCTCCAAGCCATTACAGACATACTCAAACGCTTGAGCAGGTGAAACCTTACCAATTTCTTGTTCTACATCTTTTACATTTTTGGGCTTGATGCCAGCAGCGATCGCCAAAGTACGATAAAAACCGGGCTGATCTTTAGCGCCCCAAGCATGCAAAACCTTGAGCTTATCCCAGTTTGGCGCTCTGCCCGTCAGCTCTTGGTAATAGCGCCCGATCCGTCCTTCAATAATTTGTTGGTAAAGCGATCGCGTAAAAAAGACAAAAGCAATATTCCAATCCGGATGCTCCGCATGAATTTTGGCTGCTCGTTTAGCGAATAAAACTGTTTTACCTGTACCTGCTAATCCTCGAAGCCGCTGAGGTCCATCTGGATATTCAAAAGCAATTTTCTGTTGTTCTTCATCTAAAACTTTGACTCGCGATTCTAAGTTCTGGATCACCCGAATTGGGCTATTAGCCGCAGTTCCTTCGGGAATTTCTCGTGGCAACGTGACTGGCAAGATTTCGACAGTAGTTTGGTGAGTCATAATTTACGTTCATCAGGGTAGATGCAAAACCCAGCGAAACTTAGCAGAAAAAGTTCAGAAGCCTTCTCCACATCAAGCTTGCTTAGTTATTTAGTTTTCGAAATAATTTCAGTAGTTTTAGCGTTACTTTTGGTTGAAAAAGCTGCTTCAACACAGACAATATCGAAACCTTGAATCAGCAGAAAACTACACGGCAGCTTTGCTTAACATGCCCCGCCGCAATAGTAAATAACGGAGAAACTTTTAAGTTTTCAAAAATTTTGTAGATCACTCAGATCAACCTTGCTGTCAAATTTGGACTAGAGGTTGAGTGAGCTATTGGCCGCTGTTAGTCCACAGATTTCAGATTTTTCTGATTTGCGATCGCTTTACGTGATACAATTACAAAGGAAATTAGGGCATGTAGCTCAGTGGATAGAGCATCAGGTTCCGGTCCTGAGGGTCGGGGGTTCGAATCCCTCCATGCTCGCTTTATTTGAAGCGACAAACTAAACGATCTTGGCGAAATGCTTCTCTAGTTCTGCAAAGAGAAGCATTTCGCCAAGATATGCTTTTTAGGAATTTGAGGCCAAAACCTAGGTTGTGGAGATGTTACAGTCTATGCTTCACAACCTGAATTTTACAGTTCTAAATCACTCTCAGTTTTATCCTGCACGCCTTTGACAATCCGAGATAACTCTGTTTTCTCGTCGAAGGCTACGCGAGTAGGCGAACCACTAATAATGCCTTCATAGTTGCGGAAAGAATCTCGAATCTCTGGTCCCTGCTCGCTGATGGTATATTCTCGAATCCCTTTCTCATGCCAGGAGCCGCGCATCTTAAAGACATTAATTGCTCGCGCCATCTCACCCCGAATTTCTACATACTGCAACATTAAGATCGTGTCAGTAATCGTAGAAATGTGAGAATCAGTAATTGAATGTGACCCCATAAAGTGATCAGTGGTGTTTGTAAAAAAGCCAGTAATTTCTTCCTGCTTAGCAAAACCTGTCACCCCAATGACAAACTGACGAAACGCATTATTGCTGACGCCACGAGCTAAGGCTGAGAGAGAATCAATAGCAATCCGCGTCGGTTTAAAGTCAGCAATTTCTGACTTAATAATTTGAAGATGATCTTCTAGCCCGGCTGATTCCGGATAAGCACATCGGATTTTCAATAAGCCTTTTTGTTCTAGATCCTCAAAATCAGTTCCCCAAGAATAAGCATTACGAGAAAGTTGAGCCCGCGACTCCTCGTAAGCAAACAGCATGGCCCGCTCATTTCGCATGCAACCTTCTTGCAAAAACTTGCTTACCAACAAAGTTTTGCCTGTACCTGTCGCTCCGGTTGCAAGAATAATCGAATCCTTAAAAAAGCCACCTCCACACATTCTGTCTAGCGTCTTGACTCCCGAGGAGACTCGTACGTTAGAAGAGCGTTGGGTAAGCCGCATAGCACCTAGCGGGAAGATATTGATACCCTGATTTGTAATGGTAAATGGGTACTCCCCTTTCATGTGGGTCGTGCCACGCAGTTTCAGAATCTCAATAGTGCGCCGCCGCCGTTCACCTTCTAAAACGTTGCGGACGATCGCGACGTTATCGGACACAAATTCTTCCACCCCAAAGCGCGCGACGGGGCCGTACTCTTCGATCCGCTCGGTCGTCATGATGCTGGTTGCGCCTAACTGTTTTAGCCGGGCCACTAAGCGAAAAATTTCTCGCCGTACCACCGAGGCTGCATCATACTGCTGAAATACAGCCGTAACAGAATCAATCGAAACCCGCCGAGCTTTGTATTTACGAATTGCGTATTGAATACGTTCAATTAAAGCAGAAAGATCAAAATTGCCAACCACATCCTGACCTTCTGGATCAGGTGAAGCATCTAAAATAAAAAGCTTGCCGTCATCAATTAGTTCTTGAAGATCCCACCCAAAACTGAAAGCGTTTTTAATAATATCCGCAGGAGACTCTTCAAAAGTAACGAAGACACCCGGCTCATCAAATAAAGTAATTCCGTTATATAAAAACTGCACTGCCAGCAGGGTTTTACCGGTTCCAGATGTACCACTAACTAATGTAGTCCTGCCTACCGGAAGACCTCCATGACTGATGTCATCGAAGCCTTCTATCATAGTACGAATTTTTTTGACCCCTACTGATAATAGATCTTCTTTCTTTCGAGTTTGATTATCTGGATTCATAGCCTTTTAAGTTTAGCTTTTGAAGTCTGCTCTAAAAGTTCAGCTTTTCTGGGAGAGAAGATAGATCAGTAAAACTCAATTCTAGGGATTACTCGAAGTTAGAATCATCCTCGTGCAACTCATCGTATAGGAGATCTAGGCCAATCAATACTCTCTCACGATCAGACAAATCCCCCACAATTTTGCGGACAGGCGGTGGCAAAATTTTAGCTAGGGTTGGAGTAGCCAAAATTTTATCTTCTTCGGCTAGTTGGGGATTTTTTAGCACATCAATCACTTTCAGAGCATAGACTCCTTGAAATTCTGTCTCCAAAATATTATTGAGAGTCTTTAAAGCTCGAATCGAATTGGGGGTATTGCCAGCAACATACAATTTGAGGATGTAAGTTTTTTTCAAGGAACTCATGAATTTGGTCTACTCACTTCTAGCAGGCTTAAGCAATGGTTTCTAAAAACAGAGATAGACAAAAAATCATTAGAAATCTCTGGGGATGGAGCGGCGGTACATCTCACATAGGTGAGCAATTGTATCAATTAAGGTGAGACGATAGTCGAGCAAGATGTCATCACTTCGGCCTTCTAGTTTTAACTGCTTCGAGAATTCATCGATTAACTCCATATGAACTTCCACGATTTGCGAGACTGAAACATCTGCAAAGAAAGCCATGTTAACAAAGTCATCAATTTTTTGGTTGAGTTGCTCTTCCCCAGAAAAGTAGATTAAAACAATATTGCTATAGTTTGACTTCAACTTTTTCAAAAATTTTTGTTTTTCGTCGGGGGGCAAGTATCGCAGAAAGTTTTTGGGTTCTCTTTTGTAGTAAGCACTTAAATATCCCAACCGCTCTTTCAATTTTTCAGTTAAACGCCGCTGTTGCAGCATTAGAGAGTTTTGGCTAGTTAGCTCAACCACAACGTCGGAAGCAGGTTGGAGGCTGGGAGTGTGGTGCGTCGGCGACAACTTTAAGAACTGAACGATCGCTTGGTGGATCAACTGAACCATGCGATCGACCTCAGTAATCGATACTTCTACGGTTGCGACGTGGTATGTGCAGCTTAAACTGGTTTGATGAGTTTGGGCAGTATTGGGCTCAGGCGGAATTGATTCAGTAGGATTTAGAGTTTCTAGCTGTTCAGATTCATGACTCGGTGTCACTGTCTCAGATTTCAGTACGACAGCAGGCAATAGGATCGCTCTTCCTTGAAGCTGTTCAACGAGAGAATTGAGGTTCGAGCTTGCTTGCAAAATTAAGCAGTCAATCTGTTGTTTTTCTAGCTCAATAAAATCAAACAACTCTTTTTCAGAGCTGAATTGGGTAACTCTATAGCGATCGCCACTTAAGAGTGCAGTTAGAGATTGAGCGAGGTCACCAGAATTCAGCAGAGTTGAAATTGACAGTTGAGGATACACAACCGCGCCAGCTTGAAAAAACTAAGTGGATACAAATTACTACTAAGTCTTATTAGCAATACCAAAAATAATAATTAACAAAAGCAATGAGTTAAGGAAAGTTGAATGAGAATTTTTTCGTCAAAGCAGGTAGCAATCTTAACTAATCTTAACTCCAAATGCAGCAACAACCGTAATCAATTGTAATTAGTTATTCCGTTGCGCTTTGTTGAGGAGCGCCATAATGAAGCAATACTGTCAGAATTGGAATTTTCGAAGCTCATAGCCTAGTCAGGCCCAAACCAATCACTGATCCCAAATATTTGTTAGGTGATAGCTTTGATCTACAGACAGTAGATTACCAATTTTGCATTGTTGTATCCCACCGTTGCTCATTGCTTCCATAAACCAGAAATAGTCGTTCAATAGGGACTTATTTATCGCTTCAGGTTACCGCCCTTGCTACCGAGCCAACCCATTGGAGCTAGTCTCCATTAATTAATGCACACGACTCCTCTCAGTTCGTTCATTGAATCAGTTTCAACCTGTTCCCAGTCTGCTACTGTGTCAGCGGTTTTGCGCCTTCTGAATCAAGCGAGCTGCGAGCGATTAGTCGTCGTGAATGAAAGAAAACAACCGATTGGCTTGCTCAATTGGCCTGTTCTAGTTTCTTACTTGGGACGGGAGCAGTCGCTGGACGGAGTAGAACCGAGTGCGATCGCAACACTCAATCTGCATCAACCTATATCAGCAGTTGATCTACCGATTATTACGCCGTTATTAACCTTACCTGCTGCTTGGAGCTTGAGTCAATTCTGGTCTCATCTAAAGGCAGCAGAGCCGCCTGCTGAGGCTTGGGCTCTAGTAGATTTAGCGGGAGAGTTTCTAGGACTACTGAATTATTCACGGCTTTTGCAGTTATTGGCTCCCCTACTTACCCCTGGCGCTGAGGTCATACCCAACAGCCCTACAGCAACCCACGTCACCGCCACAACTGCAAGAGAATTGGCCGAGCCACCTGTAACTCCATCGGCTACCTCGGCACCCATACAGCCTCTAGCTCTCTTGATCCGACTTCTAGAGCAGATCCCTTTGCCTTTGATGGTGCAAACTAGCACAGGGCGAGTTTTACATCACAATCAATGTTGGCAACAGCAAATTGGGGAGCTTTCGGAGCTAACAAGACTTAGACAAGCGGCTGGAACGATCCTTAACACTACAGTAGATTCTCCGCTTGCTGAGTTTGGCGGTTCGCCCAACCAGCACTCTCAACCGAATACTCCAGAAGTTGATCCTGAGGCATGGCCACAGTCCGCTACTGGGACTAACCAACCGAACCATTCTCCCACTTGGCAGCGATCGCCTACGGTTCGGCCCCAAGATGTTGCAGGCATAACCAACAAGGCCAAGGGTTGGGGTGCAGCAGAGCGATCGCTTTCCACACAACTCAACCAACAGATTGGTCGCATGCGATCGGGCAGTGCCAAGTTCCGCCAAGCACATCCTGGCGTCACTTTGCTCAATCAACAAATGTTGTCTTCTAGAGCCCAACCGGGAACTCCCTTGAAGCTACAGCAAGCATCTTTCGCCAAATGGCCCTCTAAGGCTTCCTCTAGCACTACCTCATCTGAGCAGCAAGCTGGACTGCTGTCATTCTTTGCCTCTTCAATCGCGCAATATCACTGTCAAGTAGGAGCAGCAGAGGATAGTTGTATTTGCACCTGCCCGACCGACAACGGTCAAGAGCGGATTTGGCAATTTAGTAGAAGTCTGCTTGATTTATCGACTTGGATTGGGGATCAGCCAAACGAGCAGCAACCACAGCGCGTTCCAATAGCCACCACCTCGACTTCACCGTTTCAACTTGCAGACCTAGGCACAAGCCCTGTTGGTACTTTGGGCCAGTCGCCCCCTGCGCTACCAAGCTTCTCACCTCAGGAAGCTTTATGGTTGGTGCTAGCTCAAGACCATACAGACCAACAGGTCAACCGCACTTTAGCCGCGAAGAATGCTGATTTAGTCCAGCTCAACCTCTTAAAAGACGAATTTTTGGCCTGTATTAGCCACGAGCTAAAAACTCCGCTAACCGCGGTTTTAGGTTTATCTAATCTCTTGAAAGATCAGGTGCTAGGCCCTCTAAATGAGCGTCAGGCTCGTTATGCCAGCCTCATCTATCAAAGCGGACGGCACTTGATGACGGTGGTCAATAACATCTTAGATTTGACTCGGATGGAAACGGGTCAGCTAGAGCTAGCGATCGCGCCTGTCAGCCTTAAGTCAACCTGCGATCGCGCTCTTGAACAAGCGTATCAACTGCAATTTCCCGAAGAAAAAGCCTTAGTTGAGCACATGGTCGAAGCACCTTCAATGGTGCCCTGCACTCTGGAGATTGAGTCTGATCTGGAGAGCATTGTGGCCGATGAAGTGCGTTTGCGACAGATGCTGGTTAATTTGCTATCCAATGCTATCAAGTTCACTGAGGTTAGTGGCAAAATCAGCTTGAAAGTCAGCCGTTGGGAAGGCTGGGTTGTCTTCACCATTTCCGATACAGGCATTGGAATTGCAGCAGACAAGCAGCACCTAATTTTTCAAAAATTCCAGCAGCTGGAAAATCCCTTAACTCGTCGTTTTGAAGGGACAGGATTGGGGTTAGCCATCACCCAGCGATTGGCTCGACTGCATGGAGGGGATGTCACGTTTATTTCAAAAGAGGGCGAAGGGAGCCAGTTTACCTTACTGCTACCGCCAAGCCCTCCCCAACCAACCCTAGGTGTGCCATCGCGCGATAATTCCAGCCACAACCGCTTGGTGTTGATTGTAGAATCGGTGGCTCAATTCATTGAAGGATTAGCGGATGAGCTGACTAGTCTAGGCTACCGAGTGGCGATCGCCCGCTCTGGAACCGAAGCGCTAGAAAAAGCTAGACGCCTGCAACCCTGTATTGTTTTTCTCAATCCCTTACTGCCACTTCTTTCGGGTTGGGATGTGCTGACTCTATTGAAGTCGGATGCAGAAACTTACCATATTCCAGTCGTGATCACTGCGACCAAGGCTGAACAAGCTCAAGCAGCCCGTTATCAAGCTGATGGTTTTCTTTGCTTACCCATTCAGAGCCAAGCCCTACAAGATCATCTGGCTCACTTGACCACCTCAGTTGCCAACTTAGACTCAACTTCGCACCCAACTCGTAGATTAACGGTGCTTTATTTGAGTAGTGTTGAAGCTTCTATGCCATCAGACTTAATGCAGCATGGCTTAGGGCAATCAACTTCATCGCCCTCGATCTCAGCGCCCGAAGCATCTAGCCCCTTAAACCCAGCTTCCAGAGTCATCAGCAGGCTCAGCAGCTTACTCCAGCAACATCACCACCGCATTTTAGAAGCAGATGATCTCGAGCAAGCTGAATTGTTAGCGCGAGTTTGGCGGCCTGACGTTCTCTTAATCGACCAGGCGATCGCTGAGTTGCCGAGCTATTTCCAAACGCTAGCTCAACAGACTGCTTTAGCCTCCCTACCGTTAGTGACACTCACCAAAGCCGCTACCCAAGCCGCAAACCAAGTACCAGGTTTATCTGTTTTTCCTTGTTTAGCTGCTCCCAATTTTGACTTGGCCACAAATTCGGACCCAACTAATTCAGAAGCAGCCGCTTTAATGCAGGCAATTCAAGTGGCTGTCGGGCTCAACTGGCAACCTAGCGTTTTAGTGGTGGACTTGTTACACCTGCCCGATTTAGTCACAGCTGCTGCCAGGTCAGCCCCTGAACTAGCAGCCAATCTTTCAACCACGCTCAAGGATGCAGATTGGTTACAAGCTTTAGTGCAATATCTGCAAACAGCAGGCTTACGGGGGCTCCATAGTCACTCATGGGCGGAAGCGCTACGACAGTTAAAGCATCAAAGCGCTGATTTGTTACTGATTTGCCTACGAGGTCATCGCACTTCGCCCGTGGTGCTTCAGGCCCTAGAAACTCTCAATCAACTACAGTTGCCAATTCCCATCTTGGTCCTTGATCAACGGCAGCTTGCGAACCAAACACCACCCTGTACTGAACCCAGTTTGTTAGAAGCCGCAGCAATGACAAACATGGTGGACATGACGGATATGGTGGAGCTGACCACAGTTTTAGGGGCGATCGCAACTCAGATTCTCCCCTCGACCCTACCTGTAGAAGAGTTGTTAGAGCAAATTTATCAAGCCCTGTCCCAAGCTCACCAAGTTGCTGATTAACTGCTATCGAGCAGCGCGAATTAGTAGCCCCCCACCTGCGGTCAAGCCTACGAGGATCGGTAACCAGCCGGCTAAAAAGGGGGAAAATGCTCCTGTTTCACCTAAGGCATTACTCACAAAAGCAATTAAATAGTAGCCAAAGATAATCAAGATGCTAATGCCAAAGCCAGTAGACGTATTAGTACGACGACTGGTAGTGCCTAGAGCCGCCCCGACCAGACCCAACGCTACGCAGATGAATGGAAGAGCTAGTTTCTCTTGAATTCGTACCCTATACTTACGAATCTCTTTCTTCTCATCCCCTTTCTGCTCCAAAAGCGCCAAGCGTTCTTGCACCTGAGCAATATTCATTTGATCTGACTTGCGCTTTTTATTCGCTAAATCTAGAGGCGCACGAGGTAAGCGGAGTTGGTGGCGCTCAAACTTGAGCAAATTTTGCGACGAGCCATCCGGTGCCACAATGTAAATGGTGCCATTGGCAAAATCCCAGGTGCTCTGCTGCGCATTCCACACCGCCGATTCGGCTTCCACAATTTGATTCAACTCTTCTTTTGAGAAGTCAAGAATAGTCAAATTTTGCATGCGCTGACCATCGAAGTCATGGGCATAAAAAATGCGAGCCAGTTTTTTCCCCGAAAACTCTTGATAGAAAATATTTTTCTCTTGAAATGCCAGCTTATCTTGGCTTAATGCCTTTTCTAATAAAATTTCTCCCTGATAGTTACTGCTGGGAACTACCAACTCGTTGAGGAAAAAAGTCATGCCAGTCGCAATCAAGCTGACCAGCAAAGCAGGCACCATTAGCCGATAAACGCTGACTCCGCAACCCCGCAGCGCCACAATTTCGCTATCCCCCGATAGACGACTGTAAACCATTAAGGTGGCCAGCAAAATTGACATGGGAAACGAGAGGGTGACAAAGTTTGGCACCTGGAGCAAAAAGATCTGTATAGCCGTCGCGAAGGGAATCCCAGCATCTGTAATCTTCTGCACCAAGTCAAAGAAGACCCCTACTGCTAAACCGATCGCCGAGAAAGCGGCTACCCCAAATAAGAAAGGTGGCAGCAATTCTGCAATGAGATAGCGGTCCATGATGGAAGGCTTTAAACCCATCCCAATGACTCCTTGCCCTTAACTTTCAGGTGAGATGTAAGTAAGAATTTTAAGTAATGTGGCAAAACAAATTGAGGGCGATCAATTTCCATAGGGTCGGGGGTAAGGCTGAAGTAGGTTTTTCGCTCGGTAAATGTAAAAGACTTGGACGATCGCACCCCCCCGCCGAATCGGGACATCGGCAATTTTTTCGATGCTGCTGAAGTAGCCTTGGTATTTCGCCAACCCAGTTTTGCCCTGGAACCGCTCAGAGGTAATGTAGAGCGCGTCTCTACCAACCCACTCATTTGGCTTGGACCAAAAAGCAAAGCCGCGCAGATCTTCACATAAACAACCAATGGGTTTAGGTTCCAGAGGCTCTAAAGCCATCGCAATCTGTCCACCTAAGAAATAGCGATTGGTAAAGATAAAATCAGTCTCTTGCAAAGCTGCTCGTAGCGTGGGGTTGTCGGCGAAACCTCGACGTAACTGCTGCACATCTACTAGTTGTGTAGAGGAATCTTCCTTAGGAGACCACATTCCCCCCAAAAAAGCATAATTGCTGGTGGTTTGAGCAATGCCAAACGCCACGTGCAGCAGCGCAATCAACATCAAAGTAATGATGGTAGTCCCAGACCCAACTAGCCAACGTTGAACGGCGCGCGGAGCTTGCTTCTGCCATAGAGCCGCTTGATAACCCAACAGTAAAGTGGCACCCCAAAATCCTGGCATCGGCCAAGTTGGCAAAATCTGCTGATAACCGCCAATCAAGGTAAACACCAAGATAACGGGCAAAGACATCCAAAGAATAAACCGCTGTTTGCTATGCAAATTGAGATCAATCCCAGATTTGCGTCGCCAAGGCTGCATAATTTGTTTGCCCGCCTGACGCAGCGTTACCCACCACAGAGGAAAGCCAAAGGTGGGAAATAGGTAAGCAACTCCGAGCAAAAAGGTACCGAGGAGAGCCAGTAGATCGTACTGATCCCTGGGAACCGCTCGCCCAGATTGGAACCGAAATGAAACCCAATCTCGCTGCCAATTCCACACAAGCATGGGGGAAAGAGTGACAGCAAACAACGCTAAACCAAGACCCATCCAAGGGGAAAAGAGGGCTGAGCGATGGCGATCGCTGGTTAAGCAAAACCCAACTAACCCGAACCCCAGTAGAAATCCGTGATACTTGCCTAAGCAGGCCAAACCGACCAAAACACTAATCAACGCCAATCGCCAACTGGGCCGATAGCTTTCCGGAACCCGAAAAAATTCCCCAGCAGCGACATAGAGGGTGGCTGCCCAGAAAAACATCAGCGGCGTGTCGGGCACAGTCAAAGTGCCAAAGCCTACCTGAAAGATGGGAATGGCAGTGGCGATCGCCAGGGTTAGGGTGGCCACTTGTGCAGAGAACAGCGTGGCACTAGTTAAGTACAGAAAAATCAAGGCTCCGGTGTAAAGGAGCAACGTCCCAATCCGGATCGTGAACTGGGAAACTATCCCTGTAAGCCAAGGCCCGAACCCAGTGCTAAGAGCCACCAGCAGCGGATGGTCAAAATAGCTCCAGTCTGGGTGGAGCACATAAAGATAGTAGTAAGCCTCATCAAAACCAGGATAGAGCCAAGCTGCAATCGTGGCTCGTACCAATAATCCCCCGACCAGCAAAAAAACTACCCACTGATTTAACCGGGAAGTTAGCCACTTTTGCGCTGCTTGCATCATGGCTGACCTGTTTTAGGAACCCGAATCAGTTGATAAATTCCAGATTGAGCGATCGCTTGATATTGCGTAGGCTGCAAACCCGATCTGATTAAAGCTCTTTGCGAAGTAATCACTAAGGCAGAACCTGGAGCCGTTGATTGGGCGATCGCTTGCTGAATTTCGGGTGCGGCTGTTTCCGGGTTCATCAAGAAATTGACGGGTCGCTCTGTATAAAACACCAAACTAGGCTTGTGAAACCCGCGCACGATCATTAGTAGCGGTTCCTGGGGCTTTTCCGCCTGGACGGCAGCCGCCGCCATTTCTCTTAGGGGTAACTGCCGTTCCGCGTCCACAAGGAAGGACATAGGAGTCACGAACCAGAGCAGAAATGCCGCAAACCCAATCAAACTAACGCCCCAAAACCATTGTGCTTGCCGTTTTAGTAACAGGAGAAGCCCAGCGATCGCGCTAATTCCCCAAATAATTGCGCCCCAATTTGCTAAGCCTGCTTGTTCCATCCGTAGCCCCAAGTTAGGCATCGTCGGGTCATCACTCAACCAGTTAGGGCTATAGAAACAAGCGGCTGCTAGCAAAGCAAATAAAGCGATCCCCGCGATCGTGCTGAGCTTTAAGCTGCGTGATTGTTGCTGCCCAATTTCCGCTTGGGCAATTTGCTCACTCCACCACAGCGCCACCAAAATCGCAGCAGCAGGCATGGAAGGTAGCACATAGCTGAAGTATTTCGTAGCAGCAATCGTGAAGAACCCTAAGACGACTGCAAACCAAACGCCAGCAAACAACCCTAAATGAGTTGAGCGGGGTTGCTGTTGCCAAGCTCGACGTTGCCAAAATTGCAGACGGGCGATCGCGGCTGGCAAAAACACTGACCAAGGCAAAAAGCCAACCAGCACAATCAAAAAGTGAAAATACCAAGGGCCGCTGTGCTGATTTACCACGCTCGTAAAGCGCTCTACGTTGTGGTAGCCAAAAAAAGAGTCAATGTAGGCTTGCCCGTTAGCCAAAATCACCAGCACAAACCAAGGCACACTTAACCCTAAAACAATCAAAGCCCCCCAGCCGAGTCGGACTTCCCGCAAAACTGCTTTGAAGTGACCGACATAGAGCAGGAAAGCAGTGACGATCATCCCAGGCAGCACCGCTCCGACAGGCCCTTTCGTCAGCACCGCCAGCCCAATCAAGACATAGAAAGTCAAATACCAGCGAATTTGAACTTTGGAGTTTTCGGTATGGGCATATCCCAGAAAAAAAGCTAGCAATGAGCCACTCATACAAAGGCTCAGCAGCATGTCCGAGTAGCCCGTCCGTCCAAAAAAGAACGTGTAGGGGTGCAGCGCTACCATTGTGCCCCCCAGCCCAGCCGTCAGCCACAGTTGCCACTCTCGTCCAACGTCACTAGTCTGCTTTGGTGCTGTTGAAAACTCTAATGAGCAATCTGGTAGCTCTTGAGCCTTAGATTTTGAGAATCTATGGTGCCAGCCAAACTGACGCAGCGTATAAAAGCAAAAACAGCTCAAGGCAAATCCTGCCAAGGCTGAGGGAAGCCGAGCCGCCCATTCATTCACCCCGAAGGCTTTAAAGGCGATCGCCATCAGCCAATAAATCAGAGGCGGCTTATCGAAGCGAGGCACTTCATTAAAAAAGGGCGTAATCCAATCGCCTGTCACCGTCATCTGGCGTGCAGCTTCCACAAACAGTGGCTCGGTTTCATCAATTAAGCCAATGCTGCCCAAGTGCCCAAAAAATGCAATCCAGCCAATCAACAGTAACCAAGCGATCGCCAAAGCCCAAATGAGCGCTGAACCCTGCTTCTCGTCACGCTTCAACAAATCTGCAATACGGCGGCCCACACTCAATTTCATCCAAAATGTCAACAAGGCAATACTAGGGACGACAGAACTGGTTTTTAAGTTCTCCAGTATTATCATCCCATCCATCAACCTAAGACTTCAGCTTCTCAAGCGATCGCAGACCGTAGCTGCCTGAGATTCACTAAAGATTGACTCAACGTTGTAAGCTTAATTGCCACTCGGAGTTTTGGTCATTCCACAGGGGTTGGTCAGTTTCGCCGATGACATAAGGTCCCCAGTAACGGCGTGATCCATCTTGGGCAAACGCCACCAAAACATCTCCCTTTTTCAGTTGTAAACTTCCTTCTGGCAGGGACAAAGCTAAACCCTGAGCGCTGCCCTCGCCGGGAGCAAAATCCCAATGAGCCGGTTGGCCGTAGACGGGTGCCTTACCAGTAGGCGCTAAGGAAGCTTGGGCAGAGCTGGCTAGAGATTGTTGCGCTAGCAGAGCGACCCGAACTGGATGATCGGTGGTGTTACTCACTCGCAAGCCGCCAGGATTAGGAGTCGCATTCAAGCGAGCCGGGCTACTGTTAGCAGCAACTTGGGTTGGAGCTGTACCCTGCTGAACGCGGGGATCAGCCTCCGGAGAGGACACAATAGGATTACCTGTAGTCGATCGCATGGCGACTTCTGTTGCCGACTTCTGAGTCAGTGGAGCGGCTGCTGAGACCACAGAGGCATCTGGTCCTACAGGACTAATCGAAATCCCTACTTCCAGCCAACCCAAAGCTAAAGCCGCTGCGCCCAAAACTAACCCTGTCCCCGCGATCGCAGCTATCGGATAGGCGATCGATTTCATCTGCTTGTTCACTTGCCCCCGCTCCATGGTGTGCCCCCTACCCCAGTCATCGAAAACTCTTACGTTGGAATTTATTACGCCACTAAACGCTGCAACACTGGTGCCACAAATTCATACCATCCACCTCGCTCCCCTGTTTCAGGCAATCTGCACCTGCACAGGAGTTATATACTTTGTCACTAAGATATTTTTTTGAGATTCTGCCGCATCACCCTTTTGGAGCCTGCGTCATTTATGCAAAACACCCGCCTAAACAACCTCGTAGATGGAGTGCTAGGTCAGTTGGGACGGTGGTTGCGTAACCCTTGGCGACGGCTATCGCTGCTGGTAATCAGCGTTCTCTTCGGTATCTTTCTCGGCACAGCCATTCCAACTACAACCGGACAAGCAGCCACATGGGACATTGTCGCAGCCGCAATCTTGATGGCGTTGACAGAAGCAATTAGCCGAATTGTTTACAGCAATCGTCGGGGGGCAACGCAATCACTGCTGCTAGAAGCCCTGAACGCCACTAAGCTTGGCTTAATTTATGGCATGTTCATTGAGGCTTTCAAGATTGGCAGTTAAATCGAATTAGTCGTGCTTAAAGGTATGCAGCCATCAGATTCATCCTTGAACCTCATTCTGCAAAACTGGGCGATGGGACAAGCACCAACCCCGGTCCTTCAGCAGCAACTAGAGACTTGGCTTTTAGCAGACTCATTGAGAGCGAAAGCCTTTGGCATCAACTCTACCAATGTCAGCCAGACTGTCAAGGTGCGATCGCACCTGCTTCAAGGTGTTTATCCAGCGATCCAACAGTTTTGTCAGCACACCTTTTGCCTAGAATCTGACTTTCTAGTTCCTTTATGGAATTTATGGCTGCCCTTGGCTTTAGAGCTAGCAGTAAGCCATCAAGCGTTAGGCCGCCCCTTCATCCAGGGAATTTTGGGTGGACAGGGAACAGGCAAGACTACTCTAGCTACGATCTTGACCTTGCTACTTAGCCACTTAGGGTATCGCACCCTTAGTTTTTCGCTCGACGATCTGTACAAAACTTATCCAGATCGGCTACGCCTAAGAGCCGAAGACCCTCGCCTCACTTGGCGTGGCCCACCGGGAACTCACGATGTGGATTTAGGTTGCATGGTTTTAGACCAGCTACGCCATACTGACCCGTCCGCTTCGATTCAAGTTCCTCGGTTTGATAAATCTGCGTTTAATGGAGCAGGGGACAGAACCGTACCACAGGTAGTCAAGGATGTGGCAATTGTGCTGTTTGAAGGTTGGTTTGTCGGGGTTCGCCCGATTGACCCAGCAGCATTTGCTACCGCACCATCTCCGATTGTAACCGAAGCAGATCGTGAGTTTGCGCGAGATATGAACGTAAAACTGCAAAATTATTTACCGCTCTGGTCAAAACTCGATCGCCTGATGGTGCTGCATCCTACTGATTACCACTTAAGTCAGCAATGGCGACGGCAAGCCGAGCAGCAAATGATTGCGGCTGGCAAAAGCGGCATGAGCGATCGCGAGATTGATCAGTTTGTCGAATATTTCTGGAAGGCGCTGCATCCTGAGCTATTTATCCAACCCCTGACGCGCGATCGCCGTTACGTTGATTTAGTAGTTGAAGTTAACCCCGAGCATTCACCTGGAACTGTTTATCGACCTCAAGACCTCGCTCCTGAAAGTCAAAGTGTTACTGAGGCTTAACCCCGTTCACACCTACCTCGGCAAGTAACAATCTGTGAAGCGATCGCCAATAATGATCTCCAGGGAAGATTGCTTTCTTTTCCCTTGCTTCTAAGCTGCCACTCAAACCGAGCCATTAGACAGCAGCAGTCACAGAACTTAATTTGAGCCTTGATCCCCGCCATCGCAAAAGGTCTCAAGTTTCGGGTGGAGAGCGCGATCTCTGGAGGTAAAATCTGAAAGAGCGATCGCCTTTGCTAACAAATCTAAAAAGCTGCTTTAACTCACTGTCATTTTGAGATTAGGAGAAGAGAAGTGACGTCTGAATCTATAAACTGTGCCGAAGCTTGTAAGAACGGTTGTGTCCTTGGGGATCGATGCCCAAACTTGGAGTACAAGGAGGCAGCGACAAAGTTTATAGCCAATAACTCACTCGATAAAATGCTGGAAATTGCCGAGGAACGTGCCCGCAGGAGAGTGAGTGAGCCCCCTCAATGGGTTTTCCCAGATTTCCCAACAGAATAATTTCTAATTTTGAGAGTTCAAAAAGGCGATCGCTTTGAGTGTAGAGGAGCGATCGCCTTTCTTACTTAATCGCTTTTTAAGGAGTTGGCTCTACTGCCTGGTAAACCGTTTTCCAGGATTGAACAGTGCCCTTACCAATTTTATTTTTGACCGTCGAGCCGTTACCTGCCAAAGTAACTCTGATTACAACTTCCTCGTCAGGGGCGCTTCGTAAGGCTTTTGCCAACTCAGGGGTCACTGTAAATGTACTATCTTCGCCCTCTAGCTTGAAGACCTGACTCCCTAACTTAATTTCTAGCGCTTTGCCAACTAGAGACGAGTCCATCACATTGTTACAAGTTAAAAACCCACAAGAGCTAGTCTTCTTGTAAGGGAATACAGCAATTTTTGTTGGGGTCCATTGGGTGACGACGCCCGACTCCCGCCCAGTCCAAAAAGCGCTGCCAGAATGACTCTTATCAAATACAGCTAGATATTCGCCATCAAACTGGTCACGGACAATTACAGGCTCTGACCAAGGAATGTCTGCTTTGGGCGATCGCCAGTCTTGATCAACGTTGACCACTCGCAAATTTGCCTTAGTAGTCGCTGCATAACTGTTAGTGCTTTGTGAAGGCGTTCCTTGACCTACGCACTGAGAATTTTGTGGAGATTTGCGGCACAAGACATCTGTTACGGTCTCAGCCATCGCTCCTTGTGGCCCTGTAGTGAGTAATAAAGCACCCACACTAGCACCCAACAAAATCAAGCTTGATGCCTTTAAAACATCCATGTTGCTCACTGTAGTTTCCCTGATTGCAAATTTGTGAATTCATGATCAGTACCTACTAGCTCTGCTGAGAGAATTACGCAAATTTCAATTCCCTCGGCTAAAAGGAGCCTAACTGTGGCAATCTGAGAGGTAGAGAGAAACACTTACTTGTCTTGGTCTAGAAGCCAGCCATCAGCGTATGCAAACCCTGCCCACGCCACCTACCACCTCCGATCCCTCCAGCCAAACCTTTGTTGACACCACCATCCAGCGGCGCAAAACCCGCCCTGTCCAGGTTGGGAATGTCACGATCGGTGGAGGTGCCCCAGTCGTCGTGCAATCGATGATTAACGAGGACACCCTGGATATTGAGGGTTCAGTTGCCGCGATTCGCCGCCTCCACGAAATCGGCTGCGAAATTGTGCGGGTAACGGTGCCTAGTTTGGCCCATGCTTACGCGCTCAAAGACATTAAACAGAAATTAGCAGAAACCTATCAAGCTGTGCCTCTGGTGGCTGATGTGCACCACAACGGCATGAAGATTGCCCTGGAAGTGGCTAAGCACGTCGATAAAGTCCGAATTAACCCAGGGCTGTACGTGTTTGAGAAGCCGAAGAGCGATCGCACCGAATACTCCCAAGCAGAATTTGATGAAATCGGAGCCAAAATTCGCGAAACTCTAGAGCCGCTCGTGATTTCTTTACGAGATCAAGGCAAAGCCATGCGGATTGGAGTCAATCATGGCTCTTTAGCTGAGCGCATGCTATTTACCTATGGCGATACCCCCGAAGGCATGGTGGAATCCGCGATCGAGTTTCTTCAGATTTGTGAGTCGCTGAACTTCCACAATTTAGTCATTTCCCTCAAAGCTTCACGGGTTCCGGTCATGGTGGCCGCTTACCGCTTGATGGTGAAGCGGATGGATGAGTTGGGCATGAACTACCCCCTTCACCTGGGAGTGACTGAAGCAGGGGATGGCGAATATGGTCGGATCAAGTCCACCGCTGGCTTAGCACCACTTCTGGCAGACGGCATCGGCGATACCATTCGCGTCTCGATCACAGAAGCCCCCGAAAAAGAGATTCCGGTTTGTTACAGCATTCTGCAAGCTTTGGGTTTGCGGAAGACGATGGTGGAGTATGTCGCCTGTCCTTCCTGCGGTCGTACCCTGTTTAATCTTGAAGAAGTTCTCCACAAAGTTCGCGAAGCAACCAAGCACCTCACAGGACTTGATATTGCCGTGATGGGCTGCATTGTTAACGGGCCTGGTGAGATGGCTGATGCTGACTACGGCTATGTCGGCAAGCAACCTGGCTATATTTCTCTGTACCGAGGTCGGGAAGAAATCAAGAAAGTTCCGGAAGATCAAGGGGTGACAGAGTTGATTAATTTGATCAAAGCGGATGGTCGGTGGGTTGATCCTTAAATCAGGCATGGATTTTCTTCTTGGGTTGAGGCTTGCGAAATAAAGTTGTTATAGTCGTTCTATTGGCAAGGCTTTAGATTGAAAACCAATGAGATTCAGTCTGAGTCCTGAGGGTGTGAGGTTCTAACCAAAGCTGCTCGGTTAGACAGATTTCTTCAGCACAAATGCACGCTGTACCTTTTCCAGACCAATCCCTTCCAGCTCAGTAGGCGTATGGACATGACAAAACGCGGGCTTGTTTTAGGTGCAACAGCAGTTGCACTCACTGCTGTCAGCATCACTGGAGCTGGCATTCATCTATCTAAAAGTCAAGCCTTTTTTCGCGAAAGTCCTAAAGAAATAGTTGACGAAGTCTGGCAGATCATCGATCGCACCTATGTAGACGGTACGTTCAATCGGGTTGACTGGAAGGCAGTTCGCAGCCAGTACCTAAACCGCTCCTACAGCAATAAAGAGGAAGCCTACAAGTCTATCCGGGAAATGCTGAAGCAGCTGAACGATCCCTACACCCGGTTCATGGACCCGACTGAGTTCCGTAACATGCAGATTGATACCTCTGGTGAACTCACTGGCGTGGGTATCCAGTTGTCTCAGGATGAGAAAACCAAAAAGCTGGTGGTTGTGGCTCCGATTGAGGATACGCCTGCGGCTAAAGCTGGAGTGCTTGCCAAGGACACAATTCTCAGAATTGATGGAAAGAACACCGAAGGGATGGATGTCGATAAGGCTGTGACCTTGATTCGCGGTCCTGTTGGTTCTCAAGTCACCCTGACCGTTTTGAGGGGGAAAGAGGAATTAGAGTTTCGGCTGAAGCGCGATCGCATTGAAATTCACCCGGTTAAATACACCACTCAACAAGCGCCCAACGCCAATGTTGGCTATATTCGTTTGTCCCAATTTAGCCAAAATGCTTCCTTGGAGATGCGAAAAGCCATCCAAGATCTAGAGCAAAAGCAGGTGGATGGCTACATTCTGGATCTGCGCTCTAATCCTGGTGGTCTGCTCTACTCCAGTATTGAAATTGCCCGCATGTGGTTAGACGACGGCGCGATCGTCTCTACGGTCAATCGACAAGGCGAAACAGACCGGGAAAAAGCCAATCGTCGTGCTTTAACAAATAAACCCCTAGTTGTTTTGGTAGATGGAGGTTCCGCTAGCGCTAGTGAAATCCTGTCCGGCGCTTTGCAAGACAATGACCGAGCCGTTTTGGTGGGGACGCAAACCTTTGGTAAAGGCTTAGTTCAGTCAGTGCGAGGTCTGGGCGATGGTTCCGGTTTAGCGGTGACGATTGCCAAATACCTCACGCCTGACGGTGTTGATATTAACAAGCATGGTATTGCTCCCGATGTGGTCATCGAACTCAGCGATACTCAGCGAGAAGAACTGAGCCGCGATCGCGATAAGGTAGGCACTGAGGCCGATCCGCAATACGCCAAAGCCTTAACAGTTCTGACCCAAAAAGTTGCAGCTCAAAAAGGTACCCGTGCAGAATCCAGCACGCGGTAAGCAGTAGGGTGAGTCACGGCTCACCCCAAATCAGTTTCTAGTTCTTGGCTTTAGACAGGTTGACACTTACCCGCACGAATTAGACCCACTCGACGGGCGATCGCTTCAGTCTGCGATTTGAATGGTCCCCATTGTGGCGCTAAATCTGTAGACTGTGCTTGAGACTGCTTGGCTTCAATCTGAGCCGCAGACCAAACCTCGCAAGACCCATTAGATTGCTTGACGACAAACCAAGCTTCTTCGTCACTCATCCAGACCCTCCCAGTTAGCTCCAGTGGACCGTCATCAAAACATGCATGCCATCCACTATAGGCTAGGGTGCTTGACATGAGTGAAGTCCCGTACACGCTGTAGATAAGTTTCCGGGTCTTCCATCATCGGAAAATGAGCAGTACCAGGAATGAGCGAATATTCCACTTTCTCACTCAAGTTGGCCGCCTGCTGCCCCATCGACGCCGGGATGATGATGTCATGCTCCCCTGCAATCAACAAAGTAGGAACCGTTAACTTAGCAAACTCTTGCGGCATTACTTCTGTTGCTTTTTTGCTCACTGAAGTAAAAATGGTTCCAAGCGCAGCTTTGTAATCAGCTAAGAGAAAATCCTCTAAAAAAGCTTGGCTAATGGCATCTGGCAAAGGTTTGTGTAAGAACCGCGCCATAAACATGCGGTTGGCAAAGGGAATTTTAGCCAACCAACTGGGGCGGAACTTAACGACATAGCCACCGAAGCGATAAAAAGCACTAAACGCTTTTTCGTCGTATTCAAAGATGCCACTACAGGTCAGAATTGCCCGCTCTACAAACTGTGGGTAAAGATTCAGGAAAAAGACCGCGATCGAAGCTCCCATTGAGTGAGCATTCAGATAAACTCGCTCTAATCCCAGCGCTCGCAGTAAAGCAGCTAGATCATCGGCATAGCTTTCCAGCTCATAGATTAAATCTTCAGTACTCTCAGCTGCTTGCAACAGTTCTGTTTCAGCTGTCACTGTCTTGTCTACACTTTGCTGTAAAGTTGCTTGTTGATTTTCTGAGCCTGGTTGCTGATCAGCGGGTAAACAGGAACGACCAAACCCTCGGAGATCGTAGAGGAGACAATCGAACGTATCTGAGAGCGCTTGAGCTGTACTTTCCCAATACCGAGCCGAACCACCCCAACCATGCACAAAAACCATGATTGGCTTCCCAGAGGTTTTAGAGTGGTCCGACGTACCAATCCACTCATAGTAGTGATTAACACCACGAATTGGAATATAAGGCATTGCTCAGCAGGTTTTAAACTCCAGATTGAGATTACAAGTTTTTGGCTAAAAAACCTACTACTCAAGCGGCTACATGTATAGCTGACCTCACTACGCAGACTCAGGCTTAGGCAAAGAAGAGGGATGCAGCAGTAACTCAGCAGTTGAGCGTTTCTCCACCATCTCTTTAGTGATCGTGCAGCGTGTCACATCCTTGCGGGAGGGTAGCTCGTACATCACATCTAGCATCAGTTCTTCTACAATGCCTCGCAGCGCTCTGGCACCAGTTTTACGCCGATAGGCTTCCTGCGCGATCGCCCGCACAGCTTCTTGCTTAAATTCCAACTGGACATTGTCCATCTTCAGCAACTTCTGGTACTGCTTCACCAGAGCATTGCGAGGCTCGGTCAGAATCTCAGACAGGGCATCTTCATCCAGCGGATCGACCACTGCCACCATGGGTAAGCGACCGATAAATTCTGGAATCATGCCGAACTTGACTAAGTCATCTGGCTCCAAGTGGCGCAGGATATCTGCGGTTCGCTTATCTTTCGATTGACCATCACCCGCCTGGATGAAGCCAATCGACTTCTTACCAATCCGCTGCTCCACTGTTTTGTCAAGACCAACGAAAGCTCCACCACAGATAAACAGGATGTTGCTAGTATCAATCTGGATGCAATCTTGATAGGGATGCTTACGGCCTCCTTGAGGAGGTACATTCGCAACTGTTCCCTCTAGCATCTTCAGCAACGCCTGTTGCACCCCTTCACCGGAAACATCACGGGTGATCGAGGGGTTCTCGCTTTTACGGGCGATTTTATCAATTTCATCAATGTAGATAATGCCCCGCTGGGCTTCCTCTACATCTAAGTCCGCAACTTGTAATAGGCGCAGCAGAATGTTTTCCACATCCTCGCCTACGTACCCTGCTTCGGTTAGCGTTGTGGCATCAGCGACCGCAAAAGGCACATCCAGAATCTCTGCCAACGTTTGAGCCAGCAGAGTTTTGCCACACCCAGTAGGACCAATCAGCAGAATGTTAGATTTTTGCAATTCTACAGGGTCGTCAGTCGGCTTGGCACTTCCCTTAGCTTGAATGAAGCTGAGGCGTTTGTAGTGGTTATACACTGCGACAGATAGCACTTTCTTGGCTTCATCTTGACCGATGACGTGCTCATCTAGGTGTTTTTTAATTTCCCGAGGCTTAGGAATCTGAGTCAGCGAGAGACTAGAAGCACGAGTGCGTCGCTTCTCTGCCGGTTGCTCACGCCGAGGAGTTGGCTGAGGAGCTGCTGCACTAGAGTCAAACAGCTCCTCATCCAGAATTTCGTTACACAAGTCGACACACTCATCGCAAATGTAGACTCCTGGTCCGGCAATCAATTTGCGAACCTGCTCTTGAGACTTGCCACAGAAGGAACATTTCAGATGGGAGTCGTACTTAGACATAACTGCCTCATGATTTCAGTGCGGTGACAGCCTCTCCCGGAAGGGGAATGTTCTGCCTAGAAATAACTTGATCAATTAAACCGTAGTCTTTTGCTTCAACTGCCGACATAAAGAAGTCGCGCTCAGTATCCGCTTCAATCCTCTCTAAAGGCTGATTTGTATGACCAGCCAATAGCTCATTCAGCTTGCGCTTGTGATATAGAATTTCTTTGGCTTGAATTTCAATGTCAACAGCTTGACCTTGCGCTCCACCTAGCGGTTGGTGGATCATAATGCGGGAACTAGGCAGTGACATGCGCTTGCCTGGGGCTCCGCCTGAGAGTAAAAAGGCTCCCATGCTAGCAGCCAATCCAAAACACATAGTCACAACATCTGGGCCAATATGCTGCATGGTGTCATAGATTGCCATACCAGCCGTAACGGAACCACCTGGCGAGTTGATGTAAAGCTGAATATCTTTCTCTGGATCTTCTGCTTCTAGAAACAGGAGTTGAGCCACGATGGAATCAGCGACCGCGTCATCAACTGGCGTTCCTAGGAATACAATGCGCTCCCGCAAGAGCCGTGAGTAGATGTCAAACGCCCGCTCACCCCGACCAGATTGTTCCACTACCATCGGGATGACGTTGCTGGGGCCAGTAGAAGCAACGTCTAGCAAGTTCAGGCTGCTGATAGGGGAGTAAAGGGACTGAGATACCAACATAGGGGCTAAGAACTGAAGTTCAGGACTGTGACATCAACCAAACAGTTCGAGCGTTTATTTACGGACCTTTAGGAGCACACACTCTTGAGGAAAGCCGTAACGCTTGTATCTGTTATATGCGATCATTATGCCTCAACTCATCTAAGACTGGCTGTAGGTGAGGGAGAAATGCACGAGAAACCCGCTTAATTACGGCTAGGTAGCTAACCAGTCATTCTATCGGCTAGAGCCGTAGAGTGAGTTTAAAGTGATCGCTCCCTCAAGAAAATTTACGTAAGACTACTCACTAGCCTCTGTTTCTGCTGGAGCAGCAGTTTCCAGTTCAGCCGTAACCTCTGCTGAAGCTAGCTCCTCGCTTTCCTCATTCTGAGTGAGAGAACCTTCGGGTACAAGTTCAATCGTGGAGCGCTCTTCTAGCCACTTGAGGATTTTTTCTTTCAACAAATCTTCTTCAACCACGGTTCTCAAACGATCGTGGTCGATGTCGCGATCGCTGTATTGCTCCATGACTTCTTTGATACGAGTCTCGATCGCTTCAGGTTCGACCTGAATGGACTCCCGCTTCGCTACTTCGCCTAGAGCCAGTGTGCGCTTGATCCGAGTAACGGCTTCGGGCTGCGATCGCTCTCGCAATTGAGGAATCATGTCTTGGGTGAACAGCCGCTTGATATCCAGCCCTTGGTTTTGTAACTCAATCGCGGTTTGGGTCAACATGTAGTCAACTTCGCGATCGATCAAGGTCATGGGCAAATCAACCTCAATTTGCTTCAGTAACTCACTGATGATCGCTTGTTCCTTATTCGCGTCGGTTTTGCTGTCAGCCTTCTTTTGGAAATTGGATTCGATCGAAGCACGTAACTCCGCCAAAGTTTGAAACTCACTGACTTCTTGAGCAAAGTCATCATCCAAGGCGGGCAGTTCCTTTTCCTTCAGCTCTTTTACTGTGATGGTAAAGACAGCAGGTTTATCTGCCAGATCAGCTTGCGGATAATCCTCTGGGAACTTGACTGAGACTTCTCTGGTTTCTCCTGGATTCATGCCGACCATGCCGTCGATAAAACCAGGAATGAATCGGCCTTCCGACAACTCGACCTGGAAGTCTTCAGCTTGGCCGCCAGGGATTTCAGCGGCTTCTTCTTCAGCGCCTTCTTCAGCTACTATGCGACCAGAAAAGTCCACTACAGCTGTATCACCCAGCTGGGCAGCGCGGCCTTCAACTGGAATCAGAGTTGCCAATTCAGCCCGACGCTCTTCTAAAACTTTATCGACTTGCTGAGGGTCGTACTCTGCTTTTTCTGCCTGAACGTTAAAGCCAGTGTATTGGTCTAGCTTCACTTCTGGCTGCACATCTACAGCAGCAGAGAAAGTAAGGACAGAACCAGGTTCATACTGTTGCACCAAGTCCTCGAATGAAGAGCGCAACTGGAAGTTACCGATCGCATCGATTTTTTCTTGTTCAACGGCTTGACGGACACCGTTTTGAACCAACTCTTCTAGTGCCGCAGCCTTCATGCGACTAGAACCAAAGCGCTGAATCAATACTTGACGGGGAACTTTGCCTTTCCGAAACCCAGGGATATTAGCCGAGCGAGTAAACTCTTGCAGGACCTGCTCGTAGGCTTTCTTGGACATGTCTGGTGGAATTTCGATTTCCAAACCAATCTGACTGGCGGGAAGTTTTTCCTGGGTAACTTTCATTGGCTCTGCAGTTTTTAGACAACTAAACTTTCTGGTTCAACAGGGATTGAGGTTTGTGATACAGTGCCCTAAAGCACAGGTTTCCTTGAGCAATCCCTGACATTAAAGGTCAGCCCTTGGCCCAGCAACAACTTGATTACTGTAGGCATTAAGTACTCCGGGCATACTCAGGGCGATCGGTATGACTTAGCTTTCACAGGACTAATCACCTGCTCTATCACTTAACCTAAGGTCAGGGCGAAAGAGCTCAGTTCAGCAATTCGGGGAAATTTCGCTTGACTGCAATTAGCTATCCTAACCGATCCTAACCAGCCATGAACGAGATGAATTAAATTTGATCTAAAGTTCATCTGGGCTGTTCTTTGGCAGAGTAGCACTCAAATGCACTCAATGACTTTAGTGCTCTTGCCCCTCAGTCCAGTCTCCGTATTACTACAGCTAGCTTTGACCAGCAGCGATCGCACCTCAGAGCACAAAGTTAAGCGGATGAAACCCAGTCTTATGCAAAGATCTTAATTGAGGAGTGCTGAAATTCCTGCTTAGACAAGGTGAGCTATTTTTCAGTCCGAACAAAATCCGTTAAGATGTTGAAACCTCAATTTTTGAGACTTATCACCAAGAAAACGTCTAGATTCATGATTTAACCTCATCTGAATAAATCCTAAACAAAAGAAAATCTTATAAAAAGCCTTGTAAGCTAGCAGATCCAACAGCTAAAAATCCAGCAAAGTTAGCCAACCGACTCTTAGATTTACCTGTAAAGACCTAGCTCTAACCTTATATTTCTTCAAATATTTTTTATTCAATCGCAAAAATTATCGGTATCACAGGAGGCAATTAATTTGGGTCAGTCTTATAAAGTCGCTATTTTGGGAGCAACGGGTGCAGTTGGGACGGAACTCATTGAGTTGTTGCAAAGTCGCCAATTTCCAGTCTCCGAGCTGAAGCTACTGGCTTCTCCTCGGTCGGCTGGACGCACCCTCACCTTTCAAGGCGAAGAATTACCCATCGAAGCCGTCGGCGAAAACTCATTTGCCAATGTAGATTTAGTTCTAGCTTCCGCTGGAGGTTCGATCTCTAAAGCTTGGGCACCCAAGGCAGTGGCAGCAGGAGCAGTCGTGATTGACAACTCCAGTGCTTTTCGCATGGACCCCCAAGTACCATTG
This sequence comes from Trichocoleus sp. FACHB-262, assembly GCF_014696035.1. Classification (NCBI taxonomy): domain Bacteria; kingdom Bacillati; phylum Cyanobacteriota; class Cyanophyceae; order Leptolyngbyales; family Trichocoleusaceae; genus Trichocoleus; species Trichocoleus sp. FACHB-262. The sequence goes on along the minus strand of NZ_JACJPK010000097.1, from coordinate 266,280 downwards.
GTCGTTCCAGAGGTTAATCCGGACGCTGCTGCTAGGCACCAAGGCATCATTGCCAACCCCAACTGCACTACTATCTTGATGTCAGTTGCCATTTGGCCATTGCACCAAATTCAACCCATTAAGCGGATTGTGGCAGCTACTTACCAATCTGCCAGTGGCGCGGGTGCGCGGGCAATGGAAGAAGTTAAAACTCAAGCCAAAGCAATCTTGCAAGGTGAAACTCCTACTAGTGAAGTTTTTCCTTACCCGCTAGCTTTTAACTTATTCCCGCACAACTCTAAGCTGACTGATCAGGGTTACTGCGAAGAAGAGTTGAAGATGGTGCATGAAACTCGCAAAATCTTCGGTGCTCCCGATCTCAGAATCACGGCAACTTGCATACGGGTTCCCGTACTCCGGGCTCACTCAGAAGCGATTAACCTAGAGTTTGATGCACCTTTTGATGTGGCTCAGGCTAGAGAATTGTTGAGCCAAGCGCCTGGGGTCAAATTAGTTGAAGATTGGCAAGCTAATTATTTCCCGATGCCCATTGAAGCGAGTGGCCGTGACGAAGTTTTGGTGGGTCGAATTCGTCAAGACTTGTCTCATCCCTGTGGGTTAGAACTTTGGTTGAGCGGAGACCAGATTCGCAAAGGAGCGGCTCTTAATGCAGTGCAAATTGCTGAATTACTGGTTGCAAGAAATCTGCTTCAGCCTGCGGCTCCTGCCTTAGCGACTTGATGAGGACAACTGCTGACTCACAGCTAAAAATTCCTGACCTATTCATCATGAGGAGAAGTTGAAAGAGCGTGGTAGATTTTGGACGCGTTCTCACTGCGATGCTCACGCCATTTAAAGCAGATGGCACTGTTAATTATTCTGTTGCAGAGCAACTAGCAGCTTATCTAGCCGATAATGGAACAGATACCCTGGTTGTGTGTGGCACTACAGGCGAATCTCCGACTCTCAGTTGGGATGAGGAGTACGAGCTGTTTCAGGTAGTGCAAAAGGCAGTCGCAGGCAAAGCTAAGGTAATGGCAGGCACTGGCTCGAATTCTTCCCAAGAAGCGATCGCTGCCACCCAAAAAGCCGAGAAGCTAGGCTTAGACGGGTCTTTGCAGGTTGTGCCTTACTACAATAAGCCACCCCAAGAAGGGCTCTACCAACACTTTAAGGCGATCGCACAAGCAAGTCCTGATCTACCTTTAATGCTCTATAACGTGCCAGGTCGGACGGGCCAGAACCTACAACCCGAAACCGTAGCCCGCTTAGCTGAAATTCCTAATATTGTGGCAATCAAGGAAGCCAGTGGTAACGTAGATCAAGCCAGTCAAATTCGACGATTGACCCCTCCAGAATTTACAATGTATGCAGGGGATGACTCTTTGACCTTACCTTTGCTCGCTGTAGGAGCTAAAGGTGTTGTCAGTGTGGCTAGCCATATCGTTGGCCCAGAACTGCAACAAATGATTCAAGCGTTTGAACAAGGACAAGTTCAGGCAGCCACACAAATTCACCTGCGCCTCTTTCCTTTATTTAAGGCTTTGTTTTTGACGACAAATCCAATTCCTGTCAAGGCAGCTATGAAACTTCGAGGTTGGGAGGTAGGTCCTTCCCGGCTACCGCTCTGTGATCCACCCGCCGATGTTGTCGCAGCCTTGAAGACCGTTCTCGCTGAGTTGGCTCTGCTCTAGCACCTTGGCTGAGCTGAGTAGGGCGAGCGCCCTGAAGTTTCTAGACAACTAAATATTCTAACCACACCCTCTCTGAATCACTGTAGTTCTAGCAAATGTCTTGATATTCCATTACTCCCTTTGAGCAAGGCTATTTCTTGACAAACATTTGATTCTAGAAAAGTTTTTGACCCGCCATGAGCCTCCAGTGCAGTTAGCCATTTTTTCGACTTTGCACCGCTTTACTGGCCTATTCATCAACTCTTTTGCCTTAACTACACATTCGTAAAAAACTCGCACTAAGGATACACATGACTCAAACTCAATCAGCTCCTGCTCTCAAAGTTATTCCTTTAGGTGGCCTCCATGAAATTGGTAAAAACACCTGCGTTTTTGAAATCAATGATGAGATTCTGCTGCTAGACGCTGGATTGGCTTTCCCGACTGATGGCATGCATGGGGTCAACATCGTTTTGCCCGACACCACTTACCTGCGGGAAAATCGCCACAAAATTAAAGGCATGATCGTAACTCACGGTCACGAAGACCACATTGGGGGTATTGCCTTTCACCTCAAGCAGTTTGACATCCCTGTCATTTACGGCCCTCGCCTAGCCATGGCTTTGCTCGAAGGCAAGTTAGAAGAAGCAGGAGTCGCCGACAGAACTGAATTGCGTACCGTTCGTCCTAGAGATATGGTGCGGATCGGTTCGTCCTTCTTTGTAGAATTTATTCGCAACACTCACTCGATCGCCGACAGCTATACCGTAGCCCTACACACCCCTGTAGGTGTAGTGATTCACACAGGTGACTTCAAATTTGACCACACACCCGTAGACGGCGAGCATTTTGATATCCAAAAGCTAGCTGAGCATGGTGAGAAAGGCGTTCTTTGTCTGATCAGCGACTCTACCAACTCTGAGGTGCCTGGATTCACCGCTTCTGAGCGCTCTGTCTTCCCAAACTTAGATCGCGTTTTCAGCCAAGCAGAAGGTCGGTTACTCGTTACTACCTTTGCCTCATCTGTGCATCGCATCAACATGATTTTGGAGTTGGCCAAGAAACGTAACCGCTTTGTTTCGGTGATTGGCCGTTCCATGCTGAACGTGATTGCTCACGCGCGGAATTTGGGTTACATCAAGTGTGAAGATAGTTTGTTCAAGCCGCTTCAAGAAATCCGACATTTGCCTCCCGAGCAAGTACTGATCTTGACAACCGGGTCTCAAGGCGAACCCATGTCTGCCATGACTCGAATTGCTAACGGCGAACATAACCAAATCAAGGTGCGCCCCGGGGATACGATTGTGTTCTCTGCCAACCCTATCCCTGGTAACACGATCGCTGTGGTTAACACGATTGATAAGTTGATGATCCAGGGGGCCAAGGTGATCTATGGTCGCGAGCAAGGGATTCACGTCTCTGGTCACGGTTGCCAGGAAGACCAGAAACTAATGATTGCCCTAACTCGGCCTAAGTTCTTCTTACCCGTACATGGCGAGCACCGGATGCTAGTTAAGCATTCTCAAACGGCTCAAAGCATGGGCATTCCTGCCGAAAATATGGTCATCATCAATAACGGTGATGTGGTTGAAGTGGCTCCGGAGAGCATTCAAGTTGCGGGCAAGGTACCTTCTGGGATTGAGCTAGTAGATCGGGCTGGAGTCGTCAATGCAAACGTCCTCCAAGAGCGTCAGCATCTAGCTGAGGATGGTGTTGTTACCGTGGCTGCTACGGTTGGTTGGGATGGCAAATTGTTAACTCAGCCGGAAGTACATCTGCGCGGCGTAGTCACTACCCTGGAGCGATCGCTGCTGCAAAAGCTGATTAACCGAGCCATTGAGAGCGTGTTGAGCGATCGCTGGCGGGAATTTGTGCAGTCGTTAGAAGACGATCAGATTGAAGTCGATTGGGTAGGATTACAAGCGCAGATTGAGTCAGCCGTACAGCGACTGCTGCGACGTGAGTTGCAAAGCAAGCCACTTTTGGTCTTCCTGATGCAAAATCCTGAGAAGCCACCCGCAAAAGTGACCACAAATCGTCGGCGCTCCACTGCCAAGGTAGCTTCCTAGAGGCTGGCCGTTATTTTGCGGGCGGGCGGCTGAGTCGTAGCACTGCATAAAACTACAATTGCAAACCTAAGTAGAGATAGGCGAGGAGCGTGCTTCTCCTATCTCTTTTTTTATGGCAGTCCATTTTGGTGATGACCGTCATAGGCGTATCCTTACGGAAGTCACTGAACTAGAGAGAGGACATTCACAAAACTTCCGTGAAATCGCTCACTCAGGATTGTCCGGATCTTAGACACAATGGCAGTGTTGGAATAGATGAAAGCCCAACTTCAGTTAAGCGCTCCTTCAGTTTTCTCAAAGTCTACTCAACCATTTCTCAGCCGATCCGATATTTCCCGTTGAGGGGCTGTAGCTGCAAGCAGGGTTCCATACCATCTACTAATTCACAGGAAAGGCAGTATGAATACTTCTGAATGCACATCCGAAAATTTGGCCCTGGTTAGCTGGACTTGGCTCTCCTCCAGTCAAGAATCTGAAATGACAGCAAGCCCTCTACGTCCCCCTGCAAAAGCTAAATTTGATTTTTGGCAACCCATGCGTCAATGGCTAGAGCAAGTCGAAGTTGCGACTCCAGCTCTAGCTCATCGGCTTTGCCAACTCATTCCTTCTCAGTGCCCCTTTGAGCGTGACGTTAAACTGTTTGGTCGCACTTTGTTTCACATTCCTCCCATGTGCAAACTCAATCCTTTATACGAAGAAGTGGTAGGTCTACGGTTCCGAGCGCTTTGCTACTTGGCAGACAAATGTGGTGAAGATGTAACACGCTACTGTTAGTCATTCAGGAGGCAGTCGAGCGATCGCAGCCCTTCCGCAAAGAATTAGAGCTGCTGTATCCACTAAACGCTAACTGTTTATATAGGATTGTCATCCAATTAGAACCTTGGCTGCAAGAAGAGCCGAAACGATTTTGAGACAGAGATATCCAAGTCTCATTTAACCCATAGATTTAACTAGTTGATTCTTTAGACCGCTGCAAAAGATCAACACCGAATCTGTAAATTCATTAGACTTTGCATCATCACACAATAGTCTGCAATAAGCTATTGAATTAGCTAGGCAAAACCTTATTTTTTTGCTTAATTTAAAGCTTCCTTAAACCTAAATGTTTTAGTTCTCATTACTTTTGCGCTAATAGCTAAAAATCTCAATTCATAAAGCTAGCTCAACTATTTTCAGTTAACCTTACTTATTTTATGCAGCCTGAATTGAAGTCAGGTTCAATAGCTGAAGCTGCCACAAGCACTGCAGGGTAAATATTTGAAGCTTCGTAACGCTCAAAATTGTTAGGTACTCTCAGAGGAGTAAATTTTAGTTTCACCGTCTTGCTTCTAGAATCGGGGACGCTATATTGATAAGTGAAGCAATTAAGCTTCCCTGGCAGATTTAACAGCCAAGTGTCCATTCAGCAAGAGGTAAAAAGCGCTGTTTTTACAAAGTCTGTCTCGCATCGTCGCAACAGCACTCAAGTGTGATACTGATACTTCCTCATCAATTGGCTAATTGGGAGCTCTGTCGTTGATTGTGAATTAATTCAATCAAAGCAACTCTGCCCATGATCGATGAACCAGAGGAAGTTATTCAGTGAAGGCTTGGGTGTTGTTGTCGTTTAAACTTTCTGTTATTGTCGTTATCTTTATAGAAATTCCAGCCAATAGGTAAACGCGTATCATGGCCATTATTGCCTTGAAAGCCTGGTACCTCCAGCAGTATGAGCCGATTCGAGAACTGGAGAAACGTCCCCATGATTTACGCCTAAGTAAAAATAGCCTCCTGAAATCTGGTTTGCGAGCTGACTTCTTAGAAGACTCTGAAGAAGTAAAGCGCTCTACTTGGTTTCAGCGTTACTTAGAAGGGGAAACCATCGAGTTTTATATCGAGGGGAGTGGTGGCTACGCGATCTCGAATATTGATCTAATTAGTCACGAAATTTACTTCACCAAGCAAGAAGTGATGGCTCATCTGGAGCCAACCATTTTTCTCTGCTACCAAACCGAGTACAACCAATCCAGTGATGTCTTGAGAGACGCACTCCAAGACCTAATTGAAAACCTAAATCGGCGATCGCGCTTACCCCTGAGCTTAGAAGAGTCCCATCGCCTGACAGAAGGACCAGTGCGGCTCAGCAGTACTTTGATGCGGAAAATTCGCCAGAGCTTGCTTTTTGTCGCTGACAGCACTCCCATCACTAAAATTAGCGCTGAACCACCGCAGTTGATTCCGAGCCCTAAGGTTTGTGTTGAGGTTGGTTATGCCCTGCAAAGCAAGCGCACCGAACAGATCCTTTTGGCTCAAATGGACCGCTCCGATTTGCCAGGGCAGTTTCCCTTCGATTTACCCAGCCAGAATCGCTTAGTGTTTAAGGACGCTAAAGACTTAAGCAAAGCTTTACCCAGCTTGGTAGAAACTCAGTTACAGCGATTCAGCTTGCTCTCGTAAATCTAGCTTTCTAACAAGTCTTCGCAAGGAATTGTCGATTTTCGCCGATTCAGAGCCCATAATAATGTCGGTGTATTCAGGATAGTTTCGACAGTATGCCTAGAACCCCGAATGAGTTCATTGTTCACCTCCTATTTGATGGAGGCCATCGGGAAGAAGTCCGTTTCCCTACCATTCAAGAATTCCAAAAGTGGTACAGCGGCGAGCTAGTGCCCAAATCCTCGTCTGATGACTTCATCAGTGTCCCGATCAAAAATATTCAGGGCGAGTACATGGTGGCCCGACCCTCGCGGATTATAGCGATTCGAGTGGAACCGGTGTTCAATTCTAGCGTCGAGCGATACTAGCTCGTTAGATTCTTTATTCCACTCAACCTAAAGTATGTCTGGCTTTGCTAAGGCTCAAAGATGGCTTGCTGCCGTTGCTCTTAGTTTTGGAGTTACGCTCACAGCAACTCATCAGCCTATTTTTGCAGTTCAACCCCTGCAACCTGTTACTTCATCTGTTTCGCTACCGACCTCCCTCGGGCTTGACGACAAAATCTGGCCTCAAGCAGGCCAGCCGGGGGATCGGGCAGCTTTATTAGCGGCGATTGACCATAGTTTGACTTATCTCCAAACTCCTAAAGCAGCGGCAGATTATCAGAAGCATTTGGTGCCTGGAATTAGCCGCGATCGCGTGCGTCGCAGTCTGGTTAGATTTCGCCAGTTGGTGACAAAGTCGCGCTCTGCGGCAGAGCTAAAGGCAGCCGTACAGCGGGAGTTTGTTTTGTATCGAGCCGTGGGCAAAGACAAACAAGGCACTGTTGCCTATACAGGTTACTTTGAGCCTACTTATACTGCTAGCCGTGTCCGTACGGCTGAATATCGCTATCCTCTATTTCGGATACCGCCCGGTTTAGCTGAGTGGTCTAAACCTCAGCCAACCAGGGCTCGATTGGAAGGAAAGGATGGGCTGCAATTTGCCAAGGGGCCGCTGAAGAATCTGGAGTTGGTTTGGTTGCGCGATCGCCTAGAAGCATTTCTGATTCAAGTGCAAGGTTCGGCTCGCCTGCAAATGACGGACGGCAGCACAATGACTGTTGGCTTTGCGGGCAAGACCAGCCATCCTTACACCGGAGTTGGCCGCGAGTTAGTCAAAGATGGCAAGATGCGTCTGGAAGACCTAACACTGCCTAATTTGCTGGAATACTTTCATCAGCATCCTGAAGACCTCGACGTTTATTTGCCACGCAACCGCAGTTTCGTGTTCTTTCGAGAAACCTATGGTGCAGCGGCAACTGGTAGTTTAGGCGTACCCGTAACGGCTGAGCGATCGATCGCAACCGACAAATCTCTCATGCCACCTGGCGCTCTAGCTTTGATTGACACCCCGCTGCCCCAGCCAAGTGCGGCTGGCAAATTAGAACAACGCCCCGTGAGCCGCTACGTCTTGGATCAAGATACCGGAAGCGCCATTAAAGGCCCAGGACGAGTCGATATTTTCATGGGTACAGGGGTGAAGGCAGGCGATCGCGCGGGCCTGACAAATTCAACGGGTCAACTCTACTATCTATTACTGAAGCAGTAACCCTATTTCTACCTACCCCTGTTGAGGTTGTACCCTGTCTATAGAAGCTCTCACATTCAAAGATAGGCATACGAACTACCCCGCTCTACATTGCCCTTGCTATAAGACCCTTCCTTTAAATCAGTAGGGCGTCTAGACAGAGACCCAAAGCCTGCAACAGTAGCGCCTATGGAAGCATCCTTTGAAATTACACTGCTGATGATTATTACAGTCATCGCAGGCATCAGTGCTCAGGTAATTGCCGAATTTTGCAAGGTACCGAGCATTGTTTTCTTGCTCCTCTTTGGCATTCTGCTGGGCTCTGATGGTTTCAATATCTTGCACCCAAATTTGCTGGGTACTGGGTTAGAAGTGATTGTCTCCCTCTTCGTAGCGTTGATTTTATTTGAAGGGGGACTCAATCTAGAACTCGGAGAGCTGGGTCGAGTTTCCGGGAGCCTCCGCAACTTAGTGACAATCGGCACTCTGATTACCTTAGTCGGTGGTGGCATTGCGGCTTATTGGCTGAGTGAATTTCCTTGGCCGATCGCGTTTCTTTACGCCTCCCTCGTGGTCGTTACTGGACCCACTGTCATTAGCCCCCTACTGAAGCAAGTACAGGTTGATCGTCAGGTGGCAGCCTTGCTGGAAGGCGAAGGCGTCCTGATCGATCCGGTGGGAGCCATTTTGGCTGTGGTAGTGCTCAACATCATTCTCAACGGTGATGCCGACCCAGTTTTAGTATTTAGTGGCTTAATGCTCCGACTGGGCATTGGCGGTGGAATTGGTTTGGTTGGGGGTCTCTCGCTAGGCTTTGTGATTAAACGAGCCCGCTTTTTATCGGATGATCTCAAAAACTTAATCGTTTTAGCGGGGCTCTGGGGCTTGTTTGGCTTGGCGCAAATGCTCCGAAGTGAGTCAGGCTTGATGGCAACGGTGGCGGCTGGAATGATGTTGCGAGCATCCTCACTGCCGGAAGAGCGCTTGATCCGACGCTTCAAAGGACAGCTGACCACATTGGCAGTTTCGGTTTTATTTATTCTGCTCTCAGCGGATCTTTCGATCGCTAGTATTTTCGCTTTAGGCCCAGGTGGGGTACTCACAGTCTTAGTCTTGATGTTCATCGTCCGCCCCCTCAATATTTGGCTCTGTACCTCTTGGAGCAGCAACCTGAACTGGCGACAAAAGCTATTTTTGTGTTGGGTGGCTCCTAGAGGTATTGTGTCCGCTTCGGTTGCTTCCTTGTTTTCTATTTTGCTGACCGAACGCGGGATTAACGGGGGAGATGCGATTAAGGCCTTAGTTTTTTTGACAATCCTCATGACCGTTTTTGTCCAAGGCCTATCTGCGGGTTGGGTCGCTCGCTGGTTGGGCATCACCTCCACTCAAGCGACAGGTGCGGTCATTATTGGCTGTAGCCCTCTCAGCCGTCTTCTGGCGCGCTTATTTGATGAACGCGGTGAAGCTGTAGTCTTGATTGACACAGATGCTGAAGCCTGTCGTTTAGCGGCAGAGGAGAATGTGCGAGTTTTTGTCAGTAGTGGTCTAGATGCTGGAGTGTTAGAAGAAGCGGGACTAGGCTCAGTTGGCACCTTTCTAGCCATGACCAACAACGGTGAAGTGAATGTGGTGCTCGCACAACGAGCTGCCGAAGAATTTCATCCACCTCGCGTTCTAGCTGTTTTCCCACGCGATCCTCAAGCAAGTGGTGTTAATAAGAGCAATAAAGTGCATCAAGCTTTTGTTCCAGAGCTCCCCATCAAAGCTTGGAACGAATACTTGAGCAGCGGTGCGGTCAAGCTGGGCGAGACGATGCTACGGGATGAGGGTTTTGCTTTTCAGCAGGCTCATCTGCAAGCTTTGATTCGCTCCGGTGAGCTGATTCCAATACTCCTAGAGCGCGATGACCATTTGCAAATTATGCCTGCCCAGGAAGAGTGGGAAGCGGGCGATCGCATCATTTATCTATTACATGACCCTCGGCCTACCCTACTAAAGTTGCTATCTGGCACCACCCAGCCTCGCCTCACCTTGGAGAAATTAGCCGCAGTAGAAGAAATTCCGATTCCCGAACCTGCTTTAGAAGCTCCCGTTTTGGTAGAAGCCGAAGTAACGCCTAGGGAGACAGAAGTTGTACCACCTTCTATCTCAAGTTAAGTGAGATTAGATGAGAGGTTTAACTTTTAAGACAATTCCGCATCTAAATTGGTACTTCCAACATCAGCCTGCTTAGCTTCTTTTTCTTGAAACAACAAGCTGACTAGGTGAATGACCGCGAGCAAAACGGCTCCAATAGCCAGCAAGTAGCTGTGCAAAGTGTAAAGATGCTCTACCGTAACTGTGCTGACTGAACCACCTGTCAAAATTTCGCGTAAGGCAGGTCCAATCAAGGGGATGGCTTGGATGGTTTCTAATTCAATCTTGAAGCGCCAATAACCAAGTTGGCTCCAGCTCAAGATCATAGCGGTCCAACCTAAGGCGATCGCAGTCAAAGTCAGCAAAATACCGCTAATCCAAGCTGTTAACCAACTGGAACGAAAACGCTCTCCGAGAAACATCACCACAATTTGGATGAGAGAAATAGCAATGAGGCCATTGCCAGCCACGCTGTGCAGGTTTTGAATTAACCAACCATTCGTGACTTCAGTGTTAATCAGTCGCAAGGACTCGTAAGCACCACCTGCCGTAGGTTCGTAATAGAACGCGAGCAAAATTCCTGTGATCGCTGCTATGAGACTCAAAGTCAAAACAGCTACAGCCAAAACCGTAGCGAGTCGCCGCCAAACTACCGCGTACTGCACGTTTTTCATGGCTCGTTAATGTGTAGTTTTGTTAACTCTTAAATTAACAAAGGATGCCAGAATCAGCCACTCTATCGCAGGTCGCAGAACTGGAAAATTATTTAGATCTCAGGACTTATCGCCAACGTTCAACCTAGCTCGTCATCGACTAAGCGTAAGTAACGAGCAGCGAATATGTCAGACTCAGAAGAGACTATTGCAAAGGATGAATTGGTGACTGCTGCACTTGCAAACTCAACTGAACCTGCGATCGCCGAAATCGGAACCTTGTATGGCATTGGCGCGGGTACAGGCGATCCAGAACTTCTCACTCTCAAAGGGCTACGCCTACTAAAGCAAGCATCAGTCGTTGCTTTTCCAGCAGGAGTAAAAGGCAAACTCGGCATGGCTGAGCAGATTGTGGCTGAGTGGTTACAGCCCCATCAAGTGCGCTTAGCCCTAAATTTTCCTTATGTTCAAGATACAGATACGCTGACACAAGCATGGCAGCAAGCCGCCAAGTCAGTTTGGCCCTATTTACAGCAAGGCCAGGATGTAGCCTTTGTTTCTGAGGGGGATGTCAGCTTTTTCAGCACTTTCACATATCTAGCCCAAAGCCTGCAACACCTCTACCCGGAAGCTAAGGTACAGACCATTCCAGGGATTTGTTCTCCCTTAGCTGCGGCGGCGACTTTAGGTATTCCTTTGACGATGCAAGCGCAGCGGCTCGTAGTGCTACCAGCGCTGTACCATGTATCAGAATTAGAAACAGCACTGCAATGGGCAGATGTGGTGGTTTTAATGAAAGTTAGTTCTGTGTACGAACAGGTATGGGCCATTTTGCAGCAGCAGCAACTTTTAAATCGTAGTTATGTGGTTGAGCGAGCCACGTTGCCAGAGCAAGTAATTTATGCGAATCTGAGCGATCGCCCTAACCTCCAACTGTCTTACTTCTCACTGCTGATTGTGCAAGTTACAGCCCCTAGTCTTGTTGGTAGTTAATTCAGGTGGTGTAGGCAACTTTTAGCGCCACTATAATGTCTTCCCATACAGCCCATCGTGGTATTACGTGCAGTTTTAAGCCGCTCATCCTTAACAATCATGAGCCAGTTAAAGTTTAAGGTCCTGAGGCTAAGATTTGAGTGCGTGCTTTTTTAGTACCAAACGAGATGTCGGTTTTTGATGCTTGAGCGGAGCGGATTCTCACAGTTATGTCTTACTGGTCCTTGATTAAGTCTCTGCCCGAAGTATTGCGCCAACCCAGCGGGATTGCAGCTATTGCTTCCGTCGGGGTTCACGGGCTGCTCTGGGTTGTTCTACCTGTTTTACCTCTATCCTCAAAAACCACCGAATCTGAGGCGCAAAGACCTGTAAAACTGGTGGAGCTGACGCCAGCAGAACAAGGCCGTTTACCCAGCTTTGCTACCCCCCAACTTTCCTTGCCTCCTCTGCCCAAGACCACAAACCTATTTCCATCCCTGCCGTCCCTACAGTCGTCCAACTCACTGCCTAGCTCTAGTTCGTCCCCGTATAATCTTCCCCTCTTCGCACCGCCCCCTTCAGGCTTTTCTTTTTCCCCGTCCGTGCCCCTACCCGCTCCTTTAGGGCTTCCCACGACTCAAATTCCCATTCCCGATACGCCAGCCCCTAGAATCTCGGAACCCGCTCAATCTTCCAGACCTACGATCGCCTTTCAAGATCAACCGGGTCTAGATGCGATTCAGCAGAATTCTCAGGCCTTACAATCCCAAAATCTACCTCAACTGCCACAGCTAGAAGCCAGCGCTCCCGAGACAATCAATTTCCCACCCACAGACCTTAGTCCCTCTGAGCCAGGAACTCCACAGTCCCAGCCTCCTAGCAACTCACCGGAACAAACCGCTCCTCCAGCTACAACTCAGGCTCCGCCTCCAGAGACGGAGCAGGCTGCTGCCCCAAACACACCTCCCCCAGCCCCTGGTCCCCGACCAGATAAAATTCCTGCTGAGGCGATCGCGAGACTGCGTGAAGCCCAACAACGCCAGCAAGAACTATATGCCTTTGACGCAACAGATACTAAGCCCGAGGCAGCCAATAACAACCTCAAAACATGGTCTCAAAAAGCTTCAGAGTTCAAACAAGCTGCAAACGCACAAGGAGAAATCTGGAAGAAATTTGACCTCACTCCTAACTATCCAGTAGAAGCTTGTCCTAGAAAGCTAGAAGGACCAACGGTTTTTGGGGTTTTAGTAGATACAGACGGCAAAATAGTTGATGAGCCAGTTTTAATTCAGAGTTCAGGATACAGATTGCTGAACCGAAAAGCTGAGGAAGCCGTTAGAACTTACGAATTTGAGCAAACTGGAGAGCCTGAAGCTTATTTAGTGAACCTACCATTTACCTACAGCAGCGATGCTTGTGCTGCTGCCCCTGCAGAGGAAGTGGCACCTAGCTAAATCTTTTGTTCTCGTTTGAACTTGTGTAACAAATTTTGTAAGTTATTACAGATGACTTGGGCCTGCTTGAGCAGATATGGCTTTAGACCCTACATTTGCAGAGCAACTAACCGCTGCGGCTGACCAACTGTTTCATTACTTAGAGCAGTTTAGTCAGGCGAAGGTTCTTGTGGTGGGAGATTTAACCCTAGACGAATTTCTCACAGGTCAAGTAGAGCGGATTTCTCGTGAAGCTCCGGTGCTGATTATTCGGCATGAAAATACCAGGCAAGTTCCGGGAGGCGGCGCGAACGCGGTCTATAACTTTGCTCAGTTGGGAGCCCAGGTCAAGGCGGTAGGGCTGATTGGCAAGGATGAGCAAGGACAGGTGATTCGCGAGATTTTCGCCAGTGCTGGGATTGATACGCAAGGAGTCTTAGTCGATGCCCAGCGTCCCACCGTGACTAAAACTCGCATTTCTGGGCATGCTCGTCAGTCAGTGACGCAGCAGATTGTGCGGGTCGATCGCAAATCGGATGAGCCACCAGACCTAGAGTTGCAGCTCCAATTAGCGCAGTATATTCAGCAACATCAAGACACCGTAGATGCAGTTGTTTGTTCAGATTACGGGGATGGCACTCTCACCCAATTGGTAACTGCCGCAGCTTTGCAGCATCCTTGCACGATTGTGGACACTCAGAAAGAACTGAACCGCTATCGAGGTGCCCTGTTGTTTACGCCCAACCTGCCGGAGGCAGAGCAAGCAGTTGGTTATGCGATCGCGACTCCCCAGGATTTGAGTCGAGCAGGACGTGATCTTTTAGACTTAACTGAGGCCCAAAATATTTTGATCACCCGTGGGGAAGCAGGTATGACCCTGTTTGAGCGATCAGGGGAGGAATCTCATATTCCTGCTTTTAACCGCACTGACGTATTTGACGTCACTGGAGCAGGGGACACCGTCGTGGCGGCTTTAACCTTAGGGTTAACTGCGGGAGCATCGGTATGGGAAGCCGCTGTTCTAGGTAACTTAGCAGCCAGCATTGTGGTACGGCAGTTTGGCACTGCTACAACCACTACCTCTGAAATTAAACTAGCCCTACAAAATTTACTGAACTAAGTAACCTGGAGACAACAAGCGACATGACAGAGACAGGCAAAGGCACAGAGGCAGACCAAAACTCTCAGCGCCGTCATCCCCGCCGCATTATTATCACGGGAGGGGCTGGGTTTATTGGCTCCAATTTTGTCCATTACTGGTGTGATCGCTATCCAGAAGATCGCGTGATTGTGCTGGATGCGCTGACCTATGCTGGCAATCTGCGGAACCTGGAAAGTTTAGAGGAGCGGCCTAATTTTCGCTTTGTTCAAGGAGACATCTGCGATCGCTTGTTGCTGGATGCCCTGCTGAAGCAAGAAAAAGTTGATGCGATCGCTCACCTCGCTGCCGAATCCCATGTCGATCGCTCGATTCTATCGCCTGGTGCTTTTGTCCGCACCAATGTTGTCGGCACTTTCACGCTTCTAGAGGCGTTTCGTCACCATTGGGAAGCCCACCAAAAACCGAGTCACTATCGCTTCTTGCACGTCTCTACCGACGAAGTTTATGGCAGCTTAGGCTCTGACGATCCAGCCTTTAGCGAAACCACTTCCTACGCTCCGAACAGCCCTTACTCAGCTTCCAAAGCAGGCAGTGATCATTTCGCCCGCGCCTACTACCACACCTACAACCTGCCCACCCTCATTACTAACTGCTCCAACAATTACGGCCCTTACCACTTCCCAGAAAAGTTGATTCCCTTGATGTGTATCAACATTTTGCTGGGCAAGTCGTTACCTGTGTACGGTGATGGTCAAAACGTGCGTGACTGGCTTTACGTAGAAGACCATTGCCGCGCCTTAGACACCGTGATCCACCAAGGGCAGCCAGGAGAAACTTACAATATTGGCGGCAATAACGAAGTCAAAAATATTGACCTAGTTCACATGCTGTGCGACTTGATGGACGAGCTGGCCCCCGACTTACCTGTGCGTCCTTGCCATCAGCTGATTACGTATGTCAAAGACCGCCCAGGGCACGATCGCCGTTACGCCATTGATGCCAGCAAAGTTAAAACCGAGCTGGGTTGGACTCCCCAAGAAACTGTTGAAAGAGGCTTACGCAAAACTGTGCAGTGGTATCTAGACCACCCCAGTTGGTGGCGACCTCTGCTCTCTGAGGAATATCAAGCTTACTACCGCAAGGTCTACGCCTAAACCTACTGGATAGCTGCGTAGACACAAAATTCTGGCTCTGCGGTAGAGGCACCTCTTGTGAGCGCCCTCAATGGTGAAAAGGCACCCACAACACATCTGCAACGGGTGCCCCTAGCAGGCGTTGACATGTAGGCGTTGAGGTTAAGTACCTGCTCCCAGTGGCCAAGTGGTCACAAGGAAGACAATCACAGCTCCCAAGGCTAGCAAACCTTGAATTAAATTACCGATTAACGAACCGACGACAATCCCAATGCCAGCTTTGACAGCTATGACAAAATCTCGTCGATAAATCAACTCACCCACGATCGCGCCCAATAAGGGACCAATCAAAATCCCCAATAATGGCCCACCAAAAGGCAATGCAGGTAGCAAACCAAAAAAGCCGAGCAGCAATCCTACTACTGCGCCAATTTGGCCCCACTTGCTGGCTCCAAAGCGCTGGGCTCCCCAAAAGCTTGCCAGAAAATCTACACCCATGCTGACCACCAGCACTCCGATCGCCACCACTAAGGGAACGGTCACTGTGCCAAATCCGTGGATAACGCCCCAGATCACGATGGCAGCCACAATCAAGCTGGTGCCTGGGATAGCTGGGACCACGGCCCCAATTACCCCAAGCACCATCACAGCTACAAGCAGCCAATAGAGTACGGTCATAGTTTAAGCGTGAGGTTGAGCAACTTCTAAATAGTGACGGATAAATGATGACTCAGAGTATTGTCTAGCTTGTCGGCGATCGCCTCTACCCAGTTTTCGTCCTGCTTGGTATAGCTGCGCGGAGCATTGGCGGCCAGGATCAAAGCTCCTTGATTGCCAATGGGTTGGCAAATAATACCTTGAGTATTTTCTGGCAAATAGTCGAACTCAATGCGTCCAGGGTAAGCTTTTACATCGACTAAATAAACGGGTTTTTGCTTCTCCAAGACCCGTTGCAGAATCGGGCCTGGCTTCACCTCCGCATTGGTCGCCAAAATTCCTCGCCGCAGTAAGACGCGCCCCTGATACCACACCACCAGCGATCGCGTCATGGTATTGGTGAGCAAAATCTGAGAGGCCCAAGCCAGTTCTAGCCGCACCGCTTCTGGCAGGTTTGAAGCTAGTTCCAGTCCTTCTTCACCGACTAACTTCACAGCATCGGGCGATCGCGGTTGAATGCGCTGCCACAGCAACCCAGTTAGAATCAATAAGGC
Organism: Trichocoleus sp. FACHB-262; assembly: GCF_014696035.1. NCBI lineage: Bacteria > Bacillati > Cyanobacteriota > Cyanophyceae > Leptolyngbyales > Trichocoleusaceae > Trichocoleus > Trichocoleus sp. FACHB-262. The sequence goes on along the minus strand of NZ_JACJPK010000097.1, from coordinate 249,935 downwards.
ACTGAGAATGACGCCTAAAGCGTCAGAACGAGCTTGAGCATCCGTTAAATTGGGCGTAAGCAGGCGATTCACTAGCAGCAACGTCCCTGCCAAAGCGCCCACAACAATGGGTAAACGACGTAAAACTTGATTTTGGTCGGGTTTTGCCATGCCTTGGGGCCTGATTCTATCTATTCACCATCGTAATAGATAGAATGTTTCCGTCTTGGTTTTAGCTTCAGCCGTGTGGAGGCAAATCAGTAGTGCTGGAATTAGTCAGCTCTGGGTTGGTTTCGCTTTGGTTCAAAATGGCCCAAGTGCCACAACCCATCAATCCCGACAGCTTGCTTGCGTCTTGGAGTACACCTGGCCTAGTTTTTTCTGCCCAACCTGACCCAGCAGGCGAAGCAACGGTGAAACAGTATCTGCAAGGTCTGAGCGCCACAGGGCTGACTGAGACGACCCAAGGTGTTTGGGTGCAAGTGGGCTACAACCTGCTGGCCAATCACCAAGGAACGCAACCCTTACCTGCGGCTTCTTTAACTAAGGTCGCGACTTCTTTGGCCGCACTAGAAACTTGGGGGCCTGCTCACCAATTTGACACGTTGATCGGGGCCACGGGACCAATTCAGAACGGAGTGTTACAGGGAGACTTGGTAATTCAGGGCAATAACGACCCCTTCTTTGTCTGGGAAGAAGCGATCGCCCTCGGCAATACCTTGAACCGCATGGGCATTCGTCAAGTCACAGGCAGCCTAGTAATTACTGGCAACTTCGCCATGAACTATGAGACTGATCCTTTGCTAGCAGGAACGTTGTTAAAGCAAGGGTTAAATGCTCAACTGTGGTCCGAGGAAGCCAAGGCACAGCACCTCAACTTACCCAAAGGCACCCCTCAGCCTCAAGTCGCGATCGCGGGCGATGTGAAGGTCGCTACCTTGCCGATTCCTAAGCAAATTGCTTTGTTACGGCACCAATCCCTGCCATTGGCACAAATCCTCAAACAGATGAACATCTACAGCAACAATCCGATGGCTGAGATGTTAGCTGCTTCCGTGGGAGGAGCACCTGTCGTCGCCGCTCAGGCTGCTAAAGCTGCGGGGGTGCCACAAGCAGAAATTCAACTGATTAATGGCTCTGGTTTGGGTCCAGAAAATCAAATTTCCCCACGAGCTGTATGCGCCATGTTTATGGCGATTGAAAATTACTTGAAGCCTCAGCAGATGAGTGTAGCTGACTTGTTTCCAGTCTCTGGTCGCGACGGTGGTACGCTCGAAGACCGCAATATTCCTGTCGCCTCAGTCGTCAAAACGGGGACGCTTTGGGATGTGAGTACTCTGGCAGGAGCCTTACCCACTCGCGATCGCGGCTTAATTTGGTTTGCGATTTTGAATCGAGGCGAAGACCTAGATGGGTTGCGGAATCGCCAAGACCAACTGCTGCAAAACTTACTAGAGCAGTGGGGAGCCGATCAATCGGTTGTGGCTGAGATTGCTCCCAACAGCGCACCAGGCTCTAATACACCGCTCAATTTCTCAGCTCCAGCCTCCAGTAGTGAACCCGCCGCTACTCAGCTAATGGGAACTACAACTGCTCCTAGCAATCCCGAGGCAGCATCACCGACCCTGCACCAAAAGTTTCAACTAGGCGATGACAGGCGCAATCAAATTTTGTTTAAGGTCCAGGTTTGAGGTCCGAGCTTAGGGAATAATTTCTGTCACTACTCGGCCACCACTCACCACAATATTCTGGTCTTGCAAAGTTCCTGAAGCTTTAGGGCCTTTGAGGTTAAAGGGTGGATTCGCTTGGCTATAAACCACATTCCCTGTTGCTTCAATTTGCTGCGTCGGGATATACCAAGTGAGGTTGTCTGCTGCTAGTTGGGATTGGTTGCGCTGTCCGTTTCCTTGCACATTTCCCGTTAGGTAAAAAATTCGCGGCTCCAGATTACCACGTCCTTGATTGGCCGTTATAGCGACCAGTTGCTCCCGGTGCAACACATCAACTCGTTGATCGGAAACTACTGTTTGGTCGTTGAGGTTCCAAACTAGAGAATTGCTAGCAATTTCGAGTGGTGGGTCAGCCACAGACAGTTTAGCGTTCTGTTTCAGCGTCGCGACTTTGTTTTTTAGCTGCACTTCGGCTTGGTCGGCTACGGCGCGATCGCTCACGACAGTCCCCACATAGCGATCGATTTGTACTGGCTTATCAACCACTACTAACTGCTTAGCAATTTCCCAGATCAAATGCTCGCTCTTAAAGCCCATAGCAGGATCTTTAGACATAGCTGCTACCTGACCAAAAAACTCCATCCGCCGCGCCCGACTGTATACTTTGGCTTCTTTGGCCGTAGCTTGGAATTGGGGATGAGTACCTGTGATGTTATTACGAACTAGCAAAAGATCGATTTTGGGCTGCCATTCCAGCTCATTACCCTTAACGATCGCCCCACTTTGGATGTCAGTAGCGACAATTTGCCCTTTCAGCAGGATAGTTTGGCCGTCTTTTCGGACTTCGCCACTCTGAGCCTGAATTTTGTAGACCGCTTTGCCATCCTGAAACAACTCACCCGCAGGGCTTTGAACGTTAGCAATTTTTTGGTCTTTACTGTAGCGTGCTTGCTTGGCTTTGACTTTCCATAGCAACTGACCTTTTTCGTCTACCTGCTCTAGGGTGACATCATTAAACGTCAAGTTGTTATCAAAATTCTGCACCGCAGAACTATCTTGAGCCAGCTTATCAACCGTTTGGCTTTTCTTGGGTCCCCCACAAGCACTGAGACCCACCAGCAAGATCAACCACACAAGCTGCGAGGAGTAAATTGGGTGTCGGCGCAAGCTAGAGGGTCTCAAGCGAGGCAGCAGTGACATCAGCATTCTCAAAGTGTTCAATACCAGAATTGACTATACAGTAGGCTTCTGGTTCCACTCTAGACGCTGATGCCCTTTTCTCGCGATCGCCTTTTAACAGCAGTAAAACGATGGCCTCATCCAAGATGGCCGTTTCTCAGCCATTAACACCGCGCCGAGTTGGCAGTTTCCCTACCGCTCCTCTGGCTCTTCAACGATGCTAATACCGGAGAGGGGCCGATAGGTATAGCTTTGTCGCGGTGTTTTTTGAATATCTTCTTTAATGTTGTCCAGATCGATATAGCGATCCGACACGTTGATCAAGCTATCACTGGTCATGGAGCGAAGGCTGACCACTTCAACCCGCACACCTCGGTAACTGACGGCATTAACCGCATAGGCTAAGTCACCATCGCCACTCACCAAAACCGCCGTATCGTAGGAATCGACCAAGGCCATCATATCTACAGCAATTTCTACATCCAAATTGGCTTTTTTAGAGCCATCTGGTAGCTGCACCAAATCCTTAGAGATCACTCGGTAGCCATTGCGACGCATCCACAGCAAAAAGCCTTGCTGTTTTTCGTTGGTGCGATCAACGCCTGTATAGAAAAATGACCGTAATAAGCGAGAACCCGCCGTCAGACGACAAAGCAGTTTGGTGTAATCAATTTCAATCCCTAACTGCAACGCGGCATAAAACAGATTAGAGCCATCAATAAAAATGGCCACTCGACCCCGGTTCTCTAGAACTTGTTCTGGGGTGAATACAGTATTGCTTTCTAAATTGTTCAACATTGTTGTTATACCTCTTTTTTATTATGAAAAAAATTGATGTTTCATTAGTTCACCTATTGATGACCGTAGCACTGTTTGCTAACACTGTCTGCTTAGACTGACCTTAGATCACTGCTTCCGGAGCTTCTAAGCGTTGAAACACAGGTTTAGCGTCACCTAAGGATTGATTACCAGGTAGTATTCCCCAGGTAGCATGGGTCACAAACGGCAGCGAAACATCAATTAAACTTCGATCATTAAAATCTACAGCAAACCCGAGCTGCTGGTAGATGGCACCACTGACATTCGGAATGATTGGCGACAAGAGATAAGCGGCAAGCCTAACCGATTCTAAAACTGAATAGAGGACTTGCTCGACTGCTTGTTGCTCTCCTCGCTTATAGAGACTCCAAGGAGCCTGATCATCAATAAATTTGTTGCCCATTCTCACTAGGGCCAGAATGGCTTCACAGGCTTCACTGAAGGCTAAGGCTTGGTAAGCTTGAGCCGTGCGATCGCCTAGAGTTACGCCAATTGCCTTCAACGGATGATCAACAGCAACCTCTGCGCCCACGACAGCGGGAACCTTGCCATCGCAGTACTTATAGACCATCTTCAAGGTCCGATTTAGCAAGTTGCCTAAGTCGTTGGCTAAGTCAGCATTCAAAATATTGATGAAACGAGTTTCATTGAAGTCGCCATCTCGGCCAAACTCGATTTCCTTGAGGAAATAGTAACGCACTGCGTCTGAGCCATACCGATTAACCAACGCCACCGGGTCGATCGTGTTACCCAAGCTTTTGCCCATTTTTTGACCGTCTTTAGTCAAAAAGCCATGGCCAAACAAGCGCCCTGGTAAGGGCACCTCGGCTGACATCAGCATGGCAGGCCAATAAACCGCATGAAAGCGTAAAATATCCTTGCCAATCAAATGCAAATTGATCGGCCACCAATGGGCTAAGGCATTTTCTAGGGTGGGTTCGCTGTCCGGGTCCAGCAAAGCCGTTACATAACCTAGTAAAGCGTCAAACCACACATACAGGGTATGACCAGGATCGTTGGGTACCGGGAATCCCCAGTCTAAATTGACGCGAGAAATCGAAAAATCCTTTAGCCCTTGGCTCACGAAACTGAGCACTTCGTTACGGCGAATTTCTGGTTGAATAAAATCTGGTTGCTGTTGGTAAAGCTCTTCTAGTTTTGTTTGATAGTTCGATAGCCGAAAAAAGTAATTTTGCTCGTCACGCCATTCAGTTTCGCGTTGGTGAATGGAACAACGATGACCTTCTAATAAATCTCGCTCTTCTTTGAATTCTTCGCAAGAAACACAGTACCAACCTTTCTGTTGGCCTAAATAGATGTCACCGCGCTCCCACACTCGTTGAAAGAACTCTTTGACAATGGCTGCGTGACGTGGGTCAGTAGTACGAATAAAGCGATCGCACTGGACATTGAGTTGCTGCCAAAGCTGAGAGAACCCAGCTGAAACTTCATCACAATGTGCTTGCGGCGATCGCCCTAGCGCTTCAGCCGTACGCTGGATTTTCTGCCCATGTTCATCAGTACCTGTAATTAGTAAAACTGATTTACCTTGCAATCTTTGAAAGCGCGCAATTACATCTGCGGCGATCGTGGTGTAAGCGCTGCCAATATGCGGTAAATCATTTACATAATAAAGAGGTGTTGTAAGAGCAAATTTTTCTTTATTCGTATCGATAGAAATCATGGAAGAGAAAAATACAATACATTAAATCCGTTTTTAATCATACATGAGCACCTGCAAATAAGTCCTTTATTTGCTCTTTGATCTAGGCTAATTAGCTTTAATTAATAAGTCTAGAATCAAACAAAAATATAATTAAGGTGACAAGGCTGAAGTTACTTACTATCTTAACCGTAAACTTTACTTAAAATAGGTTACAGAACCTTAAATCAATTGAAATAAAGCAGCTATACCTTGCCACTTTACGCGACAAGGAGTTCTAGCTCGTAAGCGGGTTAAGTTTTCAGTCTGCCTCGTTGGGTAGAAGCAGCAGGGCTAGCCGCAACTCTTTACTTAGCTAGACCCGTTAGTTTCTACTCTAAGACATGTGTCAAGCCGAGTAAAGCAATGTTAACACTGTCATTAAGTAAGGATTGAGGCGTTTATTTTCTCCGATGTCTTCAGATAGCCCACTGCAAATTTCTCGCTGGCTGCTAACTGCCTTAGGAACTCGCATGTTTCTCTACCATGAGAATTTGGTTCCTCGGAATAGCGCTGTTTTGGTAGTGAGCAACCACCGCAGTTTTATGGATGCTCCGATCCTGATGGCCGCAGTTAATCGCCCCATTCGGTTTGCCTGCCATCACTATATGGACCAAGTGCCAGTGATGCGGGAGGTCGTCAAACTATTAGGCTGTTTTCCTTTAGATTCGCTGGAACATCGACAACAGAGTTTCTTCCGACAGGCTAGTCAACTACTCCAGTCCCCTCAAATGATTGGTGTGTTTCCTGAAGGAGGAGAGCCTATGGTGCAAGAGACTCATCCCCAAAAAACTGGAGAGTTCCATCGAGGCTTTGCTCACCTGGCTTTGCGGGCTCCGATTCAGAATTTGGCCGTGTTGCCTGTCGCGATCGCCTCCTGCGAGGAAAGCAATGGTGCCGGGGTCCCGCTGAAATTATTAAGCCTAATCGATCCGTCAGAGCCTTTATTTGACCAAAATGGTTGGCATCCTTTGGTAATCTACCATCGGGTCAATGTCTTCATTGGTCGGCCACACTGGGTCAAAACCTCCGAACGCCAACATTACCGGGGCAAGGATGCCAAAACAGTTGTCTCTGACTTAACCAACTACTGTCACGCCGAAATTGACCATTTACTTGCTCAAGGCTGCTATTAGAGCCGCCTACCTGAGGCTGCTCAACGCTCCAGCTGGAATTTACTAATTCTCATCTCCCTCAGAAAATGCAGGAAGTCAAGAGCCAAATCTGTTTTCTCACGCCCAGACGGCTGAATCCTCACCATTCCCTGTTTGTGTTCCTACCGGGTATGGATGGGACTGGGCAACTTTTGCGATCGCAGACTTCAGGGCTAGAAACCAGCTTTGATATCCGCTGCTTAGCCATTCCTCCCGATGACTTAACCAACTGGGATGTCTTAGCAACCAAAGTCATCAATTTGATTCAAGAAGAAATTGCCAAACAGGAGCAACCACGGGCGGTCTACCTCTGCGGTGAGTCCTTCGGTGGCTGTCTAGCGCTTCGAGTTGCCACTCAAGCTCCTCAACTCTTTGATCGGCTCGTGCTCGTCAATCCAGCTTCGTCCTTTAAACGGCGGCCTTGGATTCAGTGGGGTTCATCTTTGACTCGTTGGTTGCCAGAAACTTGGTATCAAATCTCATCGGTAGGATTGCTGCCGTTTCTAGCATCCTTTGGGCGCATACTACCAGAAGATCGCCAAGCGCTGCTCACGGCGGTGCAGTCAGTCCCGCAAAAAACTTCCATCTGGCGTCTCTCTCTGCTCAATGAGTTTGACATTGCCGATGACCAACTGCGTTGTCTCACGCAACCTGTTTTACTTTTAGCCAGTGCCGCCGATCGCCTGCTACCTTCCTTAGCCGAGGCAGAGCGCTTAGCAGCAGTTTTGCCAAACGTCACAACGGTGGTTCTGCCCGATAGCGGTCACGCCTGCCTCTTAGAAGCAAATGTCAATCTTTACGAGATTATGCGTCAGCATAATTTTTTGATGTATCAAGATGACCTGACTTTACCAGCCTCTATTTCAGGTTTGGGTGTGCAGTCCTAACTTTTGAGCTAAAAATCTGGATCTGCTTGGCAGTAGACTGAAGTTCATATTATGCGAGGATTGAGGCAGGTTAGTCTGCTATTACCTCAACTAGGGTGTATTGCTAGACTTCAAAGCGCAAGCTCAAGTGTCGGTCATGGCGATCGCATCAACCTCTTAAAGCTTGGTGTGGCTCTCGAATTCACCTCATTCCTGAAGGGAGAAAATATTCATGAAACCAATTCACTTTTCGCCTAAAGTGCAATTTTTTGGTAAATCCCTTCTGGAAACCGCAAACTCTGCTCAACAGTCGCTAGAATGATGGAAACTCAGTGCTCCAGATCACTGGCCAAGTTGCTGGTAAGAAGTTACGTTTGCCCCTCAGCAGCATTGACGGTTGAAACCATAATGTCTTTCAGCAGCTCCTCCACACCTCCTGGCAAACGGCTTCATTCGCGCTCTCGCTGAATTATTCCTTAACAACCTTGGATAATGACTGTAACAGGTACCATCCATCTCCAAGAACGTTTCCAAACTACTCTCTTCCATTTGATTCAGGCTCAACTTGCTAAATTTTCAAATCACATCAATCAAGGGCTACCTGCTATTAACTGCACCTTACAAGCAGGCAGGCAATAACTCAGCAATGCTCACTTCCAATTACCCATTGGACGCCTTCAAAGTCAGCCAGAACCGCTGTTAGGTTTGGGTGCTTCACGTTGAAGGCGACAGCATTGATTCGGGTAAAGCTACGGCAATTGATTAAGTATTCGAAGAGTTAGGTGCTCAGGAGAAACCAAACATGCTACACCGCAAGATCTATCAGCTCTGTTCAGATGGTCGCGAAGTCTGGATCTTCTTGCGGGACCAGCAGCGCTGGATTGAACGCGCACGCATTCTTGACATTGAGGGAGATTTAGTTACGCTTCGCTACGAAACTGAAGAAGAGGATGAAATGTGCTCCTGGGAGGAGATGGTGCGGCTAGAAAGCATCGGTGCTGTGACCCAGAAGCTAGCCACAGTCCCCAGAGGCGATGTCGAACCTTTAGTTTCCGATGACTGTCCTGAAGCAGAGCAAATTCGTAATCACCCTGATTCCAACCCAGACTAAGACCTAACCTGATGTAGGTTCCTTAGCAGGTTAAGACAGACTTTAAGGCAGGCTCCTCAGCCTGTCTTTGCTTTAAACGACTGCTAACCCTGTTTGTCAGCTTACCTGCTCACCTATACATTGCTTTAGTTAAGTTCTGGTTCGTCGTCACTGTTTGGCCCCTCTAGATCTCCTGTCAAGGTGTTGCTCAGAGGCGAGATAGAGCTAGGGGGCTCAGGGTGAATGGGCTCAAAAACAGGGCAGTACCCTTCAGGGGCAACTTTGAAGTCGAACAGAGGCGAAGTTTGATTCCAGCACCGCTGACCTCGGTAGTGCTGACAGTTGCCACAACAATCTAGCGTCACTGGAGCAGGGCGATCGCTACCTTGGGTCAGTAACTCCCATTGAGGCAAACCACGTAGTACGAGTTCCTCCCCCTGCCAACGAGCTTCAATCAGACCCGTATCGGCAAAATTGTGCCATCGAGTATCCACCGTGATGGCATCGGGTAGCGTAATAGTAACTACAGTGCCTAGCTCGGTTAGCTCACCCTCGTAACTGGTTTCGGGTGCGGCAGGTTGCAAAAACGTTTCGCCGACTGGCAACTCAACTACCGTGCCTGATGCGGGGGAATGTAGGTGATAGCGGTTATGCAGTTCATCCAGACTAGTCAGATCAGATAAATAAGTAGGAGAACTGTGTACAAACACCACATGCTGGGGCCGTAAATTGTGGATTAGCTGGGTAGTGCCTGGTCCATCGCAGTGGTCAGCCAGCAGGTAGGTTTCTACGGCTAGGCGACCCGCTCGGATCTCGGCTTGCAGTTTTTTTTCGACTGCCCTCGACTGCGACAATACCAATTGACGATGACGCTGCGATCGCTCAGCTAAGGATGGCTCGTCTGACGATGAGTGAATTGTGACTAACTGTTGGGGCAGCATTAGCAGCCAAGGGCCGCTTCCAGGACGGCAGTACTGGCTCAAGTCGGCAGTTGCGTCGGTGAGAATAATACAAGGAGGTTGTAAATCCCCAGTTCTCAACTCCTCAGCGGTGCCGATAGGGTCGGCGTGCAGCCGTCTTACTCGTGGACGAACTCGCTCATCCCAAAACAAAGGTTGATGTTGAGCAAAATTCTGCACTGTCGTAGGCAGATGGGGCAGCAATTGAATATAAGCATCACAAGCAGCCGCCACAGTGCCACTGACCCAAATATTGAGGTCACGCCCCGTGAAGTGGTGATGGCTCCGTAGCAACATCAGCAACTCTTGCCCTAACCCTAAAGTAGGCGTAGGCAGCAACACAGAATAGCCCTCTGTAATGGCTTGGCTGACTCGTTCGGCTAATTGATTTTCTTGCTGACGGCGACGTGGATGCCGCGAAGTTCCATAACTGCCTTCGACAATCAACACGTCGGGCCGCAACCCCCGCAACTCTTCCAGCGGAAACCCTTCGACTAAACGAGAATTAGAAAGGAAGCAGTCTCCCGTGTAAAAAACCGTGTAGGTACGGTGTGGTGTGGTGTGGGTGAGTAAGAATGCTGCGGCCCCTGGAAGATGACCTGCGGGCCATAACTCAGCCGTCAGCCCTTCTTGAAACTCAATCGGCGATCGCCACGGCAAGGCTTGGCAGAAAGGCGGAATCTCAGCTGGATCTAGCTCTGGCCAGTTGAAGGGCAACAATTCAGTGGTAACTTCGCTAGCATAGATAGGAAGTTGTGGAAAGGTCTGATGTAGCGCTAGGAGACCTTTGGCATGGTCTGGGTGGGCATGTGTGCATAACACCAAATCGGCAGGCAGCGAGCGAGCGGCATCTACGACCAGAGGCGAAACATCTTGCAGACCGCAATCTAACAAAATCCGATAAGGTCCCATCCGTACTAGTAAGCAGACGCCTTCACCTGCTTGACCAGCACCATAGGGCAAACATTCCAGCTCAACCACGTCCGTATTACATCTCCGTAGAACCCAAAATCAGAGAAGTGTGCCGGATTTTCCGAGGGCAACCTCTATTTCTTTAGCCACAAAAATCAGCATAGTTGCGAATGTAGGCTAGATATAGCAAAACTTGGGTTTTAACTAGGGAACGCTAAAAACCCAAATTCTGATACTTCTACTCTCAGCTTAGGGCAGCACACTCTGCCCTTACCTTGATGCTATCTCGTGCCAGTAAAATGTGAATTAAATCAACTCTATAGCAGTTAGCCGCTATTAGTGAGCGGAACCATTTCCGTGGTAATCGTCTGAATCGTAAAAGCCGTTTTGGGTGCCAAAGAATAGGCAGGAAATGGTAAATACAACGGTGAGAACGGCCAAAATTAATTTAACGTCCATATTTATAAACCAGGTAAACAGCAGTATCAGGCTTAAATTCAGTAACTTATGGAATGTGAAGTAGGAATTCAGTGACCAAACTTGACGGCATTGTAGAACAAACCAATCAAGATCTTAGCGATCGCAACATTTTTGACACAATCTCCCTGAGTTCGATTTCCACTGCCCAGTTTATTCAGCCCGCTTGGCTGGCTCGTCCTTCTACAGAGGTAGCCCCCGATCTCTTAGGCTGCACCTTGGTTAGACAAACTGCGGATGGCACCGTGTTGCGTGGCTTGATTGTAGAAACAGAAGCTTATGCACCCGGAGATCCTGCTTGTCATGCCTACCGACGACAGACCACTCGGAATTCTGTGATGTTTGGTCCCGCAGGGCTGAGCTATGTTTATCTGATTTACGGCATGTATCACTGTCTGAATGTGGTCACTGATCTAGATGGCATCCCTAGTGCTGTCTTGATTCGGGCTTTGCAGTTGGATGCTATGCCTCCGGGAATCGACCCCCTCAAAGAACGCAAACTAGACCGAGTAGCCGCCGGACCCGGAAAACTTTGCCGTGCCTTTCAAATTGACTTAAGTTTGACGGCTCTACCATTCGCCCTAGGCCAACCCCTCTGGCTGGAGCATCGTCAACCCAACTGGCAACAAGATTTCGAGCAAGGGGCGATCGCGTTGGTACAAACCACCCGGATTGGCTTAACTCAAGGGATTGATCTTCCTTGGCGCTGGTATGTCAAGCAGTGTCCTGCGGTTTCTAAGCTCTAGAGTTTGCGCCTGCTAAAGCACCACTTCTTCTCCTTGCTCTGTAAAGCGGACAGACTCAATTTTCCACTGCGGATTGGTAGTCAAGGTTTTATTGACTGCCCCCAGCAAGGCTAACTGCTCACAGCTAGAGAGCGACTCTAGTTGCCGTTTTGAGCTTGGGCTGACGCGCAGATCCACAGTCGCAACCCGACTGTCTGGATCAACGCTGACCCGGTAGCCTGTCAAACTAAAATCAGCGGTATCCCATTGCGCTAGGGTTTTACTAACTGCTGCCTCCATTGGTTTCTGAGCTGACACCGTTACTTTTTGCGCCACCAAGTTTTGGCATTGACCATCCACCTTGTAGATCGTCACAGGGACTGTATTTTGAGTCTGAGCCGTTGTGGTTGCCGCCACGGTTTTAGCGGGTGCCTTTAGCGGTTGGCTGCGAGCGGCTGGAGATGGAGTTGCTGAGGAAGGGCTAGTTGTGGGGGTTGACGTTGCCTTTGGAACGGAGGCGGCTGGTTGAATGGTTGAGTTCGCTGCGGTTGAGTTGGGCGGAGATGAGCGGGTGCGATCGCCTTCTTCGCTGGGAGGCGTATCACAACTGCTGATGCCTAAACACAAACTACCAGCTAGCAAAATTATTAAAGATACTTTATAAAATTTCATCATCTTCTTACCTGTGATTCCATAAACTTCAACCGGACTCTACCGCCAGAAGCAGGAGAGGGTTAGCATAGAACGTAGCGATACCTAGGTTGGGTGTCGATGTTGAGTTTTATTGATTCCATGGACTCTAGTCCATTCCCTGGTAGTAGATATCTCCTCTAGCCTGGTGGCGTAAGTCTCCCAGCGCGGGGGAGACGTAGGAGGTTGTATGCTAACTCAGGAAAACCGTGCCTTGCTGTCCGATATTGCGGACTTAAACCAGCTCAAGTCTGAGCTGAATCAGTTACCTGCTGTGGATGTGGGGGACTACATTGTTGAACTCCCGCCAGAGCGGCGAGCGATCGCGTTTCGGTTGCTGAGGAAAGATCAAGCCACCGATGTTTTTGAATATCTCCCCTCTGAAGTGCAGGAAGAGTTGATTAATTCCATGCACGGTACCCAGGTCTGCCAGATCGTTGAGTCGATGCGACCCGACGATCGAGCCGAGTTGTTTGACGAGTTGCCCGCTGGTGTGGTCAAGCGGCTTTTGCAACAGCTCAGCCCCACGGAACGCCAAGCAACAGCGACAATTCTAGGCTATCCCGAAGGCACGGCTGGACGGGTGATGACCACCGAGTATGTGCGGTTACGCCAAGGATTAACCGTCGAAGAAGCCATTCGCAAAATCCGCTTGACTGACCAAGACAAAGAAACGATTTACTACGCTTATGTGACTGACAACAACCGCAAACTGGTGCAGGTGGTGTCACTGCGCCAACTTCTCTTTTCACTACCTAATGTCCTAATTCAGGATATTGCCAGCGATCGCGTCCTCAAAGCTCGCACCGAAATGCCTCAAGAAGAAGTGGCGCAGTTGATGAAGCGCTACGACCTGCTGGCCGTGCCTGTAGTCGATCGAGAAGACCGCTTAGTAGGCATTGTCACGATTGACGACGTGGTCGATATTTTGGAAGAAGAAGCCACAGAAGATATTCAAAAGCTGGCAGGGGTAAGTGGTGGAGACGAAGCAGCTTTGTCAGCTCCCCATGTCACAATTCGCAAGCGCTTGCCTTGGTTAATGGGCAACATTGTGCTTTACGTAGGTGCAGCCAGTGCGATCGCTCCTTTCCAAAAGACGATTGCCCTGGTGCCTGTTCTGGCTGTGATTATGCCAATTTTGTCTAACGCTAGCGGCAACGTAGCAATTCAAGCTTTGTCGGTTACCGTTCGAGGTTTAGGGGTGGGTGAGGTCACACCAGATGACACATTGCAAATTCTACGCAAAGAAGTTTTAGCTGGCTTGGGCACTGCTGTAGGCTTAGGTCTATCCCTCAGCCTCCTCTCCCTGATTTGGTCTCCCCCAGATGAACGCTGGGTGGCTTTGGTGGCAGGAACGGTAATGGCGATTAATGTCTTCATTGCCGCCAGCTTAGGAACAGTGCTGCCAATGGGCTTGAAACGGCTAAATCTAGATCCCGCCTTGATCAGTGGGCCACTGCTCACTACCCTGCTAGATGCAGTAGGCTTTCTCACCTTCCTGACCCTAATTTCCATCGCTCTACAAGTTTTCAAGTAAAGCTGGATACTCAATGCTCTTAAAGTTTTGAAGCAGGACAATCACGAGAATCGTGCTGATTGGTCTGCCGATGTAGCTCTAGCTCCAGCTAAGGGAGTTTAGGTGTGCAACAACTGATCGAGGGTTTGGAGTAGCTCTTTAGCAGTAAAGGGTTTATTCAAGAAGGTTTTAACCCCAGCCTTGGCTGCCGCAACTAACTTATCGCTGGTTACCAAACCGCTCACCGCGATGGTTTTTAGCTGGGGGTTAATCTTCTGGAGGGTCCGGATGGTAGTGGGACCGTCCATAGAGGGCATCATCATGTCTACTAAAGCAGCGCTGAGGTCATCCTTGTGTTGAGCATAAAGAGCGATCGCTTCAATGCCGTCATTGGCCACCAGTACTCGGTAACCAAACGCTTCTAACGAAGTTTTGGTAATATCCCGAATTGCTGCTTCGTCATCCACCACCAAAATTTGCTCACCCCTGCCCCAAGGTAGGTCTGAGGCTTCAGCTATCGGTTGGGGTACCGTCGCTTCTGTGGCTGGCAAGAACACCTTAAAGTGAGTTTCTTGGTTGAGCTTGCTAGAGACATGCACAAAGCCCCCATGACTCTTAATAATCCCCATCACCGTCGACAGCCCTAAACCTGTACCCTTGCCTAAGTCTTTGGTAGTAAAGAAGGGTTCAAAAATGCGATCGAGAATTTCTGGTGGAATTCCGGCTCCTGTATCCGATACCGTCACAACAATATAGGAGCCTGCTTGAGCATCAAGGTGCATCTGAGCATAATTTTCATCAATCAGCAAATTCTCAGCCGTAATGCTCAGCGTGCCTCCCTCACTCATGGCATCTCTAGCATTCACACAGAGATTCATCAGTACTTGGTGGAGTTGGGTAGCATCTCCCGAAACTGGCCACAATTCCTGTGGAATATCTGTGTAGATCTCAATTGACTTGGGAAATGTCTCTTTGGCGATCTTGGCAATCTCTAGAATTAAATGCCTAATTTGGAGTAAAGTTCTTTCTCCTTCTAAACCTCGAGCAAAGGATAGAACCTGTCTAACTAAATCCGCTCCTCGTTTAGCATTCAACTCTACAGTGTTCAGTAAGCGTTGGCTTTGTTCATCTTTGATTTTGCGCTCTAACAACTGAGTAGACATCAAAATCGGAGCCAACACATTGTTCAAGTCATGAGCAATACCGCCTGCCAAGGTGCCGATACTCTCCATGCGCTGCGCTCTGAGAAACTGAGCCTCGATTTGCTTCTTCTGAGTGATATCGGTATTCACGACCAAAATCGATTTAGGCTGATTTTGCTCATCTCGCAATAAAGTCCAGCGGCTAGACACCACCACCTCGGGGCCATCTTGGGTAGCCTGGTGTAACTCCCCATACCATTCCCCCTTCGCTAGAGTTTGCTGCCAAGCTGTTTCTAGCTGCAAGGAAGCCTCTTTAGCCAAGAACTGGTTGGCGGGTTGTCCTATCGCTTCTGCCGCTGTCCAACCGTACAGAGTCTCAGCACCTCGGTTCCAGACCAAAATTTCACTGTTGAGGTCTTGCACCCAAATAGCATCGGTTGCAACTTCTAAAAATGCTGCCTGTTCTCGGAGTTTGTGCTCAGCTTGTTTTCGGGCGGTGATGTCCTGGAAATAGACCGACAAACCATCTTGAGTCGGGTAGGCATGCACCTCAAACCATGCCCCTAAAGCGGGGCAGAGTCCCTCAAACTCAACACTCACTCCCCTCGTCATTGCTAGCTGATACTGCTGTTGAAAGGTTGAATCAACGGCTTCAGGAAACTCATCCCACAAGCGCTGTCCTAATAGTTGGTGTTGAGCCTTTTGCAATAAGCGTTCTGCGTGCGGGTTGATGTAAGTAAATCGCCACTCATGATCGACGGCGAAAAAAGCATCTGTAATGCTCTCTAAAATATTGGTCATTCGCTCACGCGCTATTTCTGCTTCTGCTCGCGCTGCCTGTTCGCGGGCCAAGAAGCAACGCCGCTCTTCTTCCGCTTGCTTACGTGGTGTTACATCCGTTTGAACCCCCACGAAGTAAAGCAGTTCTCCTAACTCCGAGAAAATGGGCGAGATGCGAAGTTCGCTCCAGAAGGGCTGTCCATCTTTGCGATAGTTCAACAAAGTGGTCTGCGCTTCTTTACCTGCTGCGATCGCCTGACGAATTTTTGCCACCTCTTGCAAGTCAGTCTCTGGACCTTGCAAAAACCGACAGTTCTGTCCGATCACTTCTTCGGGTTCATACCCCGTCATGCGACTGAAAGCAGAGTTGACATAAATGATCGGATTGTCTACTTGATGCGGGTCAGTAATCAATACTCCATCAGTCACCGCCGCGATCGCCCTAGCCAAGCGCAAATTTTCCACCGCTGCTTGGCGTAGAGCTTGCTCCTGCTGCTTATGAGCCGCGATCGCTGCTTGCTGCTGTACCCAATTTTGTTGTTCTTGTTGCACCCGCTCTCGGTAGTGCTCAAAGAAATCTGCTAAGTTAGGCGCTTCTTCTAAAAGAGCCTGAAAATGCCCCAAAACCCGCGCATCAGTGGTGTAAGCCACCTCGGGATGGGCCTCCATCCACATATGGCAGGTTTTGACATAGGCGATAAAGGTAATTAAGTGCTGGTACATCTCCAGCCCTAACATCCGACGTAGCTCCTGCCGACAAAACTCTGCTTCCTCGGAATTGAGAAAAATAAAGATAGAACAATACAGCAAACTTGTTTCTACAGCTCTGTCGCCTTCGGATAGAGCCCTAAGCACTTCGGGATGAGCCGACAACAAGGCGAGGTGGTCGTCTACCTCTAGCTCCGTAGGAGGTGGCGCTTCCAACAAAGCTAAGACCTCCTGAGCTTCTACTCCCAAAGGACGCAAAGAGCAGCTATGGCAGATCATGCAGTAAGGAATCGCGCAGTAACGAGAAAGATAGGCAGAAAGCTTTTCTTTGAATACTGGCGATAAAGGATTACCTAGATAAGCTAGCTGAGTCTGGTGCCATAGGTTTTCTAGGACTTGAGGATAGGTCTGAGCGGGACCAAAAAAAGGTGGTACAAAGCCTAGTTGCGTTTGAATATGAGTTTGAATGTCTTCACTGGGCCGCAACCCTAGAGATTCGCTCGCCTGCGGCAGTTGATTGGCCTGCCTCAAACTTAAGCGCTGACGTCTGAGTTCTAGCTGAGCTACTACTTGATGGCTCAGAACCCGCAGGGCTTCGATCTGATCAACGTTTATCTCTCTAGGAACATAATCAATGACACAAAGTGTTCCTAAGTTAAAGCCCTCAGGAGTTGTTAACGGCACCCCAGCGTAGAAGCGAATATAGGGTTCCGTAATCACTAAAAGATTTTGGGCAAAGCGGACATCTGACAAAGCGTTGGGGACGACCAAGATGTCATTTTGCAAAATTGCGTGAGCGCAAAATGCCAGATCTCGCGGAGTTTCGCTGATGGACAAACCAACCTTTGACTTAAACCACTGGCGATCGCGATCGATGAGACTAATGAGAGCAACTGGCGTACTGCAAATGCGGGCAGCTAAGCTAGTTAGTTCATCAAAAGTAGATTCAGATTCTGTATCCAAAATCTGATATTGCTGAAGAGACTGTAGTCTCTCTGTCTCATGATCTGGACAAGCAGCTTTCATGAATTTTTGTGGTTCCTGAAGAAGTAGTGCTTTGCTAAAGCCGTGGGATTGGTTGTCTTGAGACAAGTCTCTGGATCTCGCCAACATATCTAGTGGACCTGTCTATCCAGCCTGGATCAGTGAAGGCTAAACAAATGGCATGCCACCCATCGGTTTAAACCTGTAGCGACTCCGTACATACCCGTATATAGTGCCCATTTGAGGGGAGAGTTACCTTAGCTAGATGGCTGAATCTAATCCGCTAAAGCGCAATGGTCGAAGCTCGAAGCTTACAGGACCGATTTGGAAGGTTGTGCTCGTTGACTTTGAGTAACTTTAATCGGGGCTGATTTATCGGCTGATTGGTCTAATGGTTCCGTAAAAGTTTTAAAGTTGGAACCTGAGACTATCGGGCTAAATCACCAGCATGGCTACTACAGCTTGGACTCGCCGTCACGTCATTTCTTTGATTGATTTTTTTCCCGCAGAGTACGACACAGTCTTACAAACTGCTGCCAGTTTTCGAGAGGTTTTATCTCGGCGAACCAAGAAAGTTCCAACTCTTCAGGGGCAGGTAGTTGCTAACCTGTTTTTCGAGCCGTCTACACGCACTCGGAGCAGTTTTGAACTTGCAGCCAAACGTTTATCCGCTGATACTCTTAATTTTACTCCGGGAAATTCTTCTTTAACAAAAGGAGAAACGATTCTCGATACGGCCAAAACTTACTTGGCGATGGGTACGGATTTGATGGTGATTCGTCATCAGCAGGCAGGAGTACCCCAAGCGATCGCAGATGAGATGGACCGTTTAGCCTCTCTAGTTGGGGTGCTAAATGCCGGAGATGGACAACATGCGCATCCCTCCCAAGCTCTGCTTGATCTATTCACGATTTGTACCCTGCTCGATCCAGAACGACCTCGCTTAGATTTATTGGCTGACAAGAAAATCGCGATTGTCGGAGATATTTTGCATTCACGGGTGGCGCGATCGAACATCTGGAGCTTGACGGCCAGTGGCGCGGAAGTACATTTGGCTGGACCTCCGACGCTTCTACCCCAACTGTTTGCTGACTGTGGCAAAGACCGAGCGGGCAAGCTATTTTTGCACTGGAATCTAGAGCCCGCTTTGCAAGATGCTGATTTTGTCATGACGCTACGGCTGCAAAAAGAACGCATGACCCAGCATTTATTGCCCAGCCTGCGAGAGTACCATCAACAATTCGGCATTACTCGCGATCGCCTCAAGCTCTGCAAGCCAAATGTCAAAGTCCTTCATCCTGGCCCTGTGAATCGGGGGGTAGAAATTAGCTCCGACTTGATGGACGACCCAGAGTTCAGCTTAATTTCGCAACAAGTCACCAGCGGTGTAGCTGTCCGGATGGCCTTGTTGTACTTGATGGGCAGCGGCAAAGCTTAAGACATTTGAAGTTGGAGAGAGTGGAGGAGAAATTCTGCAATCTCAATCCAAAATTGCCTCTGTTTCACGCAAAGATCCGCACAATAGAGGCAGGACGTTCTACAAAGCTGATGCCAATGGATGCCGCTACCACCCTAGCCATTTCTGCCCCCACTTCCCTAGACGAGCGAGACAGTTTTGCTATGACGTTTGCACCGTTATCTCTAGACGAGGTGTATCGCTTAGCAGACGATGCTGCCAACGGAGCGATCGTGGTGATGAGTGGGATGGTGCGTAACCAAACCGATGGCAAACCTGTGGTTGCATTGGAATATCAAGCATATGAGCCAATGGCGATCGAGGTTTTTAAGCAAATTGCCACCCAGATTCGGCAGAAGTGGACAGACGTAACGCGGGTGGTGATTCATCACCGCACTGGCAAGCTAGGAATCGGCGAAATCAGCGTTCTTGTCGCTGTAGGCTGTCCGCATCGTACTGAGGCATTTGAGGCATGTCAGTTTGCGATCGATACGCTGAAGCACAACGCCCCCATTTGGAAAAAAGAACATTGGGCTGATGGTTCTAGCAGTTGGGTGAGTATTGGCGCTTGTGAAGCTAAGGTAGCTACCTGAATGCCTGCAACCAAGTTCGTAGCGACTGAACTGCTGTAGCGATCGCTTCCTAGGTAATTGGTTGACCCGCAGCAAAAAGTTCAGCAACGGTTAGGTTCAATTCTCCAAACTGTGGCGATCGCATCGGATCCTCACCCTGGAGCGTGGAAATTTCTGTATAGACATCACCACTTAGTTCTAAAACCAGCACTGTTTGCTGTTGGGGGTCTACGATCCAGTATTCTGGGATGCCCCGATCTTGGTATTGCATCCGTTTGGCAAATATAGTCGCGATCGCGCTGCAACTCTCCTGGGCTGACAATTTCAACCACTAGCAATGGAGAAGCCATATCAAACCGTAGGGTATTACGTCGTCTCAACTGCTCAACATGCTCCTCTCGGATCACTGTCAAATCGGGATAGCGGTTTCTCGGCTCGCCTCGGACTTCGAGTTCTAGCCCATGAGGTCTCACTCTGGCATGACCTACGATCGTTGCCAACTGTAACAGTATAAAGATTGCGATCGCTACATTTTCTCCTGATTCGGGTGGCACCTCGATTAGTTCTCCATTGAACAGTTCATACAGCTTTTCTGTGCCATCGTCGTAGGCTAGGTACTCTTCAAAGCTCTCAAATCTGGGTTTAGTTGAGATCATGATGTTGAGCGAAGGCGATCGCATCTATTTTGTTTTAATTTTAGGAGTTAGAGTCTTTGGCGGATTGGCATTGCCTGGCGAGTTCAATACAAGTGGCGATCGCGGCGTTGGTTTTGATGGCCTGAGCATTAATGTGAGTGGGGCTGGCTTGGTAGCCTTCAGCTTGAAGTAGCTGGATCAGGCGATCGCGAGGAGGTGGGTCCATTTTGCCGCGCCGACCAATTTCTCCCAAGCCAAAAAAGTAGGAAGGTAGGTCTGCTTCAGCCTGCATAGTTTGTAGCAGTTGCACTCGTTCTGACCAATTCCACTGTTGGGCTAACCGCTCCATCCGTTGCAACATGGGGCGATCGTGTAGGGGACCGAGCCACATTGGGCCACTGAGTGTGAGTGGCTCTGGGGAAGCGTGGTGGTGGCAAACAGCACGGCTGAGTTGACGCCAAGACACCGTTTCATAGTGGCCGCAATGATGGCAGTAACCCAGAAATCCATAGTGTTTTAGCTCAGAACTAGGATGGGTTAGAACTCGCACCATCACCCGGTAAACCTGACCATTAAACAGCGAAAAAATTGGTTGAATACTTAAGCCCTTGTTATTGGCTTGTTGTAGAACACTACCAATTAAGAGCCGCAAGCCTTGTTCATGTAAAGCGGGATGCCAGCGGGCGTAAGCACCATAGACTTGCAGGCTTTTTTCAGGTTCATGGCCCGAACTGGTACGTCCATCGGTACTCGTTAGATAGAGCAATCCACCAATTTTTGTTGCCCAAAGACTAGTGCTGAAGTGGGGCGCAGGACTGCCAAAACTATCTACATCTACTAAGTCGTAGTAGTCTTGCCGTTGATAGCAATCAAAAAAGACGCGATTGGCATCTTGATAGGTGATTTGATAAGAACTTGGCTCTAAATAGCTAGCTAGATTTTGGCTTAAAGTTATGTTTACTTCTGGGTTGGCATCATTCGCCCAAACCCAATCTGCTTGGCTCTCTAGCACATACCGTAGAGACCGCACGCCACAAGCGGTCATAACGTCCAGAACTCGCAGTTTTCCAGTATCAGCTTTATAAATCGCAGCGGCTAACAACCCTAGGTCTCGGCCAATTTGGCTCTGAGAGCGATAGAAAGTATTGCCGATTTGAAATTTGACTTTACCCTCCTGCTGCCAAAGTGAATTTCGATTCATTTTTCTTGATTAACTTTAATTAACTGAAAAATTGATCCCAAACTAGAAAGGATTGGTTAAAGCTTTAAGCTGCTTTAGTTCTCGCAATTAACAGGGAATTATAAAAGTGCGAAACATGGTTTGTTCCTCGCACGAATTCATTGCAGTTTGTAATATTTTCGTGAGTTGAAAGCCCTGATCTTTTAGACTAATTTTCGATTCAATGCGTAATCAAGGACACAATGATGCCAACGCTCCTCTGGCATGACTGGTTGGTTTTGCTATCATTTTTTGCTTGTCTGGCTGGTCTCGGCTTGCTGGTTGGCATGCCTCAAGATCAAGGGGAAGATTTCGAACAAGCTGAAAGCATGCTGATGCTGATGATCTTTACCTACTGGGCTGTTCACTGCGTCGCTTTGGGCGTGCAGAAATTTGCCTTGCCTGACTGGGAAGTTCTGCTGCTAAGCCTGAAATTCACTGCAATTATTTCTTACTTACTCACTTTTGCCTGCATGATTAGCTTGCCGCTAAATCGTTTGGCCGTCGTACTGCGTCAAGTTGAGTAGTGCTAGCTCAGTAGAATAATGGCTTTGTTAAGGCTGTTACTTCGCTAAAACCGTAGCGATCGCACTTTCCAAAACTTCCTGACTTAAGCTCGTCAAAATAAACACTTCCTGTACTGTCTTACCTTGTCGGGCGAGCACCTTAAAGCCGCCGCGAATCGGGACAGAAATCTTAAGTCTGAGCTTTGGAGAGTGCGCTCGTACGGCACCAATTACACCAGGGGTAATCGTTTGAATCCCCTCTTGCTGAAGCAGCCGTTCCAACAACGGAATCAAGCCCGGAATGTGGGTGGAGTGGTTGAGAACAAGCCTGCCGCGAGAGGGGTTACCCATTGTTTTGCCAGTTGAAGTGTGCTGCGATCGCCGAGTTCCAGCACTTCTCAGCATAGAGGAAATCGCAGCGACCGGAGAGTTTGAGTTAGGCCGCTTCTAGAGGAGCCATCGTCAAACCAGCGCGGCTTAGTTGCGTGTGATAAAGTTCCGCCTGCTCTTGCGGCCCTACCCAAACCACTGCCTGACCTTCAAAGTGAATTTGATTGGTCAATTCCCAAGCGCGATCGCTAGTCATAAACGGGATGTACTTAATCAAACACTCGGTGACATGCTGAAACGTGTTGAAGTCGTCATTCAGCACAATGATTTTGTAATTCGGGTAAGTTTGACGGGTAACTTGACCAGCCTTTTCAGGCGCTACCGTAGGCGCAACGGCGGCAAAATGGGAAGCTGCCGTAAGTACCAGATTCATAGGCCGTTACCGGAAACACTTTTAACAAAACTACGTATTTTATCCTAGTGCAATTCTAGCGACTTACCACCGCTTCGGCCTCCGGGGCAAAAATCTATTTCCAATCCTCCCATTTCTCATTGAAGATCGAAGTATCAGGGAACGTAATTGGATTGCCATTTTCCGCCAGCCGACGTTGCAAAAGTTCGAGTTGTGGCTCTGCTCGCGGTAGTTGGTCAACCAGCTGATAAGGCATGATGCCCTTTTCGAGCGCAAAGGCGGCTGTTGTGCCTGCTGCTGCACCCGAAGACCACTCAAATGAATGCACCCGATAAGCTGCTGCGGCAACGTGGCTAGTGGCAATACTCTTACCCGCCACCAGCATGTTGTCAACTTTTTGGGGAATCATGGCTCGTAGTGGTACTTGGAAGGGGTAGGCATTACCCGCCCCGCGTCGCTCTCCTGCTCGCTCGGTGTTGCCAGGTTGCTCAGGCGGACTCTGAGTCATGCAAGGATGGAAATCAATCGCATAGTGCCCAATCCCAACTGCATCTGGATAAATGGTCGATCGCGTCCGGCGGGTCACTTTTTCAGACGGCAATTTGCTACCTACAAAAGACGTAGCTTCTAGGCCTGCCAAAGTTGCTTGCAAGCTGCGATACATCTGGGGTGACAGTGTCTTGCGGTAGTACTCATCTTTGAAATAATCCTGTCGAGAAATATCTACCTCCCAAACCGTAAAGCCTTGAGGCTGCCCCCAAGACGGACGCCCAATAATCCGGCGACCCTCGCGGATGTAAGGATACTTAGACAGACCATGAGCAGTCCCCATGGGGGTATCAAATCCTGTCAGGTAACGGTGATTGGGTTGCGGTTGTTTTACGCCTGCTCCGAGTTGAGAGTCGGTCGTACCCGCAACTAACCAATGGAAATATCCCTGAGACAACTCCTCAGCTCGCTGGAGACTTTCCGTTCGTAAACCACCCATCCACGCTCCTGGCTGCAATTGCCCCGTGCTGGTAAGTTGATCGCGGGTGTAGACAAAGTTATCGGTTGCGGTGCCAGGGCGATAATCGTTCCCCCAAGTCCAGTTCTGCATGGAAATATCACCAGGGGTAACCGCGCCAGTGTTCGACTGAACCTTCACCTCTTGGCGAGTGGGGTTTTGGTTTAGAATCCGGCGGTAGGTGAAGACAAGCGGGAAACTCGCCAACCGGGGCAATTCGTAGCTGTAGTACCCGGCGTAATTGGGGTAAAACGCAGGCTCAGTATGCTGTTGGGGTTGCTCTGTGGCCTGCATGGCAAAGGTGTAGGTAAAGCCTTGAGTGCAATAGGGGTCACCCGCTTCACTAGAGGAAGACGGTTCTAGATAAGAGCGAGGATCGATGCCCAAGCGATAAGGCACATCAGCCAGTGCTACCAGTTCTCCGGTTTCGGTGGCATCTACCACATACCATTGCGGAGCATTAGCCGGGGATTGAGTGGTTTGAGATTTAGACAGTTTCGCTGGAGCTGGCACAAACCGCACGATCGCTTTTTGAAACTGCGCTGAGTTTTCGTAGCGATAGGCATCTTCAATCGTTTGGGAAAGGGGCAAGGCATTGAGCGGACTTGCACCAGGAGCAGGCCGATGCTGAATGGCGATCGCTCCTTGAATCTGTTGCCCAGCTCCGACAGGAGTTGTGTTTAGCTCTTTAATCACCGTGGCGGGAAACCACTTCAGCGTCCCCTTGCCACGCTTAGCAGCACTCTGCAACTCATCGAACAAAACTTTGTGGCCGTCCCGTGGCAAGAAACAAGACTCGCTGACCCAACAATCACCCGGATTGAGATCGCCCTTGTAATAACGCTCTAGACGTTGCCGCAGTTCGAGATAGCCGCGCGGATAGAACAAGAGCGATCGCTGAGTCTGCCGTTCATCCAGCGCTGAGGTGCCTTGAGCTGAAATTTGCCCGCCGACCCAATCTGTAATCTCGGTCATGCAGACAGTGCGTCCTGCCAACAAAGCTTCGTAAGCCGTTGCGACACCCGCCAAGCCACCTCCTGCAACTAACACTTCGCAGGTCACAGTTTGGTCAGGAGTTCGAGGAGGAGCCGCGATCGCAGAAGGGGGCAAGAGTTGTAGGGCTAGGGTAGCACCCATGAAAACTTTGCTAATGAAAGAAAGACGACGTTGCATCACGAGAAAACTGTAGGGGGACATGTAGGGGGTTAGTGATTCGCAGCAGCCAGCGCATTTAGCAATCCATCCAGGCAAGCTTTGTGACTAACACTCAAGCCACTGCTGCTTAAACCTGACTACAAGGCAACACCTTAAGTTTCGGAGTCTGAGCAGAATCCCTACAACTCTACTGGGGACGTACTAATCACTCAGACGCAGCCTCTGGTTTTAACTGAAACTGAGTCAAGCGTATTCATGGCTTGCCAGGCAGATTTTATGGCAGCAGGAGATCTAGCCTAGATTTGCTTATTCTCTTTGCCTACATTCTTTCCCTTCCAGAACTACTAGAAAACCTTAAAGTTATGCAGCCGATTCGCAAATGGCAGACCTTAACTTCACGCATGGTCTTTGAGCACAAATGGTGCCGAGTCCGCCAAGACACCGTGAGACTAGCCAATCAGCAATTAATTGATGACTATTTTGTTGTGGTTCGACCTGATGTGGTTTTGGTGCTTGCGATCACTCCAAACCAAGAAGTTGTCTTTGTGCAGCAATATCGCCACGGGGTGGAGGAAATCTTATTAGAACTCCCAGCGGGCACGTTTGACCCCGAGACTGAAAGCCCAGAAGTTGCTGCCCAGAGAGAGCTGCAAGAAGAAACAGGTTATAGAGCTGAGCATTTAGTAAAGCTGGCGACGCTCCACGATAACCCCGTCAAAGATACTAACCAAATTCACTTATTTCTCGCGCAAAATGCTTTTGTTTTTGCTGAACAAAACCTTGATATGACTGAAGCCATTGAAGTTGTTTTAATCCCCGTGGAAGAATTATCAGAAAGGATATGGAATGGAGAAATTTGCGTTTCTGGAACGATCGCAGCTTTATTTTTGGGTATGCAATTTCTTAAGGTTTCAACTCCACTGGTGCCATAGTTTTTATTTCTTTACAAACTCAGCTATTTTTCCCAAAAAGCAGTCTCAGCAATTCTTCTAGAAACTGAACAGCTACTTCTAAAGATTTCTTTTGTAGAGAAATAAAAAATCGGCTAGAAAATACTAATATCTGCGTCTATCTTGGGAGCTATTTTTTATCTGCCTTCAGGTATACTTGGCAAAATCACAATTCCTTAAGAATTGACTTAGTGCCCAACATGAGCGACTTGAAGTTAGAGCAAGAAATCGAAAGAATGGCTTTGGCTATGATGATCCGCAACACTCACGTCGGTAGAGATCTCATAGCCAATCTCAAAAGCCAATTAACTCTTGTAGAGGTAGCAGGAGTATTGCTCGTCAGTTTTGAGCGTTTAATTAGTTTTGACACTGATTCCTTTTTTTGGGCAGTTGAACACTTAGTTCCTGCCGATGTGATGGCAGAAATCCGCAGCATCACCTCTCCTGCGATCTACCAACGGCTGATCGGTAAAGGCTTTTTGCCCGGTAGAGATATCAGTGTGAGCGAAAACGGCCAATTACTTCTCAACGAGCGGGCCAAGACTGTATTAAGCCCTTGTTGTCTCGTGTTGATCTAAGCCTGGGTAGCCAACTGGTCCCGAGTCGGATTCACTACTACACTAGGTTGCGATCGCTGAGGTTCTCCTAACAGCACCACGGAACAGGTCAATTGTTGAGCGACTTGAGTGGTGACATCGCTAATGTCGAGTCCAGCGTTAGTCCGACGGCGGAGCGATCGCAACACCACCAAATCGCAAGATTTAGCAGCCTGCAAAATGGCCGTCACGACATTATCACTACTCACCACCTGAATCTCTGGCTTCAGCTGGGGTGCCCATTTCGCTACGGACATCGCTAATTGTGATTCAGTCCAAGCTCTTTTGCCCGCTGAAGCTCGGCGATCGGTGATATGGAGCAGCGTCACAGTGGCTTGATTGGCGGCGGCTAGCATTTGAGCAAATTGCACCGTCCTGCTAGACGCAGATCCCAAGTTATCAATCGGCACCAAAATGCGCTGCATGGTGCTGGGAGAGTTTAACAGGCGGGTAATTGCGACTGGACAGTGGGACGACCAAAGCACGCTGTCTAACACATTCCCGAATATACGAGCCCGGAACCCAGTGCGCCGTCCCCAACCCATGACGATGAGGCTGGCATCTTGTTCTCGGCTAGCACGACTAATTCCTTGAGCGATTCCATCATCAATTCGCAATAATGGCTCTGCCTCAACTCCGATTTCTTGGCTGACAGCTTTAGCATTGGCTAGCAACGCTTCACTGCGCTCCATTGCTGCACCGATGGTGGGAGTATCCATGTTGGCTTGAGCTGTGGCGATCGCTAAAGGGACAATCCGCCCCGACTCATACCGAGCCAGCAGCGCTGCCATCTCAATCAAATACTGCTCCGTTTTAGGGTTATAAACCGGAACCACCACCGTAAAAGGATGATCGGTTGTGCCAGCACCCCAATTGCTGGGCGTAGTATCAGGCTCCAATGTCGTGTCTGAAGTAATCAGCCTCGGAGCAACCCGACTCGTAATTAAGGGACCCAAAGTAGCAGTTACTAGCATCAACACAATGACGCTATTCAGCACGCCTTCAGTCAACATGCCAGCTCGATAGCCTACCAAGGTTGCAGCCAAAGTTGCTCCTACTTGAGGCATCGACATCGACCACATCGTGAGCAATTCGTCTTGGTTATAGCGGTATAACAGTTTTGCGCCATAGGCAGCCAAGAACTTGCTAATAATTAAGCCAGTGACGATCGCTAGGGTTAACCAAATCGAGGAGATGCTGGCGATGAAAGCAGGAATATCAATCAGCAGACCCAAGTTAACAAAGAAAATTGGAATAAATAAAACGCTACCGACAAATACCACTTTTTCTTTAACGGGGCTTTGACCGACAGCATCATTGACTGCCAAACCTGCGAGGAAAGCCCCCACAATCTTCTCGACTCCAATTAATTGTGCGCCCAATGAAGCTAGGAAGATGGCTAACAAGACGAATAAAAACTGATTGCCTTCGTCATCTCCGGTGCGTTTAAAGAATTGACGACCTGCCCAATCAAACCCAAACAGCACCACTACTGAGTAAATTGCTAGAGAGCCGAGTAAGATTGCTAGTTTGGTAGCAGTAAAATCACCCGCATTAATTCCAATACAAATTGCCAGAACTAATAGTGACCCGACATCGGTAAAAATAGTCGCTCCAATCGTCACCGTCACCGCCTCATTGGACACCACACCTAAGCGGCTGACCATTGGGTAAGCTAGCAAAGTGTGAGAAGCAAACAACGAACCGATCAAGACCGAAGCGTTCCAGTCAAACCCAAATAGGCGACCCACAACCGTGCCAAATATTAGGGGTATCGCAAAAGTCAGGCTACCATACCCAATCGAACGATATTTTTTGCGGCGGAACTCTTCAATATCGACTTCCAGACCCGACACAAACATTAAGTAGAGCAACCCAATTTCCGCCAGCAGGCTGAGCGTTTCCGACTCTTTTTGCAGCAAGTGCAAGCCATTCGGCCCTAAAACCACCCCTGCTGCTAACAACCCTACTAAGCCTGGTATCCGGAACCGCTCTACTAGGATAGGTACAGTCAGAATTACTGCTAGGAGAACCGCAAACGAAACGATGGGTTCCTCAAAAAATTTCAAAATCGATTCCATAGAGCGTCCATTAAAGTGAATGAGTGCCAGCAGCTTCCAGGCATTACGCGGAAAGCCTTGCTTGAGTGCTAACTTGTCCGCATCATTCCAAACCTTAAGGCTCTAAAGGAAGAAGAAGTAAATACCTATAGGTGGATCTGACTCAAGATTACTCGCAGGCGATCGTAATCATCTTTGAGTAAGACACTCAAAGTGCGTCCCGCGTTCACTAGCCAAGTGCGATCGGCTTGGCGTAATTGATGAATCTCTCGAATGGCCGCCGCAGTTAACGCATCGACTGGAGCTCCATTCACTTGTAGCAAAGCTCGCAAAAAATCTAGCTTTTCACTAAAGTGCAGCACTTCCTCTGATTCACAAACATATACTGCTTGGTGAATTTGTGGCGGTCGAGGCGGCAAGTGCTGATAAATCGTTTCACTCAGGCGTTGTGTCCCAGCTACTCCAGTTTCGCAGGGCCGAAATCCAACGATCGCAGCCCGAAACTCTGTCTTCAGCATGGCAAAAATCTGGGGTTGCTGCTCGCGTAAATCTTGCAACGACAACCCTAAAGCCCGCGCCCGATGCACTGAATCGATCGGGCTCGTTGTGGCATGATACACCACAGCATAAACGTGATTCCCCGATTCTTCATCAATAGAGCGTACCCAACTGCCAAAAGGCGGCATGACCGGAAAACTTAAGTCTTCCGGTTCCAAGCACTGCGCCAAAAACTCCGTCGTCGCCGTCTCAATCACTTCAGCAATGTGATTCGGTGGACGATTTTGGTGAGCAAATTGGGGTAGGGGCAACCGCATAAGTGCTACTTCGCTTTCTTGCGGCCCGCAGTTGCGTCTACCAACTCTAACTGCGATAAACGAAACGTAACCAACTTGTCCCAGTTACCTCCTTCAAACAAGACGGCTGCCTTGCCATCGGTTACACGCTGCACAAGACCTTGGAAGCCGTAGTAAATATCAGAGGTGCTGGTCACACGAACTGCTGAGCCAGGCAAAATCATAGTGTTCAGTGAATAGGTGTTCAGTGAATAGGATGGAGTGACTGGAGTCGCTTCTCTTCTAAATAGCTTACTAGTATTTCACCGTGTTAGTTTTGGTTGTTGGTTAGGCGAGGCCCACTCAACAAATCCAATTGAGTAAAGTACTAGCAGCTAACCTAATTCTGCCGCTCTAGAACTTTAGCCTTTGGCGGTAATTTGCCACCGATTGCACCAAGCCGATCGCGACGAAGTTGGTTAAGAGTGCCGATCGCCCATAACTCATCCAAGGCAGGGGAATTCCGGTTACGGGAGCCAAGCCAATGGTCATCCCGACGTTCACAACAACCTGGAACACTAGCATAGAAAACACACCCACTGCTAGCAACGAGCCGAAGTTGTCCTTGGCATTCTGCGCCACCATAATCAGCCGCAGGCAGACCAACCAAAAAGCGAGCAACACCAGAAAAGAACCAATAAAACCAAGTTCCTCGCCAATCGCAGAAAAGATAAAGTCGGTATGTTGCTCCGGAATGAAGTTGAGCTGCGTCTGAGTGCCTTTCATAAACCCTCGGCCCCACCACTCGCCCGCTCCGATCGCAATTCGAGATTGAATCAAGTGATAGCCGCCGCCCAAGGGGTCTTTGTCTGGATCTAAGAACAAAATTAGGCGGTCTTTCTGGTAATCCTTGAGCAGTCCCCAGAGAACATGCCCTAGCGCTCCAGAGATCAGGTTGACAGCCACTGCTCCTAGCGCTCCGAGCCTAGGCCAAGGTAAGGTCATCCAGGCGATCGCCCCCATCGCCACCACCCAGATAAGCTCCAAACCCAGCAACCAACTAGAGAAAAAGACATTAAATAGGATGGCTGAAACAATTGGAGAAATCAGTAGCACCAGCCAACCAGGATTGGCGTTTCCCCAATAGAGCATACCAATGGTAATTGCCCCAAAGACCAGCGACGTACCCAAATCTGGCTGCAAAAAGACTAAGCCCCAAGGCAGCGCCGTCACTGCTAAAGTCTGAATCGCCGCAGTCAGGGTGGAAGCAGTCCGCCCGTGCAACATGGCCGCCAAGGTAATAATCATGCCTAACTTGGCAAACTCAGACGGCTGAATGTTAAAACCAGCAATCGTAATCCAGCGCTGGGCTCCCAGAGCCGTGGTGCCGATAAACATAACGGCTAGCAGAGATGCATTGGTGATGCCGTAAATCACCCAACGCCACTGCAACAAGTTTTCGTAGCGGCACCTAGAGATTATTAATGCCAGCACTAACCCAATGCCGCCGATCAGCCAGTGTTGCCACCAGTCTGTCCAGCCTTGATTCAACTCGGTACTATAAATCATCACGCCACCGAGGAACGTGAGACCAATAGGGAGAAAAAACAACCAGCCGTCAGTCTCTTGCCAAGGTTGAATTAAAGATTTCCAGCGAATCCGGGCTAGCGATTTCTGCAACATGTTCTAGCAAATGGTCAAGTTTAAGTCGAAGGCTGTTAGGGAGGTAACTGGGTTGTTCCAATCACCATAAACATCTATTACGCTGATGCCAGCGCGGCGACAGAAACTTTTGCCGCAATTTGTTGAGCAATTGCCTTTAAAGCTTTGGCTGAGGCTGAATCAGGATCACCAACTGTAATCGGTAGGCCGCGATCGCCTCCTTGTCGGAGCGGAATTTCTAGCGGCACGCATCCTAGCAAAGGTACACCCAGCTCCTGAGCCGCCTTCGCTCCACCTTCTGAACCAAAAATGTCATATTGGCGATCGGGCATGTCAGGAGGAATAAAGTAGCTCATGTTCTCTACAATGCCCAAGACAGGCACTCCCATCTGCTGGAACATCTTTAAGCCTCGGCGGGAGTCTAATAGCGCGACCGTTTGCGGGGTAGTGACAATCACCGCGCCAGCCATCGGTACCGCTTGCGCCAGCGTCAGTTGAGCATCCCCCGTCCCAGGTGGCATATCCACAATCAGGTAGTCTAGGTCGCCCCACTGCGTCTGATAGAGAAACTGCCGAATGATGCCATTCAGCATTGGTCCCCGCCAGATTACAGGCTGGTCAGGGTCAATCAAAAAGCCCATTGAAACCAGCTTAACGCCGTGGTTAAAGGCAGGCTCCAGAATATCTCCTTGAGGGCCTTTAGAAACCATCACTTGGGCATCAGCTAGACCTAGCATCGTCGGAGCGTTGGGACCATAAATATCTGCATCGATCAGTCCTACTTTGGCTCCCGCTTGGGCCAGGGCTACTGCCACGTTCACAGCCACGGTGCTTTTGCCAACACCACCCTTACCGCTAGAAATCGCAACAATATTTTTTACGCCCTCAATGCCAGTGCGATCGGGCAAAGCCTTCTGGTGGGGGGTTTCGGCAGTTACCTCGACCTCAACTCGTTCAACTCCAGGTAGAGTTTTGACTGCTCTCTGACAATCTTCCACAATAAATTCGCGCAAAGGGCAAGCAGGTGTTGTGAGCACCAAGGTAAAGCTAACTGTGCCATCTGCGATCGCGACGTTGCGAATCATATTCAATTCCACCAAACTCTTGCGAAGTTCGGGGTCTTGAACGGGGCGTAGAACTTCTAGAACTGAATCAGCATTAAGCATACGAGATTATAAATTCTCCACCCTAACTGCAACGGGAGGATATAAGGTAAGTGGCTTTGTCCTCTAGTGCAATCTTACCGTTACCGAGGGTGGATTCGTGTCTGTAGGCGATCGCGACTGCCGAATCGCCTATCAAAAATCAAAACAACTATTTCCGGGCGATCGTGTCCTGGCATCAACTGGTACTGTGGACAGGGCTGCCTGCTCTGCCGCTTGCACTAATTTTGTTGCCACCCTAGCTGCGTAAGGTTGGGTCAAAGACCAAATTAAAGGGGAAAGCCAACCGCGCAACGTCACTGAATAAGATACGCGAGTTCCACAAACCGTTGATTCAACCTGGTAGGTAACACGTTCTTCCACCCCAGGAATTGCTAAAATTCGGACGCTGAGTAATTCTCCTGGATTCACCCGCTCCACAAAAATCCGAACTGGAATCGGGCTCAAGCGCGTCACGGCTCGATAAATTAGCCCTGGTTTCACGACCAAGCCATGCGGGACATCAGTGCTAGCCAGTAAAGGATGCCAAGACACATCGGTGAGGTCACCAATCTTGCACCATAAGTCTTCTACAGAAGCCGTACTAAGCGCTTGATAAGTTCTCACCAAAGAATACTGAAACCTGATTCGATGACGCCGAAGTCGCAGTTTAGTTAAAATTTTTGCCATTTTCGTTCCCGCATCGAGTCACTTCAACAGGTTGGGATAGCGCGATCGCTGCCTAGCTCGATCCTAACAATTGCGATCGCTCATCTCGGATCAGCCATCCTAGCGATTGTCACAATCAGGTGCGATCGCACTAAAGATAGATCAACGACGCCACACATTTTGTGTGTTATTAAGCCATTTAAACTGAGCTCTAGCAGGCAAAATCAACGACCTTCGCGCCCCCACATTAATCCAACCGCAGAAAATAAGTTTCAGGGTAATCCAGGGAAAAGTTAGACTGCTAGATAATGTTGTAAAAACGTATCAAGTTCGCCAATTTTGTGCGGCTATCTGTTAAGCTTTTTGCGATTCTCTCGATAAAACTCTATAGAAGTTTACGCACTGGAAGACCTTGAAACTCGGTCTTGATGCATTTCACTCAGCCTAACTAAGCCCAGCTAAACTTCGGGCTTGCGATCATTTTTTAACTTCTGTTGAGATTCCAGCACGCCAGCCAAAATTTTTAACGGTATTGCACTGAAGGTTATGACTACTTCTTCCACTCCTGAGGCAACTGCATCTAAACTGACCCTTCCTACTGACTCACGGCAGCAGGTCAGCCAATTCTTGAAAGACCTGCAAGATCAAATTTGCCAAGGTTTGGAACAGCTAGACGGGCAAGCAACGTTTCAGGAAGATGCCTGGGAACGGCCCGAAGGCGGTGGCGGGCGATCGCGGGTGATGCGAGAAGGCAGAGTGTTTGAGCAGGGAGGCGTAAACTTTTCTGAAGTTTGGGGTACTCATCTCCCTCCCTCCGTGCTGGTTCAACGACCAGAAGCGGCGGGTCACAAGTTTTATGCCACAGGCACTTCCATGGTGCTGCACCCCCGAAATCCCTACATCCCCACGGTGCATCTCAACTACCGTTATTTTGAAGCGGGTCCCGTTTGGTGGTTCGGTGGTGGCATTGACCTAACCCCTTACTATCCTTTTGCTGAAGATGTGGTGCATTTTCACCAAACTCTGAAGCAAGCTTGTGATGCTCACCATCCTGAGTACTACCCCACCTTTAAGCTGTGGTGCGACGAATACTTCTACTTAAATCATCGCCAAGAAACGCGAGGAGTTGGCGGCATCTTCTTCGACTATCAAGATGGACTCACTAATCACTTGTATCGCGGTCCAGCGGCAGACGGCCCAGCGGCACTCCATAGCAATCAAGTAGGTCAGATCGGTAGCCGTAGCTGGGAGGAAATTTTTAGCTTCATTCAGTCCTGCGGTCAGGCTTTCTTGCCCGCCTATGTGCCCATTGCAGAGCGCAGACAAGGGACTGAGTATGGCGATCGCGAACGGAATTTCCAGCTTTATCGTCGGGGTCGTTACGTCGAGTTCAACTTAGTCTACGACCGAGGCACCATTTTTGGTCTACAAACCAATGGCCGCACCGAATCGATTTTGATGTCTCTCCCGCCCCTCGTACGTTGGGAGTATGGTTACGAACCAGAACCCAACACCCCTGAAGCCGAGCTGTACCAAACCTTTCTTAAGCCGCAAGACTGGGTTAACTGGTTTTCTCCCGCCTCTGAGAGCTGAGGTAAACTACGGGAGGTAGGGCTGCGATCGCCAGAAATTTTTCTGCCCGATCTGTTATAAACCTCTGCCACCTGCCAACTATAGATAAGGCGCAACTCGTGTCTAACTCGGGGAGTCTACAGGCTTAACAATGGCTGGTACCCACTAATCTACGGATCAGTAGCTCAATTTTTATTTAAGTTGCGGCTGCTCCTGATCCTTTCAGTTATTGCCAGCACCAGTTCATTTCCCAAATACCCATTATTGCTAGGGGAGGATCAGCGATCCCAATGGAGCAGAGAACTTACACAACCCAAGACGGTACTACAGTCATTGTCTTAACCCCCACCGGACGCTTAGACATTACAACCGCCTGGCAGTTTCGCTTAAAGTTACAGGAATGTATTTCTAAATTGAGCCGCCATGTAGTGGTGAACTTAGGCCAGGTCAATTTTATTGACAGTTCTGGTCT
Source organism: Trichocoleus sp. FACHB-262 (assembly GCF_014696035.1). NCBI lineage: Bacteria > Bacillati > Cyanobacteriota > Cyanophyceae > Leptolyngbyales > Trichocoleusaceae > Trichocoleus > Trichocoleus sp. FACHB-262. The sequence continues at coordinate 215,396 of NZ_JACJPK010000097.1, read as the reverse complement.
CACCTCTCTGGTTGCAGGGATGCGCGATGCGGAAAAAGTCAAAGGCAGCTTCCGTATTTGTAACGTCCATCCAGAAGCCAAGCTAGTCTTTGAAGTCACCATGATGGACTCAGTTTTTGAAATTTTTGAAACTGAGGAAGAAGCTTTAGAAGGCGTACCTAGAGGTATTGCTAGCTAAATATATTGATTTAATCGAACCTTGCCGTGACCGCAGATGCACAAATCAAGTTGCCTCAGCGATCGCTTGGTCGTGGTGCTCAAATTCACCACCAAGGTAGTAGGCTAAGGCCACTCATTCAGGTGAAAATTTCAGAGTAGGCGAGTCTCTGCAATCTCAAATTGTAGAATACAGAGACAGCCATCCTTGATTGGCGTGCTGTTGCCTTGGCAAACCTCCCGCCAAGCGAGACAATGAAGTTACTGATCCCCTGAATGCTTCCTGTGAATAACGTTCGCACCGTCTCCGATACTAAGCGCAACTTCTATACGGTTCATACCCGTCCCATCAACTCGATCTATCGACGAGTGGTGGAAGAGTTGATGGTAGAAATGCACTTGCTTTCGGTCAATGTTGACTTTCACTACGACCCAATTTACGCGTTGGGGGTTGTGTCTTCCTTTGACCGTTTTATGCAAGGCTATCGTCCTGAGCAAGATAAAGTCTCAATTTTCAATGCCCTTTGTCAAGCTTTAGGAGCCGACCCTCAAAAGTATCGTCAAGATGCTGAACAATTAAAAACCTTAGCGACTCAGGTATCGGCCCAAGAGTTGATTTCCCCAACTGGGCAACTTAGCAGCCTAGAGGGTGGTCAAGCGCTCCAAGAGACCCTGCAAGCGATCGCTGCCAGTTCTAAGTTCAAATATAGTCGCTTGTTTGCCATTGGCTTATTCACGATTCTGGAGTTGGCTGACCCAGAAATGGTGAAGGATGAAAAGCAGCGCACTGAGTTCCTGAAGCAAGTAGGAGCCACACTGCACTTGCCAGAGGATAAAGTGCAAAAAGATCTGGAACTATACCGCAGCAATTTGGAGAAAATGGCTCAGGCGCAAGCAGCGATGGAAGATATCCTCAACGCCGATCGCAAGCAACGTGAGCAAAGAGCACAGGCCAAGAGTGAAGCAGCCATTGCTGATGCTCCTAGAGACGAAGCTCCCTCCGCTTAAGGCAACCTCAACTAACCCTCAGCTAGCTTGTTCGATTGGTGAAGCAGGCTAGCTAACGACTAGTCCAGCAACTAGCTGGTGACAGAGTGAGTTCAGTTCCCGCTCATTGTTGTGAATCGTGTTTTGAGCAATTCGCTTGAGGAAAGCAACATTTTCGGGGCTGGCATTATCGATGTGGTTACCGCGATCGAGCTTACCGAGAGCATGGAGTGAAGCCTGAAAACGGTAGTAGCGCGGTGGGTTTTCCTCGTTAGCTAGCAACTCTTGTAATTGATAGTCTACGGTGTCACTGACGCCATCTGAAACAATATTAAAAATAGGGCGTGCCCACTCCAGTAAGCCCCAATTTTTGATCTGAGCATAGTTGAAACTAGTGGTTAGTTCACCTGTGCCGAGTGAAACCACCAAAAAATCATGGGCTTCTGGGTGATTTTTTCTGGCTTCCACGTAAGCACACATGGCGGGATTGTTAGCAAACACGCCACCATCAATAAAGGTGGAGGGCACCAAACCCTGATTCGATTTAGCTTGTAGCGGCTCAAAGTAAGTTGGGGCCGCAGAGGTGGCGCGAGCAACAGTTGCCATAGGAAAATTGCGATCGCTATCTGCCTTCGCTTTGCGACTTTTGAAAAAATAAGGACGCCGCAACTCAGTATCGTAGCTAGGCACCAAAACAGTCTTTAGCGCTTGGCTCAGCATGGTGTCGCCAAAGTACTGCCTGAGGACGGCTTCAATACCGATTGCTGGATATTTTTGATTGACTAAGCCGCGTATTTTACTCAGCGAAGACTTGGGGAAAATCCGTGCTCCTTCAGCTTCGTATAAATGTACGAGATTAGCTGCCGAATAGGCAGGTTTGCCGCTAGCGTTGGGCTTAGTTAAACCTAAAGCTAGGATGCCACCGGTTGAGGTTCCAGCAATGACATCGAATAATTCAGCGATCGCTTGGCCTGTGCGTTTCTCAATTTCGGCTAGGAGCATCGCCGGAATCACACCCCGGATGCCACCACCATCAATCGCTAAAACTTTAATCAGGCGAGACATAGAGTTTCCCTAGAAATAACTAGTGCGAACAAGTGCAACACTTTACACCCATGAATTTATAAAACTACTGGGTCTACCTACTGTTGTATCTAGAGAACTTACGGAACCGCGATCGCGATTCGCCAAGTTTTTAGTCAACAGTAACTAGACCCAGTTAATAATTACTCGTTACCAACCCCAAGGGGCTGGCTGTAAAGATTAGCGTCGGCCGCGCACAGGTACCTTGTTCAGGTAGTCAATGTCAAAGGCAGAAATCCGCTGTGCATAATTCCCTTTGGGTGCGATCGCAGCTGCAACATCCCGGAAGCGACGAGGATCGCCTTCAGGCAACTGCCGATCTTGGAACTTGCGAGTGTAGAATTTCTCCAAGGTGATGCGCCAGTCGGTGGTAGCAGTTCCAGCCACTTCCTGATAGTCTTCGCCGTAGCGAGGCAGGAAGGTAAAGGGCCGATTCTGCATCCGCTTCCGCTGATAAGGGACAGTGCTGTCCCCAAAGTTTTGGGTGTACTCTTCACTGTCAACCAGCGCATCAACGAAGCCGTGGAAGCCTAGAGTACCAATCTTGATCGACCAAGCGATCTTTTCATCTTGGTTGTAAGGTTCACGACCTAGCAAGCGCTTTAAGCAAACTTCTACCAAGCGGTAATTATCATTCACGCCTACCACCAAGGTGTAGAAGCGCTCTGATTTTGCCAATTCCCGGATGAAGTCACGAACCGTAATGGAGCCGTTTGCCAAGCGAGTTTCTAGAGTCACTTGACGGTTAAATCTCAGAACTAACTGTTCGTTAAAGACTTGACGATAAGCTGCCCAAATCAACTGGCGCAGTTCTTCGGGAGAGCTGACGTTCTCCGTCCGATAGATGTAAGGGGTGTCCTCGTTTTGGTCAGAAATACCAAAGCTACGAACCCGGTGATTTGGGGCAGTTGGTTTGTATGCAAGTAACGGCAATGCCATGCCAGAATCTCCCTTATGAAAATAGTTAAAAACTTACAATGCCTAGAGCGTGCAAACTGGATCACCCGCAAACTGCGTCGCCAAAGGAATTTGACAATTCCACGCCTCTCTTGGATTGTACGCTTTTAGCGGATCGGAAAACCAGCGGATGTATTGATTGAAGCGAGGGTGCCTGTGGGCTGCGCGTCGCGAGTGGTATTCGGAATCTGGATGTTAGCGGTTTTGACAGTCACAAACTTGGCTTGAGGCAGCTTGAGCGATCGCGCCATCTCCAAGAAGTTATTCACATCGCCCCACTTGTAGCGATCGCCTTCTTCCTTATCGCGCCAGTAGCTGTTGTAGCGTGGCGTGACTAAATTGAACGGGCGATCTTTATAGCGACGGCGCTGATAAGGCACCGTGTTGTCGCCAAAGTTTTGGCTGTATTCTTCGCCATCTAGCAAAGCATCCACAAAGCCGCTCAAGCCTTGGGTCGCAATTTTGATTGACCAAGCGATTTCTTCGTCTTTGTTGTAGGGAGCACGGCCCAACAAGCGCTTGAGAGTTAACTCCACCACGCGATAGTTGGAATTAGTTTCTACAACTAGCCGCCAATACACATCGGACTTAGCCAAGCCCCGAATGAAATCGCGGACTGTAATCGCCCGATTTTTCAATTGAGACTCTAAAGCCGTTTGGCGGTGGTTGCGGAGGGTTTCGTGCTCACTAAACACCTGACGATAAGCAGCCCAAATGATTGCTTGAATATCATCACTGGCGCTACCACTATCTAGCTTGTAGATATCGGAATTATCTTCGTTGGGCACTTCATAACCAGCAACGCGCTGATTTTGTGAAGAGGGTTTGTACTCTAGTAGAGGAATTGCCATCAGTAAACTCCTGAATAGTCCTGTAAGCGATCGCCCCGATTCATCAGTTTGAAACGTGGACTGAGTTAGACCTTGGGTTGAGTCGGAATGTAACGATAGGGCAGTGCTACATTCGTCCGCTTCACAGTGGGGGGTGGTGGCACATCATGGGTAGAAGCAGTCTGACCGGAGGTATAGGCCGCTGCGACACCCCGAGCCTGGTCAGTTGTCCGCTGATAGTTTACTTGAGGCACCAAGATACCTTGAGCCATATTCAAGAAGCTTGCCGGAATCCCTCTGCGAATGACTTGCATATCGCGATCGCCCGCTTGGTACTGCCGACCTTGAGCAAAGGCACTGCCGCTACCTGAAGTAGCCTTCTGAATCCGCCAGTAGTCGCTGTAACGAGGAGTCACTAAGTTGAAGGGTCTACCCTCCATGCGTCGCCGTTGGTAGGGCACGATGGAGTCACCAAAGTTTTGCTGATATTCATCGCTATCTACGACAGCATCAATGAAGCCGTGCAAACCTCGTGTGGCAATCACAATTGACCAAGCAATTTGCTCATCTTTGCCGTAGGTAGCCCGCCCTAAGAAGCGCTTGAAGGTAATATCAACCAAGCGATAGTTCGAGTTGGTGTCGGCAACTTCGCGACGGTAGACATCCGACTTTCCAAGGGCGCGGATGAACTCCCGCACAGAAAGCTGACGGTTGCGTAGTTGCGACTCTAAGGCCAGTTGACGATACTCTTCTAGAATTAAGTGCTCACTGAAGATTTGGCGATAGGACGCCCAAATCAACTCTTGCACATCAGACTGGGAAGCAGGTTCCCTAAAGCGGTAAGGCTGAGGAGCATCTTCATTGGGCACCTCGAAACCAGGAACCCGTTGATTCTGGGTTTTGGGTGCAACTTCAAGGAGGGGAATAGACATAGGTAACGTTTACCACTGTATCGAGGAACAGGTATCGAGTAACAAAAAATGACAGCCGATCGCTAGCCGATCGCTGCCAACTGATTGCTCAATGCGTTTAGCTGTTGCTGAGCCATTTCAGCTCTAGCACGCACAGCTAAGTCGGCATCGGTTTGAGCAATGTGATTGAACTGGGCTAAGATTCGTGCAGCCAGCTCCACTTCAGTTGCCTCTCCGGAGGAGGCTAAAGCTTGGAGACCCACTACCGCTGCATAACGAATGTCCCAATCTGGATGCTGGGCTAAGGCCAACAGTGACTGCAATGCTCGCTCTTGAGCTGCTTGGCGTTGTTCATCTGGAAGTTGAGACCAGTGAAGTTGCCCAATCCCCTTAGTCGCTGCCCGACGTACACTCGGAGCAAAGTCAGTTTCTGCGGCATTAATGAGAACGTCTAAAGCTTGAGGGTCGGCGATCGCGGCTAAAGCTCTAAATGAGTAAGCCCTAGCGCCATAGTTGTAATCATCTAACCGCTCAATTAAAGGTTGAACTGCTGCTTCTCCCAACTCAACCAATCCTTGCACTGCAATCACAGCTGCTTCTGGGTTGTTGTAGCCCAGCGCTGAAATAAGTGTGGGAATGCCTGCCTCTAGACGAGCTTCTGCCAAAGCTTGAACTGCCGCCACTAAACTAGCGGGAGTAGCCGCTTGTTCGATAGCAGAAATCAGATCAGAAGCACAAGCAGAATGGGTCATAGCTGTATCAAGTTCAAGAAGATGGGCAATAGATTTTGAGGAAATTCAATGAACTGAGTGCTGATGACCTCAAAATCCGTAACTGCCTACAGCAATGAGTCCAGCAAATTCATGACTCGCTCAGTAGACGGTGAAACCAAGACAGCCTCTGGCTGTTGCTTAAGATGGTTTTCTAGCAGGCTTTTGAGGGCCATTACTTTAAAGCTATTTTCGACAGAAGCTTGAGCGATCGCTTCGGCTCCTGACAAATAACCACTCGCGCCAATATCTAGCAAAATCATGCGACGCATTTTCAGATCGCTATGGGCTAACTCTTGAACCAACCGTTCTCCATAAACCGGATCTTGAGTTAGCACATATAAAGCCCGCGCTGCTCCATGCCGCACCCGATCCAACGAATGCTGGAGAAAGGGTTCGATCAGCGGCACCGCCTCTGTCACCTTTAAGGCTTCTAAGGTTTCCATTGCTGCCTCAGCGGGTTGCGTCAGGTGAGGTCGCCCTGGAAATAGCTGCACCGCTGCCACACCGCCTTCTAGCCAAGACATCAAAACCGGGATGCAGGTGCGATCGCCCAACATGCCTAAAGACTGAGCCGCAGCCTCACGGACATAATAGTCAGAACAGTCCAAACAACGCAGCAATCCCGGCACAGCCCGGTCGTCTGCCAGCTTCCCCAATGCCCGAACTGCATTTCGCCGCAGTGGATAGCCTCCTAGCTCAGTGCGATCGGCTTCATCCTCTAGGACGGCAATCAGAGCTTCCACTACTCCAGGTTCGCTTTTGGCAAACTTTCCCAGCCACCAAGCAGCATAATAACGGAGACTCAAGTCCTCATGAGTTAAGTTAGCGATCGCTTGCTCAACAGTTAAAGCTTCGCCAGAAGACTCAGTGGGTTGTGACTCTGATTCAAAAGACTGCTGTAGGCTGGTTTCCGACATGAATCTAACAGGTTCAGCACAGGAACAGGAAACAGACAATGGCACCCAAGTTAACCTTTGGCAACGGGTGCGGCTGTCACGTTATCAGCTTCTGCGGTCGCCTCAATATTCTGATGTGCCGCCGTCGCCTCTGCTTTTGCTTGAGGATGATCAGCGTTCAGAGGTTCAATGCTGACAATCTTGCCGCCCAAACGATTAATCCGCTGCATCTCTTCACTCATGCGACCGTAGGGTACAGTGACGTAAGTACTGCCACTACGGCGAATCGGATAGCTGAGCTTATTAGAGCGATAGGTTTGACGCAAACCCCGCACTTCAACCCGAAACATGCGGCTAGCAGAATCGTCCACCGAGGTATTGCTTCCTAAGGAACTTTGACCAAACATAATTGCAACAACTCCCTCATCAAAACTTAGAAGATTAGCTCTGGGACGAAATCAATCCAGTGTGAATCGAACCAGTGTGAATCGAATGGGAGCAAAAAGCTTCACTCCCTGGTGCCATAGGCACTAACTAAGCAGAGACCGAGGTGATGTTGACAATCTTGCCGCCCAAACGGCTAATCCGCTGCATTTCTTCATTCATGCGACCGTAGGGCACAGTGACATACGTGCTACCACTGCGACGAATCGAGTAGTTGAGCTTGTCAGCTTCTTCGTTTTGACGCAAGCCTTGAACTTCGAAGCGAAACATGCGGCTAGCGGAATCGCTTAAAGAAGCTTTTCCTAAAGCAGTTTGACCAAACATCGTTACAATAGCTCCTATGAAGTTGAACTAGATGATTGCAGGCAGTAATGGCAAGCTCATTAAATTGATGCCTGCCATTACCGTCTTTTCTTAAAGACTTAATTCAGTAAGATGCGATCAGCAGCCTTAAGCAGGCGTAACGCTGACAATTGTGCCGCCCATGCGATGAATCTGCTGCATCTTCGGGAGCATTTGCTCGTAGGGAATGAGATAAGCAACACTGCTGCGACGAACTTTGGGATATCCAGGGTTGCGAATTCCTGTCACCTCTAGACGATAAATCCGTCCGCCTTCGCCCCAAGAGCCACCCAATGCTTTGTTGGGAGTGTCATCACCAACGCTGCTATGGAAGCCACGGCTACCTTCACCCGTAGGCTTCACGATGCTAGAAGCGCGGTTCTGAGCCAACTCGCGGAACACGTGAGGAGCTTTACCTGCAACTTGAGCGCGATCGCTATTGGCATAACCCCGGTAAAGGCGGAACATGCGGGTAAAGCCCGTGGTTCTAACACCAGGATCAACCGAAAAGCCACGGTAGTAAGGAACTACGTTGTTGCCAAAATTATCTTCGTATTCAGCGCTGTCGATGTAAGAGTCGATTTCAGCGTCGTAACCTTTTTCGTTGTAAAGGTTAAGGTGAAAATTGATTTCGTCTTCTGAATAGGGAGCACGACCGAGCAAGTGCTTGTAATTCAGTTCAATAAAGCGCGTGTTGGAATTAGGAAAAAGAAATTTGTTTTTATAAAGGTCGGACTTCGCGATTGCCCGGACAAACTCCCGCACCGTGATGTTGCCTTGGCGGAGTTGAGACTCGCTATTACTGAGGCGCTCAGACTTCATCACGTAGTCATTGCCTAAAACTTGGCGATAGGCAACCCGGATTACGGCCCGAAGATCATCTTCTGACCAGTCTGGACGCAATTCTACTCTGGTCGCATCAAAAGCAGAAACACCGAGCTTCCCTGCTGCCGCCAAATTGGACGCTGCTAAACCGCTCATGCATGCCCTCCCAACACAAAAGATTTTCGAAGATTCTTATATTCAGATTGAGAAAAACAATGCCCGGGAAGATAAACAACTGCTAACACTCGCCAGCACTTGCATATCTTTCCGGGCCATGCGTTCAATTAGCTTAGAGCGTTGATCGCGTAGTCGATGTAAGCGTTAGCTTCTACAGCAGCTTGTCCGGTGATACCGTGGTTAGCTTTGATGTGCTTCAGAGCTTCAACGTACCAGCTGTTGGAGAGGTCGAAGGTCCGGTGCATTTCATCTAGACCAGCGAGGAGGTACTCATCCAAAGGACCTGTGCCACCAGCTACCAAGCTGTAAGTGATGATGCGCACGTAGTAACCGATATCACGAGCACACTTGGACTTACCACGAGCATCAGAAGCCATGTTGTTGCCAGCTTGCTGAGTGGTGTAAGGGAATTTCTGGTAAACAGCATTAGCTGCACCATCAACCAACTTTTGAGCATTGCTGGTCAAAGCACGAGCAGCTTCCATAGCAGCAGCGGCACGCTCATAGCGACCATAAACTTGGTGCATCTCAGCATTGCTGAGGAAACGGCCTTGAGTATCTGCTGCGGCGATCGCTTCGGTAATGGGGGTCTTCATAGTTACGGTATCTCCCTAAATATCCTGTTCTGCAAAGTTTTTGTAGAAACGTATTCCGTGACTTGGTTGAAACAGAGGCTTAATTAGCCAACTGCAGCAGCAGCGCGGTCGAAGTAGCTAGCGAGTTCGGAGACCAACGCACTGCAATCGCCCTTGGTGATACCGTTGGGGTCGTTAGCAACTGCGATCGCAGCATCTTTCATTTTTTGAACGCCAGAAGCCACAGAACCACCAGGTACACCTAGAGCTTGGTAGGTCTCGCGGAGGCCATTCAAGCAGCGATCGTCAAGAACACTGGAATCACCAGCGATGGTTGCGTAGGTTACATAACGCAAGATGATTTCCATGTCGCGGAGGCAAGCAGCCATCCGACGGTTGGTGTATGCGTTACCGCCGGGTTGGATCAACTGAGGCTGTTCTTCGAACAAAGCGCGAGCTGCATTAGCAACAATGGTAGAAGCGTTGCCAGTGATGCGGTTAACAACATCCAGGCGCTTGTTGCCTTCCTTAACCATGTTGGTCAAAGCATCGAGCTGAGAGGTGCTGAGGAATTCACCCTTAGCATCAGCCTGAGAAACAACCTTGGCGAATGCATCTAACATGGACTTTTTCTCCTAATTTTGACTTGAGTTTGAATCTGGATTCAGAGCTGGGATGTTAGTTCAGCCACTTGAAGCTGCTCAGGTAGCCCAGAAAGGTTGCAACAGACATCAACCAAAACTATTTAGCTCTCCCACCCTCTAACTCGTTACCGACGGTAAAAGTAAAGGCAATTTAAGAAATCTGAGAAAATTTCATATTTGTATGAGAGAACTCAAAACTCAATAACTCGGCGCTTTGGTCAACTTTTGCCTGTTGTTTATACCCTTCAGGTTATTTTTATACACCGCGGTAAAGGCTTTATTTATTACAAGTTATTAAAACCAGCAAATCTATGCGAACGATTAATTCAAATCCTTATCAATCAAAGGCTTCAGCCGACCATTAACCAGAAAATTCAAAACATTTCGTTACATTTTTGTAGGGTATTTATACTTAGTCACTACCAATTAATAGTTTTATAGATTCTTAATAAAACCTCAAAACCAGATATAGCAAAGGATCTAAATTTCGAGTTGTTTCTCGCAAACTCGGCTCTTGTGTAGATATGTGTAACGCAAATTTTCGACTAAATCTTTAAGTTTGGTAAAGCAATTCGTTTCTTTAAGACTTCTAAGAGCGTCTTAAAAACAGGCGGAGGAGGGGCTGTCGCTTCGATCCAGTCATTTGAGACAGGGTGTTGCAATCGGAGTTTCCAGGCATGTAGTGCTTGACCTGGCAGGTTTACACCGATAGGGCGCTGGGAACTGTAAACCGGATCTCCGACGATGGGATGACCTATATGGCCACTGTGAACCCGAATTTGATGAGTGCGGCCCGTTTCTAGCTGAAAGTGGATCAGCGTGTAGTTCCCCAAGCGCTCTAATACTCGCCAATGGGTCACAGCTCGGCGTCCTCCCTTTGCTTCCGCAACGATCGCCATTTTTTTACGGTCTACGGGATGCCGACCGATGGGCAGGTCAATGGTGCCACTTTCGGCGTTGGGGGAACCGTAAACCACAGCTAGATATTCCCGGCGAGCCGTTTTTGCTTTTAGTTGGGCTTGTAAATGGTGATGGGCTTGGTCAGTTTTAGCGATCGCGATCGCGCCACTGGTATCTTTGTCGAGACGATGGACAATTCCCGGTCGCTGCACGCCGCCAATTCCAGGCAGAGTATTTAATCCAGATAAAGTTTGACAGTGAGCCAACAGCGCGTGTACCAGCGTGCCCGAGTCATGTCCCGGTGCGGGATGGACCACTAGCCCAGCAGGCTTATTTACAATCAGTAGATGGTCGTCTTCGTAGAGAATATCCAGGGGAATGGCTTCAGGCTGCAACTCTAGTGGTTGCGCTTCAGGAATCTCGACCTGCACGCGATCGCCCATCTGCACCGTGGCTTTCTTGGAGGTGCAGACTTGACCATTCACCTGCACTTGGCCTTGCTCAATCAGCTTTTGCAACCGCGAACGAGACAAGTCAGGCAGTTGCTCCGATAGCCAGCGATCGAGCCGTTCCCCAGCCTGTTCAACCTGTAAATTAACTTCTGCAGCCAAAGTAACCAGCCCTCAAAACCGAATCATGGATGCGCTTCTTCCATTGTCGGTTGTGCAGCCGCTCCAAGACTATTTGCAGTCGCTATTTAACTACAACGAGGAATAAGTTCTCACTTCTCACTTCTCACTCATTACAGCCCACGCCTTACCCCCAACTCCGAAGGTCGAGAACCAGAAAGCAACCCATGTAAATTAACGACCGAGCCAATCACCGCGATCGCCGGAGCACTAAACTCAGCAGCTTCCATCTGGGCCACGATGGTGCTGAAGGTGCCAATCAGTTCTTCTTGGTCGGGACGAGTGCCCCAGCGGATTAAGGCGATTGGAGTTTCTGGCCCTAGCCCACCGGATTGCAGTTCACTCAAGATATGGGGCAAGTTGTGAATGCCCATATAGACCACGATTGTTTCTGAGCCGTGGGCGAGCGCAGCCCAATTTACCTCTGGACGGTACTTACCAGCGGATTCGTGACCTGTGACAAAGGTGACAGAAGAACTATGCGATCGATGGGTGAGGGGAATTCCGGCATAGGCAGGTGCTGCAATCCCAGATGTTACCCCTGGCACCACTTCTACAGGCACTCCTGCCTGGATCAAGTCTTCCATTTCCTCGCCGCCACGCCCGAACACAAACGGGTCGCCTCCCTTCAAACGCACGATCACAGCTTGAGTTTGAGCTTTCTCAATGAGTAATTGCGTAGTTTCTTCCTGAACTAAGGAGTGCCGCCCTCGCCGCTTGCCTGCATTGATTTTCTCAGCGTGGGGATTAATCAAGTCCAAAATCTGCGGACTAACCAACGCATCGTAGATGACGACATCGGCGCACTCCAGTAAGGTCTTGCCTTTTACCGTCAGCAAGCCGGGGTCTCCTGGCCCCGCCCCAACTAGATACACTTTACCGAGGCAGATTCGAGTCGGAGCAGGCGCAAGGTTAGCTTCAGCAGTCATAGAAGTTTTGAGGCAAGCGGGGAGAGGAGGAACCGAAAATCGTGCACCAACTGAATTGGCAATGTTTCAGCCTAAGAGAGTTGGTTTCACAAAACTGAAAGATTTGATACAAAAAACACCCAATTTTGGCCTGGTATTTTCTAGCAAGTTGCATAGAGCGATCGCTAGCTGGGGACAGCACTCAAGGCAAGGTCTAAAACCAGGGAGGCTAAAGCTGGGCTGGTTCCTATTGGCTCGGCCAACGTGAGTTCTATCTCTGGAAATTGCCAAGACAGCCGAGTCACTAACTGAGCGATCGCATCTGTGATTCCCCCAGCGAACAAGAAGTAAGGCAGGATGCCAACTCGGTGATGCCCCATCTGCACCAAGTCAGCCACAGTGGATTCCAGATTGGGTGGAACTGACCAATAAGCTGGCACAGCTTTCAGTTGAGTGGCGATCGCCTCAATGGGCGCATTTGCCTCAGGGCGGCGACTCCCATGCGACAGCAAAATCCAAGCATCCACGCTAGCCGCAGCCATCTGATTTGCTAAGAGTTGCACCAAGTTCGGGTGCGTGCCCAAGTAAGGGCAAATCTGTAAATTAAGGTGTGAATCTAAAGCGGTTTGAGCCAATTCCACTTCGGTAGGAATGTCTTCCATCACATGCACCCCAGGCAACAAAAATAGGGGAACTAATTGCATGAGTGAAGATTCAATCTGAAGCACTTGCTGCCGCTTTAAGGCCAAAATGCGATCGCCAAATTGTTGAATTTGTTGATGTAGAGGCTGAGGGCCTAGCTCTAGGCAGGCAGTCCCAACTAAGGGCAATCGTGGATTACCAATAGTCGCTGGAGTTGAAGCAGCAGTCGGTGTCAGCCCACCTTCGGCTGAGTAAGGGCTACCAACATAACTTAAGCGCGGTGCCACATCTTGGCCCCCATCCCATAAGTGATAGCGCTGTTGAATCTCTTTGCTGACCAATAGCGCTAACTGTTCCACCGCGATCGCAGGCCGAGGATCACGGCTACCATGAAACACCAACAAATAGGCAGAGGGTAAGTTCAAGAGTGCGCCGAAAAGATAGAGGTCTTCTTTGTAAATTGTATCTTTACAATCTCAATACTTTGTATAAATAGTCGCTGTTTATCTCACAAATCTGCAATTTCTACCACTCAAATAGAACGGCGAGTAAAACAATTTAGCGCAGCCTAATTTCTTAGGGTTGTGACTGAAATGGATGAGCTGAAGAAAACAACAAGCTAAAACGCAAAATTCTGGTCAAAGTTACAACTTTTTTAGATTTAGAACTTCTGGCCAAAAAGAAAGGTGCCTAATGGCACCTCAGCGAAGTTTAGCGAAAAGTGTAATTGGGTTTACAACCTTTTGGCAAAACCTTTAATTACTGGAATTAGCTGCCTGAACAAAAGCCAAAGTTAGGCTGTCGTGAGTCAGGAAGTGAGACAGGTGGAACGCTCGGTCTTCCGTCTTCAGCAGGATTTGCTCATAGAGGTAGCGAGTAGCGCGATCGCCTAGGCTTTCAGCTTGACCTGCTTGACGACGCAACAGCTTGATTAGGGCTTGCTCCGCTTGCAAATCGTTCTCTACCATTTGACGGCAAGAGAAAACCCCATCTGGCTCTGGAGTAAAGCAGCACAGTTCTGCCAGCTTGGTAAAGCTAGCCACTGGCACACCACCCAAACCATCTAAGCGTTCGCCCACATCATGAGCATGGCCTTGAACAGCTTCGTAGCCTTCCGAGAAAAATTCGTGTAGGGAATAAAATTCTGCACCTTCAACGACAAAATGGTGCTTTTGATATTGCAGATAGAGCGCCTGGAAACTTGCGAGGGCAATATTTAGCCCTTCACAGACAGGAACAGTTACACTCCGCTCCAGCAAAATTGGATTATCGTAAACCTGGTCAACAGAACGTAATAAGTTTTGAGTTTCAGACATCGTTTCCCTTCCCGTGTCACTGTCTTCAAGACTGTGAATAAGCTCAATTTACCATGCTGATTCTGATAGTCAATACAGAGATTTATTTCTATTAGGAATGATTGTCAATACACCTAGAAATTCTGCTGAAGGAAATTTTACTCAGATCGCGATCGCCCTTATTTTCGTAGACCTTCAGCATTAATTAAGTGAGATTAATTCACATAAATAAAATTTGGAATTTTATAATCTCTACAACTTTCCTGGTAGATCTCAAGCTGGGTTTACTCCAATTTTCTTCACAGAATGCGGACTACATTCAGTTAATTTTGTCGCGATCGCTTCCATGTGTCGCCACCAGTAGGAGCCTCCTACCCAAACCCGTGAAGGTAAATGGCCGATCGGCGCCGAACGGTTGAATTTGAGGCTGCTATAGCTAGAAGTGGAGTTGTGCAGAGGCCAGCCGACTCGTTGGCAAAAGCTGCCGTAATCTGCACCGACACTTTGATAGACCTGGACTTGCACCGTCCAACCAAACCGCCTCTGGCTGTGTTTCATCCACAAGCCATCGATCGACTGCAAGTCTTCACAGGGCAATTTGTTCAGGTCACCGGGCAGCAAATAGCGACCCAGCGGCTTACCCAAAGCTTGACAGAGCACAGCCCAAGTCTCTTGGTCAGCTTCTTTCCAATGGGCTGCGGCTAACAAATCTCGCAACTTTGTATAGTCCACTCCGATGGCTGAGCTTAACTGACCAGGGCGATGAGCAGGAGTAACAGCAGAGGATCGCGCTGAGGCCGAGGTGAGTGGCGCTAGATGCAGAGCCCCAGCCTGAACCGAGGTAAGCTGACTCGTGATTTGACTGGCATTGATAGCTTGCAACACTTCATCCACTGACTGATAGCGCTGGCTGATAGCCTCTTGGAGAAGTTTGTCTAGAATCTGCCCCAAGCGATCGCTAATTCTGGTTCCCTTAAGCAAAAAGTCCCGCCACGCCCAATGGTTGTTGGCAATGTCGAACATATTTAACGCGGGCACTTGGGTCAGCAGATGAATGCAAGTGACTCCCAAACTGTAAAGATCGCTGGCAGGCACAACCTTACCTTTGATTTGCTCCGGTGGCATATACTCTGGGCTGCCAATAATCGTGCCAGTACAAGGCGTAGGGCTAGCTAGAGACTTTGCCACGCCAAAATCAATCAACACTAATTTGTGATCACTCAATGACTCCACCAGCGATCGAGCTGCTGGGTCGATTCCTGAAGCAAATAAACCAGACCAGCCTGAGCTTCCCTGTGGCAATGTTGGAGTCCGACTGTAGCGAATAATATTGGCAGGCTTAATGTCTCGATGAATGACTTGGTGCTGATGGATAAACTGCAACACAGGCAGCAAGTCTTGCAGCAATTCCCAAATCTTGCCCTCGCTAAATCTGCCTTGCTCGTGCAGTTCCTGTGCCAGGGTCTGCCCACTAATCCAGGCTTGCACCAAGTACAGCCGTTTTTCTTGCTCAAAGTGGGCGAGTAATCTGGGAATTTGAGGATATTCCCCTAACTCTTGCAAGCGCATTGCTTCCCGGTGAAACAGCTCCACTGCTTTTGTGAAGTGGCTGCCTGTATGTCTTGGCACATGCAGTTGCTTAATAACGCAAAGCGGCTTGAAGGGGAGATCCTCATCTATTGCTAAAAAGGTTCTACCAAACCCGCCTCGACCTAACGGCTGGAGGGGCCGATAACGCTCTCTGAGTAACAGGCGACCTCCGCAATGCTGACAAAACTGAGTAGCACTGGGGTTGGTCGGTCGTTGGCAATCCGGATTCAGGCAGTAGCTCATGGGCGATCGCGGATTAGGTAATGTTCTATACCTAAAGGATTTTTGAGCTACTAGAACAATTTCTCACAATTCTTGAATATTGCTTCAGCCACTAAGCACTACAAGCGTTAAACGCAACCCGCTAGCTGACGCGATCGCCCTACCGTCTTTGGGCTTTGTGAATATAGAAAGTGTTGAATGCCCCGACCGTCTCGAAACGGTAAGCGGGCAAAAAAGAGCCACCAAGCGAGAGATAGGGCGGCAGGAGTGAATTGATCGACAAATCAGTTTGGTAAGTACTAAAGAAGATATAGTCTTGGCGCTGGGTATTTTCAGCGATTAGTTGCTCCATCTCGCCACGATTGTTGGCGGCTAAGGAGAGACAGCGCTTTTGCAAGCCGAAGGCAGTGGGAGCTTGAGAGCAAATACTATCTTTTAAGTATGCGCCTAGCTGCTCAGCCGCATATTTGTTGTAAGCCGCTTCACTCGGATTAGTTACTGCTGAGCCAACTCCTACGCCTAGCAGAGCCACCAACCCGGTTAACAATGCGGCTGTCCTGACACCTTTCATAAAACCCTGCTAAGAATTGCTCTGCCGTGATCTGTGCTGAGTGAATCGCTCGATTTACCCATTACAGATTAACTGATTGCAAATCCAGCTTTTTTGCTCCCAGATCTGGAGAATTTTCTCAAAGGGGTGCTATACTTAGAAACGCAATGGCGAGCGTGGCCAAGAGGTTAAGGCAGTGGATTGTGGTTCCACTACTCGCGGGTTCGAGTCCCGTCGTTCGCCCTTATTTCAGCGACCAACGTAAATAGCTGATATAGATTTGATCTAAAAAGCACCTACTTTAAGTTAAAGGGGTGCTTTTTTAGTTGGGACGACTACGCTTGCAATTTCACGGGAGCTTGCAGGAGTTCGACATTCCTAATCTCAAGAATGCCGCTACTTTCAAATTCGATAATCACCTGAACTTTAGCAGGGGTAATGTCTTGCTTGAAATGAGCGCGAATTTCAAACGAATGGAAATCTTCAGTTGGTGAAACGCTTTTCGACCAAGCTTTTGCCGATGTGCTTACTTGCCTTTGCTTACACAAACCCAACTTCACTGTGATTGCTTTTTCGGTATTTAGTGCCTTTGCTTGAAATCGGCAGGCAAGGACACATTCTGGGTCAGTCGGTTCGGCAATTTCGAACAAAATGACCTTTCGTAGAGGCTCGTTGTCAATTAGGCGTAGGGAATTATCGTCATAGGCTTCAACCCGCCAGCTTTCCCCAACGATCGCAATGCCTCCTTTTGTGATGGTTGAATCAGCAATCGTGAATTGGCGGATGAGAGTAAATGGTTCTGCGGGCTCAGGAACAGCGAGACGTTTTTCAAGCTCTTTAGCAGCTTCCTGCACTTTAGAACCAATCAAGCCTGTCAAATTCTTGAATAGCTCATCAAACATACGAATGATTCTAAAGACACAACACTGCTATCATTCCCAAATCTAAATGGTAGGCTCCTAAGAAGTTAGCTTTTGCAGAGCTATGGACTCAAAGTAAGGCGATCGCCAAAGCTTGACACTGTTATTTCTACTTCAGGTTTTACCTAAACTTTTTCCAAACAAAAACAGAGGCTTCTCTAGAATTTAAGAAACCTCTACTCATCAAGTTAAGAATTTAACGTTTTAGAAAACTTTGGCGACAGGTACGTTTTTATGGCTGTTTTCTGGGTTTAAATCTTGAGCAGCTTCTAAAGCCTCGACACGATTTTTTAATAGAGCGATCGCTTGAGAGTTTCCTCCTACCGATCTGGGCACCACTCTAAATCTAACTAATAAGCTTTCCACTAATTTAGTGCGATTTTCTAAAACTGTAATTAGCTGGGTATTTAGTTCTGCTTTTTCTAAAGAAGGTGTAATTTGCTGTGTCAAAGTTTCCACACAATCAAGGCGGCTCTCTAGAGTAGCGATCGCCTGACGAGAGTCTTTCATATGCTGTCCCAAAGCACCTTTTTCTCCCAGATATTGCTCGATCGAATTAATCCGCTTTTCTAAAGCTGCCATTGCTTGATCGCGTTCATACAATCGTTCTACTAAGGTGCTTAGTTTCAGCAATAATTGCTCTGTCTCACTGGCATTATTGACCACAGGTTGTTCTTGAACTTTGGTTTGAGGAGCAGGCTTAGGCTGTAAACTACGATTCACGACAGCGGTTAACCAATGTGCTACAGCCATGATTACTTCTTCTGCCACGACTTGCACCATCTTAGAATCTCGCATTCTGGAATCAGTAGATGGCTGTTCTTGCTCTTGAAATTGTTTTTTCAGAAAAAGCTTTTGTAACCAGCCCATAATAATTAATGTGATACTGCTATGTCTCTACTAAACATTTAGAACATTTAAAAAATCTGTTTTCATCAATCCTAGGATTGAATAAAATCACAATTCCTTATAGATTTTCAAATTTAACTTCGCATCTTTTTCTTACAAAAACCACCTACCAACTTAGTGTTAGCAGGCAGTCTTTTTAGAAAGGATTAAAACGCCAAAGCTCAAAAAAGTGTTTTAGCCAAAATAGGAATTTGGCAGAAATCGCAAGACTTACGACTCTGGTTTACTTGGGCTAACGGGTACTAGCTTATAAAGCATTTCCTCAGCTGGCACATCAATACTATCTTTGGGAGATTCCATGATGTCTTCAGACTGGTGCTTGATACTGTCTAAAGTACTTTTGACGGTGGTGTTAACATCTGCTGCTGTGTCTTTGACAGAATAAAATGTGTCTTTCACAGTACCGTTCACACCCTCAGCCGCATCTTTAACTGCCCCTCCAACATCGCTGACCGTATCATTCACGCCCATAGCAACTGACTGCACGGCATCGCCAACTCCTTTAACCGTATCGTTGACCCCTCTAGCTGCATCTTTAGCGGCATTGCCAACATCTTTGACGGTCTGATTAATTCGACTGACTACACGCTTATTAGTTAAAGCACCAGCAATGCCGCCTACTGTAGCGCCTATTAAGGCTCCAATCATCACTTTTGCTAAGCTACTAGTGTTGTCTTCTTCTTCAGTTAAAAGCTGATCGCTGTTAGTCACTGTTATCACCTCCTTGGTTGCTCATTACAACGGTTTACTATTAGGCCTCAGCTAAGTGCTCTAAATACCAGTTGAACTAATGGTGGAATCAAAAGCATCAGCTGAACTAGCAGTGGGGTCAAATACTGGATCAATAGGGCTAACATATCCACTTTCAACGCTGTCAAACTTTTGACTTGTGGATATTGCGTTGTCCTTAACCATCTCTTTACTTTGCTCTGCTACATCAGTAATAGATTGCTTAGCAGATTCACTAGAAACTTCAATGGAATGCGCTGCACGTTGAATCGTTTCGTTAACGCCTTCTGCTGTTGCTTGCACTACATTTGCTGTCGCCATTCCTGCTTGCTTAGCGCCTTCAACAATACCTTTGGCTGCATCGGAACTACCGCCAACCACCGCATAAGTTACACCTTCACCGACGCTCTTGGCTGCGTCTCCTACGCCTTTCGCAGTTTGACCTAAGCCTTCACCGATTGTCTTAAAAGCATTACTAACGCCTTTGATGGCATGATTAACACCTTCAGAGGTTTTTCTGCCTGCCAGAGCGCCAGCCAATGTGCCTAATGTTGCACCAATTAGTCCGCCTACTAAAGCTCTAGACAAGGCGGGGCTCATTGCTTTATCTACAGATTTGGCTTCCGTGGAAGGGCTGTAGGTGACTGGCTCTTTTGGCACTTCAACTGCTCTATAATCTGCGCTTCTTTCTGTTGTGCCAGCGTAGGGTTGTGCGGTGCCTACAGAAGAAATATTCTCCTCAGGCCGAATTATAGATTGATAATTGTCTGCCATTACAACTGCTTCCTTTTTGGTGTCAAAAACTGTATAAAATTCGTTTAACGCCTGGCTAGAAGATGCACCCAAAATATTGCTTTATACAGCTTTAAGCAAAACTTTTTACACCTTCTAAAACCAAGCGTTGTTAGCGACAATTTAACAATAAGCAGTAAGTACTTAACTAATCTACAGGGATAGATGATATAGGCAGCAGCCTATCTAAAGACATAGATAGTGACTGTGGTTAGCGATGCAGTCTGACTTAACTCAAGTCCAGAATCGGCCAAAATAAAGTTGTCAAATTAGTGCAAGTAACCATTAATAATGAGGTTTGATTATTTCCAGCCTGCTGCTCTTATACCAATTCCTGAAAATCAGGCTACAAATGCTTGGCTGTAGGAGAACGACCGTTCGCCTCTACGAATATCTGTAAATAGAATTTGGAGAATTAGTATTAGTACTTCCATTACTCTGATGAGATACTGAAAAATTGCTCTTATAGTTCTGCTCAAAGAGTATCTTTAGCTATCTTCAATAGCTGAAGTTAAGAGTATTTCAATTACTTCAATTAGGATCGGCTTAGCAAAGCAGAGAGGTCTTGCCTCATCCTCAATCTGCTAATTCAAGCGCCAAAGCGATCGCTAAAATTTAGCTATATTTAGCTACCTATAGAGCGATCGCTGTTCAAATAAAAAGGTTCTGTGACATTTTAATGAAGGGAAGTAGAGAGTTTTAAGCTTTCTCTCTACTTCTAAATACGTCTTCTGCAGTTACGCAAAAGTGCTTATCTTTTTTAAGCTTTTAAGATTAAGCAAGGTATTTATCTAGAGCACTGGTGAACTCTGCATAGGGTTTAGCACCTACTAGCGTTTCTGCTAATTCGCCTTGCTTAAAGATCATGATGGCAGGAATACTGCGGATGCCAAACCGCTTAGCTACATCCTTGTTGGAGTCAAGATCTAGTTTGCAGACCTTCGCGCGATCGCTATAATCTATTGCCAGTTGATCGACTAAAGGGGCAACTAGTTTACAAGGACCGCACCAAGTAGCGGTACAGTCTACTACCAACAGTGGCTCGCTCTCTAAAAGCGTATTGAACTCAGTTTCGCCTTGAATATACTCAGCAGTCATAAGATTCTTGCAAAGATATGATTGTCCCACAGTTACGCGACGAAAAGCGAACCTGATCTATGGTTGGTATTTCTTGGTCTACGCTGATTTTGGTGGCAATTTTAGTTGGGTTGGGGATTGCTTTAGTGATTTGGTTCTTGGGCAGACGATGACAAAACGCGATCGCGTTAGTAAGTCTAAGGTTCTAGTAGGACTGACGTTGAGCTAACTCAGCCACAGCCATCACAAATTCATTAAACTCTAGTGGCTTGGAAAAGTACTTCTGAAACCCAACAGCTAACGCTTTGCTGTTTACTTGTTGGTCTAATAGCTTGGTGCTGTAATTAGTGATGGCGATCGCAGGAACAGCTTGTATCCTTTTTTGGTTCCCTAAAGCTCTTACCTCGGCTAAGAGCGACCAGCCATCTGTATCAGGCAACCGAATATCAGTAATGAGCACGTTGGGAACAAAGCATTCCATTGTTTTGAGCGCTTCGTAGCCCGACTTCACAGTGATGACTTGAGCCCCATACTGTTCCAGGACAAAAGTTAGCAGTTCAGCAGTATCTGGCTCATCTTCTATCAGTAGCAACCATAAATCTGCTAACGGTAACGGCTGCTCAATTGTTTTTTGGTCCGCGGATCTGGACATAGCAGAACTGAAAAGCCCCTGCTGACGCTGATTAGGAGCTATGAGAATAACTCTTGCTAAATTAATGGATTGCGATGTTACCGAGGAAGCCCCTAAGGAGTGGAAATGACATGAAGTTAGAAAGTGATATATATCACTTCCATGGCTTGTGTGATTCAATCTACTTGTCCGACCAGTTACCGTGAAGCTTTTGGTTTTACCAGGGTTGCGATCGCTTGGATGAGTTCATCCGGTTCCACAGGTTTAGCCAAATGCTTTTGGAAGCCAGCTGACAGCGCTTGTTTTTGGTCAGAATCAGCAGCGTAAGCGGTGAGGGCGATCGCGGGAATGGGTTCCTCCAGATCTTGATCAATGGTTCTGACTTGGCGAATCAGCCGATAGCCATCCATTTCAGACATACCAATATCACTCACCAACACGTCTGCTCCTGACTGGCGCAAAACCGCCAATGCCTCACTTGCGGAGGCAGCTAGCTTCACCTCAGCGCCTGCTTGCTTGAGGACTGTGCTGGCTAATGTCCTCATATCGGCCTCGTCATCTACCACTAGGACTCTAATGCCCTCTAGACTCGTTTCTTCTGAAACTAAGGATGGCTGAGGCTCTGTTTCGGTCGCGGCTTGCATCATGGGTAGCCGCACAGTGAAAGTTGCTCCCAATTCTTCGCCCAAGCTATCTACTCGCACTGTACCGCCATGCAACTCAACGACTTGACGCACGATCGCCAGACCTAGACCCAAGCCACCAAACTGCCGAGTTGTGCTACTGTCTGCCTGCCGAAAATGATCGAATACATGGGGTAGAAATTCTGGGCGAATGCCTCGGCCTGTATCAATCACTTGAATCTGGGCATAAGGCGCGATCGCCTCTAAGCGCACTTCTACGTTGCCGCCTGCTGGCGTAAACTTGACCGCATTCGATAGTAAGTTCCACACGACTTGCTGAAGTCGGTTGGCATCTCCCGCCACCAACCCCACCCATTGATCTAGCTCCGCGTGAATCTGAATCGACTTTGCCGTTGCGGCTAACCGCACTGTTTCGATCGCCGATTGAATGGTTGTCGCTAGGTTCACGGTGGCGACATTTAAGCTCAACTTACCTTGCAGAATCCGAGAGACATCGAGCAAATCTTCTACAAGTTGGGCTTGCAGCTTAGCGTTACGTTCAATCGTTTCTAGAGCTTGATCCGTTGTTTCCGGGTCAAATTGGCGAGTGCGTAGTAACTTGGCCCATCCCAAAATTGGGTTCAGGGGCGATCGCAACTCGTGGGACAACACTGCCAGAAACTCATCTTTGAGCTGGTTAGCCGTTTCTGCTTGTTCGCGGGCGGTTTTTTCTCGATTCAGTAGTTCGGTTCGTTCCACCTCCACTCGCTTACGAGCTTCGATGTCAATGGCCGTGCCTACCCATTTGATAATGCGTCCTGCTTGGTCATGGGCTGGGCCTAGGGAAGCCAGATACCAGCGGTATTCTCCGGTGGCTGAGCGCATTCGGTACTCAATCTCGCAGGGAGCACCTGTTTTGGTTGCTTGCCGCCACTGTCGTCTCGTGTGAGCGTAATCCTCTGGGTGTAGCGCTACTTCCCAGCCGCAGCCTAGAGTTTGAGCTTCACTCAAGCCAGTGTAGTTGTACCAATAGCGATTGCAATATTCAACTTGTCCTTCTGGATCTAAAAGCCAAACGAACTGGGGTAGCGCTTCTGAGAGTAATCGATATTGCTCTTCACTTTGGTACAACGCCTCTTGTTGTCCGTTCAGCGTTGAAACCAAGTAGCGCAGAGATTGTGATAGTTTGGCTAGCTCGTCTCGCCCCTCCAAGAGCGGAATTGGTACTCGTTGGTCTCCTTGTCGCATCCGATTGGCGATCGCGGCAATTTCCAACATCGGATCAACAATGCGACTAGCACTCAGCCAACTGAGGAGTGCAAACCCAACACCACAGATTAAACCCAGTCCCAAAATTTGCCTTTGCAGTTTGCGAGCAGGGGCTAGCGCTACCTCTGCTTTTTGCCTCACTAGCACGAGCCAATCTAAACCGGGGTAATCTCGATACCCTTGAGCGCGAGCAAATCCAGTTAGAAATTTTCCTTCCCCTGCCCAAGATTCAAGCAGATAGTGATTCTGGTTCGCCTGCACCTTCTGCACACTCGGTACGGTGAGGGTTTTGCCTTGCAAAGCATCTGGTCCCAGTAAGACTTTGCCGTCAGTACTCAGCACAAAAATTTCGACTTGGCTATGCTGTCCCAGCGGCTCCAGCAAAGACTTCTTCACTTCTTCCGCCCAAGCCCAACTGAGATGCGCTGCAATCACGCCTTGAAACTGCCCCTGCTCACTGAGCACAGGAGCTGCTAAGTCGAGAAACCTTAAAGGTTCACCATTCGGATGTGGCAGCAGCTTAGCCAACATGACGGCATCGTGAACATCGCCAACAAAAGTTTTGTTGCGTCCCTGCTGAAACACATCTCTTGAAGCAACACTAACCCCTTCCAGAATGCCGCCTGTGCTTGTAAGTACGTTGCCCTGAGGATCGATCAGCGCAATCCAGGCGTAGTCAGAGAAGGTGGATTGCAACTTTTCTAATAGCGATCGCCGAGCTGGTTGCGAATAAGTTGCCTCTCGAATGGGTGGTAGGGCGGCCAAAATTTGGATCTCGCGGTAGCGCTCAAACATGCCGCGATCGAGCTTGTCGGCCATTTGATAAGCCAACTCAGCCAGAGATTGCCCCTGAGTATTTTGTAGCTGCACACTCGTGGTATACCCTACCAACCAGCTCAGCAAGATTGATAGCAGCAGCACAATGCCACCTGTTGCTAACCCCAATCGAGCTTGAAGGCTACGAGAAGGATTCAATTGAACCCAGCGGCTAGGAAAAGTCATCTAAAACCACAGCTATCAACAGCAATGTACCTACTAGGCTAATGAAGATTAACTGAGTTAGCAGAAATCCAGCTAGATCTCTTTATCTCAAAAAAGGCCATAAATCTGCTCCAAAGCCAAAAAGCATAGCAAAATCCCCTCTAGTCTGGTCATTAACGAGCACCAATCCGGAGGGGCGATAGAAGTTATGCAGTTGTAAGTGATGCAGGAGTATTAGTGGTGGCATGGGGCGATCGCAATTTCCCCATCATTTAACGGCACTATGCAGCACTATTTAACAGAAACAGCATCTACATCAACTGTGCTGGAACCACCAGAACCAGTAGCAGAAGCATTATTGGTGTACTCGAAAGCTTCATCTGACTCAGTAGGCTTAGAGGCAGACTTCAAGCGGGCGGTTAGCATCTGGGAGACTTCACCGATTAGGAGGGTCAGAATGACGGTATCGTCGATCCAACCAATCACAGGGATAAAATCGGGCGCAATATCAAGCGGGCTGAATAAGTACAGCAACGAGCCGAGAATAATCCACCAACGATATTTAGGGTTCCGGATGGTGTCGCGGTACCAGTTGTAAACGGATTGAATAGAGAAGTTCATAAGCTTGCCTTTGAAGTTATCTTGATTTTGGCAAATTTTGCATAGAATTTCTGGTGTGGATATCTGGTGCATCCGGTCGGCAAGCTCTACTTAAAAAACTCTTTTAATTTTCTAGAAACTATTTCAGCGGGCGATCGCTCTCTACTTCTTGGCACCAATTGCAGGTACCCTGTAGAGAAAATGCTGGCTTGAGGAATGCACGGAGGCAAGAAATAACTGTGAATATTGCAGAGCTATTTCAGAAGGGCGGAATCGCAATGTGGCCGTTGCTGGTCTTGTCGATCATTGCTCTGAGTGCCATTATTGAACGCTTGTGGTTTTGGTCTCGCATCTTGACCCAAGAGAAAGAAATTGTAGAACGGGTGATGGATGCCGCTCCGCATGACTGGGGTAAGGCTGCCGACTTGGCTAGAAGAGCTGACGACCAACCCGTTGGGCGTTTTCTCTACGCGCCTCTAAAACTACAAAACCCTGACCCAGAGTTATTTAAGCTGGCGTTGGAAGCCTCTGCTGATGAAGAATTGGCCTCCATGCGTCGCGGTGACAAAGCGTTGGAAGCAGTGATTGCGCTCTCTCCGCTCTTAGGACTTCTAGGGACAGTCGTGGGCTTGATCCAATCGCTACGATCGATTCGGATTGGTGACATTGGTACTGCTTCTACAGCAGGGGTTACCAGTGGTATTGGTGAAGCGTTGATTAGTACAGCCGCTGGCCTAATTGTGGCAATTTTGGCGTTGGCATTCTATCGACTATTTCAAGGTCTGCTGTTTAATCAAGTGAAACTATTTCGCAAAGCTGGTAACGATTTAGAACTCCTCCACCGCCAGCAATGGCTGGAAAGAAAAGGAGTTTCGCCTTTGGTAGGTAGTGGGACTCCCACCTATCCTTCTACTGCGGAGACAAGAACGGATACTCCTAACCTGACTGACTATTAAGTTTGCTGCCCCTATTTTCACAAGGTCATGAAAATTAACCTGGAGTCTCCCAGCGAAGAAGTTCAAATCCAGATTATTCCGCTGATTGATGTCATCTTTTGTATCCTGACATTTTTCATCTTGGCAGCTCTGCAACTGACACGACAGCAAGCTATCAACGTGGATCTACCGCAAGCGGGTACCGCTGCTACCCAAATGCGTCAGATGTTGGTGGTCAGTATCGATTCGGTTGGGCAGACTTACATCGACCAAAATCCGGTGACGGAGGCTGTACTTTATCAGCAACTTTTGGGTTATCAACAAACCAATCCTGACGGCATGATTGTGCTGTATGCGCCCAAAACCGCAATTTATGATGATGTGGTGCGGGTGCTGGATTTGTTGCGCTCGGTAGGAGGCGATCGCGTGGCTTTAGCGACCTTACCTGGTACTCCAAACCCTGCTGGAAATCAGACAAATCCTGCCAATCCTACTTTGCCTGGTGTTGCTCCACTTCCCGGTGGAGCACCGTTGCCTGGTGCCTCACCCTATCCATTAAATCTAGAGCCTCCAGGAGCTAATCCATCTCCCGCGTTTAATCCCAATGTGCAGCTATTCCCCAGTCCGGGACAGGTGCCAAATGGTGCTGGACCCAATGGCGCTGGACCCAACGGTACTGGACCCAACGGTACTGGAGCGAATGGCGCTGGGCCAAATTCAACAGGTACCTTGACTCAACCAATCGCACCTGAAGCGGCTCCTCAGTAAAACTCCCAAAGAATCTTCGCTTCCCCTTCCCTGCGAGGGAAGGGGACTGAGGGGTTAGGTGCTCTAAGCAGGAACTTGGATTTTTTGGCTGCCGGAGAGATTAAAAGCGGCGTGGATGGCTTGGAGGGCAATAACGCCTTGATCTTGAGCCACAACGCAACTGACTTTGATCTCGGAGGTAGCAATCATCTGGATATTGATTTGGTGCTGAGATAACGCCTCAAACATCTGGGCGGCGATGCCTGGTTTGCCCACCATGCCAGTCCCGACAATGCTGACTTTGGCGATCGCAGAGTCTACGACAATCTCACCACAACCTAGCTCAGGAGCAGCTTTTTCTAGTACGGCGCGAGCAGCTTCAGCATCGATTTGCGCCACGGTGCAAGCAATATCGCGGGTGCTGGCTCCATTCACGACTCGGCAGCGCTGAGACTGGATGATCATGTCCACGCTAATGTTTTGCTCAGCTAAGATTTGGAAGATTTTTGCGGCCATGCCAGGGCGATCGGGAACGTGACGGATGGCAAGACGTGCTTGATTCAGGTCTAGAGCCACACCGCGCACAGGAGGTTCATCGGGGGTGTGAACTTCTACGGCTGGGGTGAGCTTGGCGGAGGAACTGTGAACTTCAAAGGTTTCACATAGAGCAGCAATGGCGCGATCGCAATCCTCCGCATCGATCACGCAGCTCACTTTCACCTCTGAGGTGGAAATCATCTGAATGTTGACGCCTGCGGCGGCCAAGGTAGAAAACATTTGCGCGGCCACCCCAGGCCGACCAATCATCCCTGCTCCAGCGATACTGACTTTGGCAATTTGGCGTTGCACTATGACATCGGCAGCATCTGGCCCTAGGCCAAGTTGTGCGCCCAAAGCAGGTACGATCGCGGCGGCTACAGCTTCAGCTCGGTTTAAAGAGTTCTTGGTGACAGTGAAGGCGATGTCGTTGGATTTGCCCTCATGAATAGATTGAATAATCAGGTCTACATCTAGGTCTTGGGTAGCAATCTCGCCAAACAAACGGGCTGCAACTCCAGGGCGATCGGGAATGTGCAGCAAAGCCACCTTGGCTTGGTCGGTGTCAAACTCTACGCCATCCACCGGACGGGCCAGTTCTAAATTTTCTAGGGGGCGAGGTTGCGGTGTGGGTGAAACAACTTTGGTGCCAGGCTCCTCGGTCCAGCTAGAGCGCACAACCAACGGTACGCCATAGTTTCGGGCAATTTCTACCGCGCGAGGATGTAGAACTTTGGCTCCTAGACTCGCCAGTTCTAGCATTTCGTCGCAGGTGATCTCAGACATCAGTTGCGCATCTGGCACCAAGCGAGGATCGGTGGTCAAAATGCCAGGGACATCGGTGTAAATTTCGCAGACATCGGCTCGGAGGGCTGCCGCTAATGCCACCGCTGAGGTGTCGGAACCACCCCGACCCAAGGTGGTAATCTCTAGTTCTTCGCGACTAGCAACCCCTTGGAACCCTGCCACAACCACAACTTTTCCTGCTTCTAGTTGGCGTTGGACGCGATCGGGCTGAATGTGCAGAATCCGGGCACGACTATGTTCGGCTTCGGTGACAATGCCCACTTGTGCCCCCGTCATGGAAATGGCAGGCTGACCGAGTTCTTGAATCGCCATACTAAGCAGGGCGATCGAAACTTGCTCCCCGGTCGAGAGCAGCATATCCATCTCCCGCCGATTGGGTTGAGTCGAAATTTCGTGGGCTAACTTGACCAAACCATCGGTGGTTTTGCCCATTGCTGAAACCACCACTACCAAGGAGTTGCCAGCTTTAACTGCCTTTACCACTCGCTGAGCAACTGCTTGAATGCGTTCTACCGAACCAACAGACGTTCCACCGTACTTCTGGACAATCAGCGCCATGACCCTTCCCCTACAACCCTCCCACTCTGCTGTGAACAGTTGTAGCGTCAAATCTGTCAGGGAGCAGGCAGGTACTAATAATTAAATTAACCTAATAAACTTATCAGAATGGACTGGGCCGAAACAGCAAGATTGAGAATAAACCTTACAAGTTTTTCGGCAGTGCTAGCCAATAAGAATCGAAACCAAACAATTTTTACTCCTAGGAACGATGTATATTCGACCTCAGAGGTGCTTAGATAGCATTCAACTAGCCAACTTCTAGACCGCATTAAAGGAGATCATCTTTGAAGTCAGCGTCCTCGCCACAAAAGATCCTCGCTGTACTGAATGGGAAGGGCGGAGTTGGCAAGACGACTACAGCAGTTAATCTGGCAGCAGCATTCTCAGACAAGTACCGGGTGTTGCTAGTGGACTCAGACCCGCAACATTCTGCCAGTTGGTGGGTGGAGCGGAGTGAAAAAGGCATTGGCTTTGATTTAAGACGCGAGACAGATGCCACGCGCCTCGCAGACCTGCGAAAAGTAAAAGGTTACGAGTTAATTGTGGTTGATACGCCACCTGCGCTTGGTTCGGATGCTTTAGCAGCAGTGGTGCCAGCGGCAGATTATCTTGTACTTCCCAGCCCTCCTGCGCCAATGGATTTAACGGTATTGATTGAAACAGTGAAAACGGCGGTGATACCCACGGGCGTAATGCACCGAGTGCTGTTGACCAGAGTTGATCCGCGCAGTTTGGCAGAAGCGCTAGAAGCTCAAAATACCTTGCTAGAGTTAGGCATCCCTGCTTGTAATGCTTTCATTCGAGCGTATAAAGCTCATGAGCGCGCAGCTTTAGATGGGGCATCCATTATGCAATGGCGGGGCAAAAATGCTCGTGAGGCTGAGGCAGACTACCGTCGAGTTGCAGAAGAGATACAGAGAGACTGGAGGAAGTGATGGTGAAGAAAGGCTTGGGCGATTTGCTGCGAGAGGAGGCTCAGAAGTCCCTAGAATCAGAAGTAGTTGGAACTGTTGAAAGGAGTCAGGAGTTGGTGCAAACGTCCCACAATACCCCTAATAATGCCGAGCCCGCCTCAGCACAGACTGTAGATGTCAAGGCTCAACCTGTTGCCGCTCCTGAGCAGCCTGAAGATACGGCGGCTAAATCTAAGCGTGGTTCTAGTACAGGTGGCAAATCCACCCCTGCTAAAGCTGCGGCTACAAAGCAGGCTACTAGTAAGGCGAATCACAGTGATGATGATGCTAGCCCGAAGACATCTACAGGTAGCACTTCAAGCTTAGAAGCCACGATCGCAGAGTTACGCAAAGATTTAGAAGCGGCTCGGAAAACTGAAAAGTCTTTATTAGACAAAATTACTGCCATCCAAACAGATTTGGATGAGCAGAAGTCGTTGTCTCATAAGTTGCAGACCGAAGTGAAGCACAGCAAGAAGCTGGAGTCTGAGCTAGAGGAAGCCAAGAAGGTGATTCTGCAACTGACTGAATCCAACGCTAAGCCAGAACCCGCAGCGAAGTCAGAACCCCCAGCTAGGGCAGCACTCGTACCAGCACATAGGGCAGCAGCAAAGAAGGAACCTGCTAAACCCCAAAGTGTACAGTTGGCAAGGGTGCCTCAGTCTCCTGCGCCTGATTCAGGCAACCGAGACTACCGATCGCATCGCATTGTGCTACAGGAGCGCATTCCTCAACACTCAATGCACAAGCACTATCCTAGCAACACTACTTCTGATTCTGATCTGGGTTGGTTTGACTAGAACTAGTTTGCAATTGAATTAATCACAAGCGATCGCTTCTAAAACAGGGGCGATCGTTTTTTATTGAATCTCTTAGGCGATCGCTGTAGTCTTCTCAAGGTACTCAGTTAGGCGATCGCGAACTTCCAAGAAATCTTGCCAGGGTAGATAGGTTTTTTGGTGTTCATCCAAGTAGCGGGTGAGGAGCGAATGGGCAACAGACCTCTCCCTAAATCCCTCTCCTGAGAGGCGAGGGACTTTGAAACTCTAGCTCCCCTTCCCTGTAGGGAAGGGGCTGGGGGTTAGGTCTTGCTAATGTAAATGCGATCGCAAAGCTGGCATCAAATATTGGGTCAGCGTAAACGCATCAACCCCTAACTCTGTGCGTTCCTGAGCCGCGAGAATGCCTGCTTCTGCATGCCACCAAGCTCCTGTTTGCACTGCTGCCTCGATTGGAGCCGACTGCAACACATCTTGCGCTAGTAGTCCTCCAATTAAGCCTGTCAGCACATCACCACTGCCACCCCGTGCTAAGGCAGGTGTACTGGCTGGGTTGATCCAGACTGTGCCAGTTGGATTCGCGATCGCCACTCTTGCACCTTTCAGCAACACTACCGCTCCAGTTTTTTGAGCCGCTTCTCGAACTGCGATCGCCCGATTCGTCATTTCCTCGGCAATGGCTGGAAATAGCCGCTTAAATTCTCCTAAGTGTGGTGTGAGGACTGTGGGAGCTTGGCGTTTAGTGAGTGTTGGGATGGTGCCTGCTTGAGCCAAGACATTCAAGGCATCGGCATCTAAAACTAAAGGGCGATCGCTAGCTATAACTCGCTCAACTACAGTGCTGGCATCCATCGTCAAACCGGGGCCACAAGCGATCGCATTATAGGAACTCAGTTCTACACTTTCAGGGAGCTGAGCGATCGCGCCACTGCTAGTTTCAGGACAACCAATAATTAGGGCTTCGGGTAACTGAGCGGAGAGCAATGGCTTAATTGACTCTGGGACTGCGACAGAGAGCATGCCCACACCACTAGCTCGTGCTCCTAATGCCGTCAGAATCGCTCCGCCTGTATAACGATGAGAGCCGCAGATGGCTAGTAAGTGCCCCATTTTGTATTTGTGACTGGTGGCGGAGCGAGGTAGCGGTAAATTGGCGATCGCGGTCTGCGGTGTAATTCGATGAATACGGGGAGAATCGGCCAGTACTGCTTCAATATCTACTAGAGGCAAACCAAAATCAATTAGCTCCGCAGTCCCGACATACTCCAAGGCGTTGTCTTGCAGAAGTCCTAGCTTCCATAATCCTAAACACAGAGTTTGGGTAGCTCGAATCGCCGTTCCTAAAGCGGCTCCTGTATCGGTGTGCAGACCAGAAGGTAAATCAATGCTCACGACTGGCACTGACCACTGGTTGATCTGATTCACGACCCCAGCGATGGAGTCCGAAAGCGATCGCTCTAGCCCAAACCCAAACAGGCCATCAATCAACCAATCACAGGATTGCAGAGCTTCTATCTCGTTTACCAGGGCAATGCCCAGACTCTCGGCATACTGAGCGTGCTGCTGGGTTAACTCTTTCAGCTTGGAAAATGGGCAATAAAGGACCACTGCATAGCCTTGCAAGTGCAGCTCTCGCGCCACTACGAGAGCATCTCCGCCGTTATGCCCTGGCCCTACCAGCACCCCAACCTTTTGATGAGTAGAGAGTGGATAGAGCGCTTGCACTCGTCGCGTGATCAAGCTAGCTACCTTTTCCATCAGTGCAGCCACAGGCATTCCCGCCGCAAATGCCCGTCCCTCGATCGCCCGCATTTGCTCGGCAGTCACGACAAACTGCTGAATTTGCTCTAGCCTGTTTTGTCCCTGAGCCACAGTGCTATTCCCCCACCCACTGATTCAAGCGATCGCTAGCCAGCTTTAGCGTCCGTAGTAAACTCGCGCATTGTTAATGCCGAAATCTTTGACATAGCGGTTCCAAGAATTCGCAGCATCCCAATTGGTGAAAGGCCCCACTGCGATGTGCTGCCCTCTCGGCTTTTCTCGGGGAATCACGTTCACCCGTAGGTCGCCTGCTAGCCGTTTCACTTGATCTCGAATGGCGGCAAGTTCTCTATTTCCCGCTGGAACCACCACATAATAGCCCTTCGGCTTAGCTGATGCTGAATTGCCACTACCACTGCCAGAAACCTGGGCAACTTCAGCGCGAATGCCTTGGTCTTGCAATGCCTCGGCTCGCCGTCTAGCGTTCGATTGGTCGATAAATTGTCCCACTTGGATGACTGTACGGCCTCGATATTCTTTACGAAAAGC
Organism: Trichocoleus sp. FACHB-262; assembly: GCF_014696035.1. NCBI lineage: Bacteria > Bacillati > Cyanobacteriota > Cyanophyceae > Leptolyngbyales > Trichocoleusaceae > Trichocoleus > Trichocoleus sp. FACHB-262. The sequence continues at coordinate 182,900 of NZ_JACJPK010000097.1, read as the reverse complement.
CTCTGGCTCGACTCGTCTCACTTGGTCCAGCATTAAGGGGCTATTGCCATTCACAAAAACCAGATAAGTTTCTGAGGGCAGCGCACGGATGCTAGGCGATGGCGTGGTGACTGGAGTAGCACTATTTGGAAAAGGAGCGGGGGCTGGCTCTAAGGTGGGTAGGGTAGGATCACGGGGCACAATCACCGAAGGAAACTGATCAGAGGGTGGGGGTGGTGCTTCAAAATTAAATTCCTGCGCCACTAACACACTGGCTCTCGGTTCAGCCGCGATCGCCCCATTAACTACCAGCGCTAGTCCACCTTGGCATAGCAACATTGCTAAGGGTGCCGCCGCCCAACTCCATCGGGGTTGGGTTCCAGGTTTTAATTCACCCACAGATAAACGCAGTTCTTGAGTGGATTTCTTAGATCTGTTGCCTGAATGAATGGTCATAGCGATCGCAACCCTAGGGATATTTCCTAATACTTTGGCGATAAAAATTTGCGGTTAGTGTAACACGGAAAAAGCGCTATCTCTTGACAAGCTCTGGGCAAGAGAATGTTAGCCTAGGAGAGTTAGCTTACTCTCAGCAGTATTGGCAGTCCATGAATAAAGTTGTGGTAGGACTCTCCGGTGGAGTTGATAGTTCCGTTACAGCCGCCATCCTCCACCAGCAAGGCTACGAAGTCGTTGGCATGACCCTATGGCTGATGAAAGGGAAAGGCCAATGCTGCTCCGAGGGCATGGTGGACGCTGCCCGGATCTGCGAACAATTAGAAATTCCTCACCACATCGTCGATATCCGAGACACCTTCCAAACCTACATTATTGATTACTTGGTGTCGGGTTACAGCGCTGGAATCACACCGCTGCCTTGCTCTCAGTGCAACAAAGCCGTGAAGTTTGGGCCGATGCTACAGTATGCCCGCGAGAACTTCGGCATCGATCGCATTGCCACCGGGCACTATGCGCGGATCACCGTTGATGAAGCGACTGGACGTTACCAACTGCGCCGAGCTGTCGATCGCAGTAAAGACCAAACCTATTTCTTATACGACCTGAGCCAAGAGATTCTGGCTGGGGTGTTATTCCCCTTGGGTGAGCATCCCAAAACTGAAACCCGCCGTATCGCCGCAGAACTTGGTCTCTACACCGCTGAAAAGCCTGAAAGCCAAGACCTCTGCCTGATTGAAGCCCACGGTTCGATGCAGAAGTTTTTGGATCAGTACATCACGCCCCAAAAAGGCGACATTGTCGATCAAGCAGGGCGGGTGCTGGGCCAGCATGAAGGCGTGCATCATTACACCATCGGTCAGCGCAAAGGCTTGGGGATTGCTGCGGCTCAACCCCTCTACGTGATTGGCCTAGATGCAGGACGAAATCGAGTGATTGTGGGTGAGCGCACAGAGGCACAGCATGCAGAATGCACTGTGCAGCGGGTGAATTGGGTCGCGATCGCCGCCCCGACCACTCCTATCCGTGCAGAAGTTCAGATTCGCTATCGATCGCCTGCGGTGCCTGTAACGGTGATCCCGCTGGATCAGGATGGTAGCGATCGCGTCAAGCTGGTGTTTGATGAACCTCAGTTCAGCGTCACGCCTGGGCAAGCCGCAGTTTGGTACGACGGAGATGTGGTACTGGGTGGCGGCATCATCGAACCCTTAGAAGCTCCAAATTCATAACGTCCTGCCAACTCACGCCGCTTTCTGGCTCCCCTCTCCTGCTGGAGAGGGGACAGGGGAGAGGTCGATTTACTCGCGGGTCCAAGCCATCAGCGTGGGTTCCCAGTTGGCAATTTCTTCCTCTTTAAACCAGAGGGCAATTTCCCGCTGAGCGGTTTCGATTGCGTCAGAACCGTGGATTAGGTTACGGCCAATGTTGATGCCGAAGTCACCGCGAATCGTACCAGGCTCGGCGGCGAGGGGGTTGGTTGCACCAATAATCTTCCGAGCCGAGGAAACTACGCCTTCGCCTTCCCACACCATTGCCACAACGGGTCCAGAAGTGATGAACTCGACAAGACCAGCGAAGAAGGGTCTTTCCTTGTGGACATCGTAGTGCTGCTCGGCCAACTCGCGGCTCACATTGAGGATCTTGAGGCCAACTAAGGTAAAGCCTTTGGTTTCAAAGCGACGAATGATTTCACCGACTAATTTCCGCTGCACACCATCGGGCTTAATCGCCAAAAATGTCCGTTCCAAGGGGTACTCCTGATATTTCATCAACTGTTACAACGTCCAGATTACCCCAGAAAGTCTCTGCCAGAAGGTGAGGCTGAAAGTGCGCTAGATGATCATTTAGCATCAGATGAATGCGCTAGACTGGCATTCGAAGTTAAGTCTGATTTTGCCAGCAGCGAGTCAAAATCAGGCTTTTCTTTTGTCTAGGAGGATACTCAGAGGGTAAGACAGGATGGGTGGACGGCCAGCAGCAAAATCCGGAATGGGGAAAGCCGCTAACGATGGCGCTAACAAAACTCAGCTAGACAAAAGCCACGCTGAACCAGAATCATTGAGTTTAGCGAAGCCAACAGAAACTTTGAATCTCCGTAAATCCTGGACGATTGAAGATAGCGAAGAACTCTATCGCATCCAGGGTTGGGGAGAGCCTTATTTTTCCATCAATGCTGCGGGCCACATTACGGTGTCTCCCAAAGGCGATCGCGGCGGTTCTCTGGATCTGTTTGAGTTAGTGACTGCGCTTAAACTCCGAAACCTAGGCTTACCGCTACTGATTCGCTTTTCTGATATTTTGGAAGACCGCATTGAGCGCCTTAATGCTGCTTTTGGTAGGGCGATCGCGCGGTATAACTACCCTGGTACTTACCGGGGGGTGTTTCCGGTCAAGTGCAACCAACAACGGCATTTGGTTGAGAGCTTGGTCAAATTTGGCAAGCCGCACCAGTTTGGCTTGGAGGCAGGTTCCAAACCCGAACTGATGATTGCCCTGGCAACCCTGGATACACCCGGAGCTTTGCTGATTTGCAACGGCTACAAAGACCGCGAGTATATTGAAACGGCGATTCTGGCGCAGCGCTTGGGCCAAACTCCGATCATCGTGCTGGAACAGGTGGAAGAAGTGGCGTTGGCGATCGCGGCAGGACGCAAGCTGGGCATTCAACCGATTCTGGGCGTGCGGGCCAAGCTGAGTGCCAAAGGGATTGGACGCTGGGGCAGTTCGGCGGGCGATCGCGCCAAGTTTGGCCTCACCATTCCAGAAATTCTCCATGCAGTCGAGCAGCTAAAAGCCGCTGATATGTTGGGTTCGCTGCAACTGCTGCATTTTCACATCGGTTCCCAAATTTCTTCGATCAATGTCGTCAAGGATGCAATTCGCGAAGCCAGCCAAATCTACGTGGAGTTGGCGCAGCTTGGAGCCGACATGAAATATATTGACGTGGGCGGCGGTCTGGGTGTGGACTATGACGGGTCCAAAACCAACTTCTACGCCTCCAAAAACTACAACATGCAGAACTATGCCAATGATGTAGTCGCGGAGATCAAAGAAACCTGTGCTGAGCGTAATCTGCCTGTACCAACAATTGTGAGTGAAAGTGGTCGGGCGATCGCCTCTCACCAATCTGTCTTAGTCTTTGATGTTTTGGGCACCAGCGAACCGCCGTCAGAAACGCCAGAACCCGCCCGCGAAGATGAGCATTTGATCATTCGCAATCTCTACGACACCTACTCAGCCATTACTGCTGAGAATTACCAAGAGGCTTACCACGACGCCACGCAGTTCAAAGAAGAAGCGGTGAGCTTGTTTGGCTTTGGCTACGTTAGCCTGACCGAGCGAGCGAGAGCTGAGCGCTTGTACTGGGCCTGCTGCGAAAAGATTTTGGAAGTTGCTCGCCAGCAAGATTATGTGCCGGATGATCTCGAAGATCTAGAGAAAATCATGGCCTCGATCTATTACATCAACTTATCGGTGTTTCAGTCAGCTCCTGACAGTTGGGCGATCGATCAACTCTTTCCGATCATGCCAGTTCATCGATTGAATGAGGAACCAACTCGACGGGCAACGCTAGCTGATTTGACTTGTGACAGCGATGGCAAAATTGACCAGTTTATTGACTTGCGTGATGTCAAATCTGTTTTGGAGCTACATGCCCTCAAACCGGAGGAGCCGTATTACTTAGCCATGTTCCTCGGTGGGGCGTACCAAGAGATCATGGGCAATCTGCACAATTTGTTTGGCGACACGAACGCTGTGCATATCAGTCTTACACCTAAAGGCTACCGGATCGAGCATGTGGTGAAGGGCGACACGATGCACGAAGTTTTGGGCTATGTCCAATACGATGCTGAGGACTTAATCGAAAACATTCGCCAGCAAACCGAACACGCCCTGCAAGAAAAGCGCATCACCTTAGCAGAGTCGCAACTGCTGCTACAAAACTACGAGCGCAGCTTGAGCGGTTACACTTACCTTTCTTCGTAGTTTGGTGTAACTAACTCATTCTTTTTCAGAAGTTGAAATGGGGCACTCTTTAGGGGTGCCCTCACTTTTGGCCGATCGCCTGCCCAACGTAACCCCACACCAATTTAGTGAAGTATTAGAATAAGATTCATTCTCAATCGATTAGAATAAGATCGATTCTCATTTTCTTGGGGCTACCTGCTCTATCACTGCTGTCTCTGAGGAGAAGCTGTCTTGCATATCACCATGCGATCGCTCCTACAAACTCTGTCGCTGCTGCCTTGGTTGGTTCTCATGGGCTGTAGTCAAACTACCTCAGGCGCTCCTGGCGCTGAGCTATCCCAAGGTGAGGGGCAGTCGGATCGGGTGCAGGTGATAACCACTTTCTTGCCCATGTACTTGTTTACCAAGGCAGTGACAGGGGATGCGGCAGATGTAAAAGTCTTGATTCCTCCTGGGACTGAAGTGCATGAATACCAGTCGAAACCGGGGGATGTGCAGGCGATCGCGCAGGCAGATGTGCTGGTCGAGAACGGCTTAGGGCTGGAATCTTTCTTACGAGATACCATCAAAAGTGCTCAGAATTCTAAGCTAGTAGTGGTTGACGCGAGCCGGGGGATTCAACCCATTGGCGCAGCGGCTACAGAAGAGCATGGACATACAGAGGCAGAGCCTGGAGAGTCCAATTCAGCAGACTCAACCGCCCATGATCATGCAGAAGGTAATCCGCATGTTTGGCTCGATCCAGTTTTGGTAAAGCAGCAAATCACAAATATTCGCGATCAGTTAATCAAGGTTGACCAACCCAATCAACCTGCTTACACAGCCAATGCTGCGGCCTATCTCCAGCAACTTGATACTCTGCATGGGGAGTTTCAGCGAACTTTACAAAAGTATCCCAACTGCACTTTTGTAACCTTTCATAATGCTTATCCCTACTTGGCACAGCGGTATCAGTTGCAGCAAGTTGCGGTGGTGGAGTTACCCGAAGATAACCTTTCGCCCAGGGAAGTGCAAAATGCGATCGCCACAGTGAAGCAGTACAAAGTAAAAGCATTATTTGGTGAACCGGGGACTGATAACAAGCTGCTGCAAAGCTTGGCCCAAGACTTAAATCTCACTTTGCAGCCCCTCGATTCCCTAGAAGCTGGCTCCTTGGACCCACAATATTACTTCACCGCAATGAAGAAGAATCTCCAAACTCTCGAAGCTGCATGTCAGTAGTATTGATGAATTCCGATCAACCTCATTTCGACTTTGAGCAACAGTATCACCCAGAGCTTCCCCCTGCTGAAGGGAACTGGAGCGGCCCAATCTTGCAGATTGAGCACTTGATGGTATATCAGGGACAACACCCAGCGGTGCAAGATGTCTCCTTTGAGTTGCAACCTGGAACAGATACGGCTGTAGTAGGGCCGAATGGGGCAGGGAAGAGTACTTTAATTCAAGCCATTTTGGGCTTGTTACCCCGTAAGCAAGGCACGATCCAGATTTTTGGTCGTCCGTTATCTCGCTTAGGAAATTTACGGCATCAAATTGGCTATGTGCCTCAAAACTTTGTATTCGATCGCAGTTTTCCCATCTCGGTGCATGAGTTAGTCGGGTTAGGCTGGGTGGATCTGCAAACGCCAACTGCTCCAACTGCAACGCCCCTAGAAACTTGGTTGCGGAGTCTGCAAACTTTAGCGATCAGAGGCGATCGCCATCAAAGACGACAAAGCGCGATCGCTCAAGCCTTACAACGAGTGGATGCGTATCACCTACGCCATCGGCCAATTGGCACCTTGAGCACTGGACAACTGAAGCGAGTGTTGCTGGCCTATTGCCTCGTGATGCCTCGCAAACTTTTAGTCTTGGATGAAGCTTTTGCTGGCGTAGATGCTCAAGGAGAGGCAGACTTTTATGCCTTGTTACACCAACTCAAGCAAGAACAACAGTGGACTGTGTTGCAAGTGTCTCACGATCTAGATATGGTTAGTCGCCACTGCGATCGCGTGTTATGTGTGAATCAACGGCTGATCTGTCATGGGCAGCCAGAGGTCGCCTTATCTCCACAAAATCTCCTGGCTGCCTATGGACCCGCTTTCAGCCGATACCAGCATAATCATTAGGTTTTTCCGGCGATCGCTACACCCATATAGAATCTTTTGAATATGTAATATTAATTACAACCTATCAACTGTAGGCCCTTTATTGTTGAACTCATAGGTGGACGTCAAACTCCTAAACTTAGGGTTTGCTCCTAATTCCTTAAGCCGGGTATGACTGGGACATGGCTTTGCTATGTCCTTCAATTATTATTTTTAGTTTTCGCTTCGATAGCAGCTCGCAGCGATCGCTCTCCAAAGATCTGCTTAGCTAACCAGCCGCTTCATGGTTCAGATTTTTAGCACTCCTACAGAGATCAAGAATCCTGCCTGGAAAACCACACAGGATTGAGGCCTACCATACAACCAACTATTTGATTAATTTCTGTGCGGCTTTGCGGACAAAACGCTGAATTTTAGCAGCAGGGCTAGGAGGCTTTAATCGGGTGGGTTTTTGCTCTGGCTCTTGGAGAAAGCGATAGTGCAAAAAGATATCCTTGTAGGGAATATCTGCATCTTCTCCCTTGGCTAAACGGGCAAAGTCAGAGGACGCATACCCCATGTAATGAATCCGGTGAATCGGCTTAAGTCCTTGCTCGTTGTAGAGAACATTGTCCACATTAGTAAATGGGTCAACATTGGCGCAGTTACCTGTGCGGTCTTGCCCATTCTGACTGAGCGTGAAATTAAATAATGGGCGATCGCAGCGTAGCGTCATGTAGTTGAACAAAAAGGCATCGTCCCACCAGCCTTGACCGTTCACCCAAGCGGCTTCGCCTTGATTCACCAAGCGGTCTTGCAGGACGGCGAGTTCTTCAGCGCCAAAGATGCCATATTTTGACCCCCAGAAACTGGAACAGTGTAGTTTCGGTCGAATATCTACTGCTGTAAATAAACCCGTTTGCTCAATCAAAGAAATATCTAGAGCCGTATGAGGAGCTGATTTGGCATGTTCCCAGTCATCAAACACAAAATCATAAGTCTCTAGCTGCTGCCAAACATTCGTGAGCGGCTTCATGGCTAAGCTATCGCCGTCAAAGAAGACAAATTTATCAAAAATTCCTTCAAAGGCGACAAACTTACGGTGTAGCCCTCCGCCATACCAACGAGGATGCTTTTGCTGAGTGCGTTGAGCTTCTGGATGCACCCTGACAAACTCTTGAGCAAATTTTTCCCAGCGAGCAATGGCTGACTCATCGGTAAACAAAGTCACATTGGGGCGGCTGGCGATCGCTTGTTGACAACGCTCCAAACGCTGGTCAAAGGGAATCACACAGATGGGAATGTCGGAACCTACATTAGCGTCAATGCTGTTTAGCAACGCAATGAGCTGGTCATAGACCACATCATTGGCAAGCGTATAAATTCCAAAGGGTTGTCTTTGCTGGCTCATATTTCTGTATAGAGAGGTAGCAACAGTCACTCTTGGCAAATTTAGGCTTTTTAACCAAAGTTAGTTAATTCTACTTACGACTTCCCAAAAATTTGTTAAATTCCGGATATAAATATCGAACAATCAAGCCTGATGATGAAGTTTCTAGGAATTGATTTGGGGTTGCGATCGCCTTCCGCAAGCCGTGCCTCTTCTGTGGCTACATGATTGTATTGGGGCAGATGAGCACTTATTTAGCTATTGCCATGATTAACCTAGTTCCCTAAACCGATTTAGCGCATTACAGTTTAGACCCTTCTCAAGTGTTATGACAGAAAGAGGTCTAACGATCGCTGGTTTAGAGAGGGCTGAGTGCCATGAAACTTCCTGATGGTCCTAAAGGTCCGAAGCTATTTCTGACGCTGCAAGGTGTGTTGTGGCCATTGGAGTTTTTAGAAGATTGTGCGCAGCGCTATGGTGACCCGTTCACTTCCCGCTTCGCTAGCTTTCCGCCGTTTGTAGTTTTCAGCAACCCCCAAGCCATCCAAGAGATCTTCACCGCCGATCCCAAGCTATTTGACTCTGGTCGCTCTAATACCGTGTTCCGTCCCTCACTAGGGGACAACTCGCTCATTCTGCTAGACGGCGATCGCCACGCTCGACAACGACGCTTACTCACGCCTCCGTTTCATGGCGATCGCATGCGGGCTTACGGTCAGTTGATCTGTGATGCGGCAGAAAAAGTGATCAGCGACTACTCCATTGGTGAAACAGTGGTGGCTCGGACGGCAATGCAAGAAATTTCCTTGAGGGTGATTTTACGAGCGGTGTTTGGCTTGGATGAAGGACCGAGACTGGAGCAACTGCGGCAACTTTTGAGTGCTTTACTCGAAGGCTTTAACTCTCCGCTCAAATCTCTCATTGTGTTTGTGCCAGCCCTACAGCAAGACTTAGGGGCTTGGAGTCCTTGGGGGCAATTTCTCCGCCGTCGGCAAAAGATTGATCAACTCATCTATGCCGAAATTGAGCAACGCCGAGCTGAACCAGATGCAACCAGAGAAGACATTCTCAGTTTGATGATGGCTGCACGAGATGAAGCAGGCCAACCGATGACAGATGTGGAACTGCGAGATGAGTTGATGACTTTGCTGATTGCGGGGCATGAAACTACCGCTTCGTCGCTGTCTTGGGCACTTTACTGGGTGCATGCTATGCCTGAAGTCCGCGATCGCCTGTTACAAGAACTAGAAACGGTAGGGCCAGAAGCAGATCCTAGCGCGATCGCTCGTCTCCCCTACTTAAATGCGGTTTGCCAAGAAACGCTACGACTTTACCCAGTCGTGCTGTTCACGTTTCTCCGCATCGCCAAGGCTCCGGTCAAAATTATGGGTCACGAGTTTGAACCTGGAACCTACATCTCGCCCTGCATTTACTTGACTCATCACCGTCCTGATCTCTACCCAGAACCCAATCAGTTTCGCCCAGAGCGCTTTCTGGAGCGGCAGTTTTCGGCCTACGAGTATTTACCCTTCGGTGGCGGTAATCGTCGCTGCATTGGGATGGCATTCGCTCAATACGAAATGAAGCTGGTTCTAGCGACTCTGCTCGCGCGCTGGCAGTTCAGCCTGGTTGATCACCGCCCCGTCCGCCCTCTCCGTCGTGGAGCCACTTTCACCCCTCAAGGTGGTATCCCTCTAGTCCTTCAAAGCGATCGTCCATTAAACAGTTTGACCAGTGCTTGAGATGTTTGATATTCGCTTGATGAATACCTCAAGCTGCCTTGAATTTAGGCTGTTGAGCGTCCAACATTTGCTTAACCTTGTTAAGCCTCAAAACTACCTCGTAGTTATCAGGATGTAGCTCATTAACAAACTGAATTAGATGATTAACTGTGCAGGGTTTTTGAAAGCCACCATTCCAAATGTGAAATTCTTGGTGAACGGCCTCTGCTAGAGTAATCAAATTGTCTTGACAAGCAGCGAGATGAGGATAGTGTTCTTTTGAATAGATGTGATGTACAACAAAATTACATTTGTTGTATTTGTCTCGCTTTTGATTAGTAATTTGACAGCGGCTACCGTCCCGTCTCTTGGCAGCATTCATTGCTGAATCAATTCTCTTTTGTTGTGCTGTTTCCTCATCAATGATCATCTTAAAGGTTTTCTTACCTACAACCTCAATGGCCCCACACCAACTACGGCGATTTTTGACAGTTAACTCTTTGGCAAGATTCTCCGATAATCTATAGAAGCCTGCAAGAGAATAGTGCCGAACACCATCTATGTCATCAAAATCTGTATGAAGTTCAAGTGGAGAATCCGATCTTTGAATATCATCAAAGGCTTTATTTAGCCGAGTAGGGCTGGTACAAAGAATATTGACAACATCTTTTTTTGAAAGAAAATGTCTATTGTTTCTAAGTGTTAGTGAGCTAGAGTTTTCTTGAATCTTTTTGCTAATGAAAGAATTACGAATCTTCTCTTTGTGCTTGGTTATAAATTCTTTAATGCGTGACCAAATGCTCTTTTTCTCCTTCTCATCCATGTATTTGGCGATCGCGTAAGCTCCGTGTTCGGAAAAGATCCTGTCATTCAGGCTCTTGTTGATATACATGAAATGATCATTCTCTTTCAACTCCCACTGGTCATTTGGATCGGAGTCAAAAAACTGGACAATTCGATCTAATTCCTGACGAGTAATCTCTAGTGCGTTCGCAAGCTGCTCTTCTCGAATCGTGAAGCCCGAATTTTTCTTTGCCATGATTATGCCTCTGCGCTGATACTCTTGTACATAATGGTGAGGCGGTCAAAGATAGCAGCGTCACCTGTTTTTGAGTTGTCTGGATGATAGATTTTGCTTAATTGGTGATAGGCACTTTGAATGTCTTTATGAGTTGCAGTTTTAGAATCTAAAGCAAAAACCTGCCAAGGCTTGAAATAGTTGAAGATATTAACGCCATTGATGCAGCCATACCCCTGTTGATTTTCTTCACCTGGAAGTACACCAACAAACTTGCGATATAGCTTCTCCCAATCCTCTTTCACACTTAATTTAGAGATATTCATACCATCAGTTGCCATTTTGAAGGCACCAGATTTCTTTAACTCAGTAGTATTTTTAACTGAAAAGTTTTGATAAATTGCTGCCTTAATTTGCGCCAAGGTTAATGGTTTAATTTGTGGCGGCTTGATAACTGGATCTTTTTTCTTATGGTTCTCAATAACAAAACAAGCAAATTCTTCAAAAACAGAGGTACTAACCCCATATCTCTCTGCAAGGCGAGAAGCTTCATTCTTTAAAAACGAATTAAGCTGGGCTGAATTCTTCTCTTTATCAGTTTTAGCTGACTTCGCTTTAGCGGTAGTTTTAGGCATAATTGATTGACATAAGGAATCAACTAACATTTCTTCCAGTTCTAGAACACTTTCCACGATATTGAACCCTGGAAAGTTGGAAGTTCATGGACTCTTTAGAGTTTAACTAACTGGTTACTTCACCATGATTCCCAGCTACTAGAGGAAATGACTAAACCGTTGGCACTTTAATCATGAAGTTTTTGGGAATTGATTTGGGGTGGCGATCGCAACCAACCGGACTCTGCTGCCTAGAATGGCGAGACGGCAAACTACATTTACAGAATTTGGAGCGGTTAGAAGCGATCGCGGACATTCTGGCTTGGATAGATAGCTGCGTCCCGGCTGAAGCATCGGCAGTGATCGCGGTGGATGCGCCAACCTTAATTCCCAACGAAACGGGGATGCGATTGCCCGATCGCCTCACTCACAAACATTTTGGGCGATATCATGCAGGCTGCTATCCTGCTAACTTAGGTTTGCCATTCGCTGAACGGACTGTAGCTTTTGGTCTAAGTTTGGAAGCGCGAGGGTTTGCTCATGCGCCAGTACTAGCAGCGCAACAATCAGGACGCTACCAAATTGAGGTGTTTCCCCATCCAGCGATGATTCATCTGTTTGGGTTGCCGCAGATTTTGAAATATAAAAAAGGCAAGCTGAGCGATCGCCGATTGGAACTGTTGAATTTACGTCAACACATTCTGCAAGACTTGACTCAGTTGGAGCCAAGCTTGTTTGTTCCAGACTCAACCTTAGTTCCGGAAATCCCAACTAAAGGGACAGAGATGAAAGCCGTTGAAGATCAACTGGATGCTTTAATCTGTGCCTATGTCGCCGCGCATTGGTGGTACTGGGGAGTAGAGCGCAACTTGGTTTTAGGCGATCGCGAAACAGGCTACATTGTCGTCCCTATGCTTCTGCCCAAAGAATCAATCCAGGCTCATACGGACTGCTGAGGTACTCATTTTTGGGTAACACGCGCAAGGATAGCCCTTGGAGACCGCTACTGGTGTAACTGATGTCGATTGTGTAGATACTATGGTGGTTCGGGTCTTGACCTTGGTATTCCATCTCCACAGACACGCCATCGGCAATCTCACCTTCGGCATTGACGGAACCTTGATACAGTTCTACCTGCACATCAGCGGGAGTTAAGGCTCCGAGTTTGAGGCGGGCTTTAACACTAATGGTTTCGTTGACTTGAATATCCGCAGGTTGAGAGATATCAATATCCTGAATCTTCATGTCGTACCAATGCTCAAACAGATGCGCTTTCCAATGGGATAATTCCTTGGCAGCCGCGTACTGGTTGTTGACCATTGCCTGGTAGCGATCGCTAGCGGGGAAGTAAGCCTGCATGGCATAATCTCGCACCATCCGAGCCGTGTTAAACCGAGGACAGTTGAGGTGGATCGCATGTTTCATCTTGGCAATCCAGCCACGCGGCAATCCCTCGGCATCGCGATCGTAGAACAGTGGCACAATCTGTTGCTCTAGCAGGTCGTACAGCGCATTCGCTTCTACCTCATCTTGGTAGTTAGGGTCTTCGTAGTCTTCTCCATGCCCAATCGGCCAACCTGTTTTCACGTAGTCGGCTTCATCCCACCAGCCATCGAGGATGCTTAAGTTGGGCAAGCCATTCATTGCCGCTTTCATGCCGCTAGTGCCAGAAGCTTCACGGGGTCGGCGGGGAGTATTCAGCCACACGTCACAACCAGCCACCATCAACCGCGCCACATGGATGTCGTAGTCTGGGATGAACACGACATGGCGGCTCAGGCCTTCTGCACGAATAAAGTGGACAATTTGTCGAATTAGTTCTTTGCCCGGAATATCTCTGGGGTGAGCTTTACCTGCAATCACAAATTGCACGGCTCGATGCCTAGAGCCACCTTGCAGAATTTCTTTGATTCGCTCCAGATTACGCAGGAATAAACTGGCGCGCTTGTAAGTGGCAAAGCGACGCGCAAAGCCAATGGTTAAGACAGTCGGATCAAGCACCTCTTGGACTTGCGCCAACTCGCTCAGGGAGCCACCGCGATCGCGCACATTCTTTTGCAGGCGATCGCGCACAAACACCACCAGTGCCGAGCGGCAGCGTTCATGGTTGCGCCAGAGTTCTTCATCAGGAATCGATTCCACCCGTTCCCACAACGGATGATCTGGTGCTGCATCCGACCAATTGGGGCCAAGGTAGCGATCGTACAACTCCTGAGTTGACTTGGCGACACAACTACGGGCATGCACCCCATTAGTAATAGCAGTAATGGGCACTTCATTTAACGGGAAATTGGACCACAAGCTTTGGAACATGTGGCGAGAAACTTCCCCATGCAATTGACTGACGCCATTGATAAAGGTCGCCATCTTAATGGCTAGAATCGCCATGCTAAAGGGTGAGGAGAAATCGCCTGTATTCTCCCGACCGAGCGCTAAAAATTCTTCTCTAGGGAAGCCAAAAGTTCCAGCGTAGTGCCCCAGGTAATGCATGATTTTGTCTGGGGGAAACAGGTCGATTCCTGCGGCAACCGGCGTGTGTGTTGTAAATACCTGAGTAGACTGGGCCACCTGGCTCGCTTCGGTGAAGGTCAAGCCATCTTCTTGGATCATCTTGCGAATCCGCTCTAGAGCTAGAAACGCTGAGTGTCCCTCGTTCATGTGATAAACAGTCGGCTTCAGCCCCAAAGCTTCTAGCATGCGGACGCCACCAATTCCCAGCATCATTTCCTGGTGAATCCGCATATCAATGTCACCACCATACAACTCGTCGGTGATGTCATGGTCGTAGGGGCTGTTGGGTTCAATGTTGGTGTCGAGCAGATATAACGGCACGGTACCTACCTGCACACGCCAAACTCTGGCATAGACCGTCCGACCCGGATATTCTACAGAAATTCGGATCTCTGAGCCATCTGGATGCCGTTCTGGCTCCAGCGGCATGTTGTAAAAGTCGTTGATGGGATAGCGCTCTTGTTGCCAGCCATCCGCATTGAGGTATTGGGCAAAGTAGCCTTCTTGATAAAGCAGACCCACTGCAACCAGCGGTAAACCCAGATCACTCGCAGATTTAAGATGATCGCCTGCGAGAACACCCAAACCACCTGAATAGATGGGTAGGCTATCGGTGAGGCCAAACTCTGCTGAGAAGTAGGCGTAGCAAGCTTGTTGATCTTTGGCTTTTTGCTTGCGATACCAAGTCCGCTCTGCCAAATAGCCATCGAGTTGCCGCACGGCCCGCTCCATGTGAGCCAGAAAACCTTCATCTTCGGCTACTTCTCGCAAGCGCTCTTGGCTAATGGTGCCCAACATGAGTACTGGGTTGTGGCGGCTCGATTCCCAGAGGTCTCGGTCTAAGCGGTGGAATAAATCTTTCGTTTCAAAGTTCCAATCCCAATGGAGGTTGTAGGCCAACTTCCGGAGGGGTTCCAAGCGGGGGGGCAAGGAGGGAGAGACGTTGAAAGTACGAATTGGCCGCATGATCGAGCAAACTCCAAGTCCAGCTAGGGCTATTGTCTCCCCAGTTTCCCTAAAAGTCTGGCACTCTTAACACTCTCTTGAGATAGGTGACAATCTGTGGCGATCGCTCCTTCTCATTAATTTGAGCTTTGGGGTTCGGCTGGGAAGTTTGTCTGGACACTTAGAACCGCAACGACTCAAAGATAATCGCACTAGCCATAAAGCATAGGGCGATCGCGGCCACACGCAAAAACCACTGACCCACAACAGCCAACAAAACTGTAACGAGCGAGTTAGCCCCTAGCCCTGCCAAGATAATGCAAAGAATGGAGAAGCCGAACAAGCTAATAAAGAAGTATTTGACAGTTTCGCAGGCCAATTTGAACATCAGGCTGTAGCGCTCTGTTGTCTTCATGATTTCTATTCCTGTTGATCTAAAAGTTGCTTAATTTAGCGTTCTACGTGAAATGACGGAACTCGCTATATTTTGTTCATGAAGTGCGAGGAGCGATCGCAACTAAGCGAATCGGTGGATCAGCCGGAAAATCAGCAGTTGCACTTCCCTTCCTGACTCCGAACCTCGCTTTCATGAATCCGGATTTTTACCGAGAAAGTTTTAAGTTAAATGAAGGGCACCCCAAAGGATGCCCGCCAATTTCATGCCAGATAATATCTTTAGCTTTCAGTAGGACCGATTGCGACCCGATCCGGTAGATTGCAGTTGCTGGGGTTGGCCATCTGTAGCAATAAAAGCTGGATCAGCTAAGTCATGGGAGCTTCTAAACCACAGAGCTTGCTGCGGCGAACCGAGTTCAATCCCAGCTTCGTCCAGGGCGTACTTAAGGCGGCGGCGAAACTCTCTAGCGACCTTCCACTGTTGCAGCGGTTCGGTTTTAATCCAAACTCGAATCAAAATCCCGGTATGGTCTAGCTCATCAATGCCTAGCACTTCAGGCGGCTCAGGCAGTTTCCCTCGCCAGTCGCGATCGCGATACATTTCCTGACCCACTTCGCCAATCACCTCTAGGGCGCGATCGGGGTCAGTACCGTAAGCAACATCAATGGCGATATCTACACGCGACCAATCCTTCGAGAGGTTTTGCACAACGGCGATCGCACTGTTGGGGATGGTAATCAAGCGGCCCTCATTGTTGCGTAACTGAGTGATCCGCAGATTCATGTTCTCTACAAAGCCTGAGACTTCCCCAACTGTAATCACGTCCCCTACGGCGTATTGATCTTCTAGCAAAATCAAGAAGCCATTGATCATGTCTTTAATAATGCTTTGGGAAGCAAAGGAGATGGCTAAACCGATGATCCCCGCGCCAGCCAAGAGGGGGACCAAATCAACTCCAACGACTGAGAGCGCAACCAGCCCACCCGCAAACGTAAAAACAATGGTGGCAACACTCTTAAGCACACGAGAGAAAGTGGAAACTCGCAAAGCTAAGCGCTGTGAGGCTTCGGGAGCGAGCAACTCACCCTCGGCGATCGCATCAAAAAACTGATCGATCAAGACTTCACTCGTGCGGATCACTACGTAGGTCAGTAGCCCAACCCCCAGGACTTGCAGGGGAGCCGAGAATAGCAACGGTTGCAGCCAGCGACTATAAGGAAATAAGCCCAAAATAATATAGGTACTGCCACCCCACAAACCGACTTGAGTTGCATCTACCAGTCGGTGCTTAATGTCATAGACATTGCGTTGTTGGCGAGTCGCAAATTGGTGCTGAACTGCGGCAACTGTTTCGATCTGCTCGCCTTCCGATGAGGTAGGATCAGCCGCACTCACTGCTTCTGACAACACCTCTGCTTGGGTGGGAATCTGCGCTTGCAATCGAATTTGCTTCGCTCTGAAGCGGCGTTGCAGACGATTTAGCCCGTAGCTGCTGATAATTACCGCAAACCCAATGCCATCAGCGATGAGAGCTTGCCGTAGGAGAAATTGGGGTTGCCGTTCTTGCTGTGCCTGAATCAGGGCATTGCGAATAATGGCAGTCAGTCGATTGGCCCAGCGTTCTGGATCACGGCCTTGGAACTGAGCATCTAAAGTGGTGACCGTCATCAACCATTGATCGTTGACATAGATGACAGGCAAACCGCTCTGTTCGTCGATCGCGCTGGTGACTTGTAACTTGTTTGGATCAAACCGACTATTAGCGATCCGTTGCAGAATCGTTTCGATGTCTTGCCCACGTCGCTTGATCGGAATAGGTTGTCCTGGTTTCTGACCTACAACAGGTAGCGCGATCGAGAAGAGGGTTCTGCCATCTAAACGCACCTCACTTGTCGCCACCTCAGCGCTGTCACCCTGAGTCCCTAGCTGAGTGAGGAGACTATCCAGCTTTTGGACATTGGGACTGAGGGTTTGGGTAAGTGGAGTAGTCGTAGGTTGAGTGGTAACAGGTTGAGTCGTGGCAGGCTGAGCGTTAACAGACTGAGCGCTCGCAGGTAATAGAGAGGTCGGCAACACACTCAGGGCGATCGCTCCCGCCATAACTCCCCTGAAGTGACTAGATCGGGTGCAGCCCCGGACTTTGGTATCTATGTTCCATTGAAAAAAGCTCATATGGAAACCGACTGAAATAGGACAGAACAGAATTTAGGGTTTGCGAATTTGTAACGACTGGTTACAATACGACTCTCCCAGTCTAACGATGCGATCGCTCCAGAACTTTATCCCTAGAGGTAGTAAGGACAATGTCAAACTAAGGGAAGATTTTTCCCTGAATACTAAATGCGCTTCGGAGGCAGCTTTGGATTCTGGACGTTTCAACTCGATTGACTCAACTGGCCAGCAGGATCAGGTGTCTACCTCGGTTACAGCCATAGACGACCATGCCACTATCGGGACTGTCTTCGATCGCGCCATGATGCAGCGATGTCTAGAGTTAGCTCGACGCGCGTTAGGCCGTACTGCCCCCAATCCTCTAGTAGGAGCTGTCATTGTTAAAGATGGTGCAATTATTGGCGAGGGTTTTCACCCCCAAGCAGGGCAGCCTCATGCCGAAGTATTTGCCTTGCGTGAGGCAGGCGATCGCGCCCGAGGAGCCACCCTTTATGTCAATCTAGAGCCTTGCAACCATCACGGACGAACTCCGCCCTGTTCTGAAGCAGTAGTGGCAGCGGGTCTCGCTAAAGTCGTCGTCGGGATGGTAGACCCCAACCCCAAAGTCGCGGGAGGTGGCATTGCCCGCTTGCAAGCCGCAGGCCTCGAAGTGGTGACGGGAGTAGAAGAAGCTGCTTGCCAGGAGCTAAACGAAGCTTTTGTGCATCGAATCCTTTACCACCGACCCTTTGGCATTTTGAAATACGCCATGACCCTAGATGGCAAAATCGCCACTAATAGTGGGCACAGCGCCTGGATTACAGGACAAGCGGCGCGATCGGAAGTGTTTCAACTACGAGCGACTTGCGATGCCGTGATTGTGGGCGGCAATACTGTACGGTTGGACAACCCACTGCTCACTAGTCGCCAAGTTGATGGCCCTCATCCATTGCGAGTTGTGATGAGCCGCACCCTAAATCTGCCAGAAGAAGCTCATCTGTGGCAAACCACAGCCGCCCCCACCTTGGTGATCACAGAGCTAGGAATCAAGCCTGAGTTTCAAGCATTGCTCAGACAACTAGGGGTAGAGGTAGTAGAGCTGTCCCCGCTTATGCCTGCCCAAGTCATGACCTACCTTTACGATCGCGGCTTTTTGTCAGTGCTATGGGAATGCGGCGGTACCTTGGCAGCGCAGGCGATCGCGGATGGTGCAGTACAAAAAGTCTTAGCCTTTATTGCGCCCAAAATTGTCGGCGGCAGCACAGCTCCCTCTCCCGTCGGCGACTTAGGCTTTCTCACCATGCCACAGGCTTTGCCTCTAGAAAAACTGCGCTGGCGATCGGTAGGGGCAGATTTGTTAGTAGAAGGATATTTGCCGCAAACCCAGGTTACTTCCCTAGAGTAGCGATGAAGTAGGCGATCGCTCTAGATTCCATCTGTATTACAAATGTCAGAAAACTCTGACGCTCTCTGGCAATCTAAAACAGGTTTAAACTTCAGCAATATCTGCTATATTCGCGCTAACTCAGTTCAGCAATAACGCTTTCAAACAGGCTCAAATTCCGGATTTACCAATGGATCCAGGTAGGAAATAAAGATATGTTGGAAATCACGATTTTGAGCTTATTTGTTGGCAGTTTGGGAGCGCAAGCAACCCTCTTAGGAAATTGGTTGCGCTGGCAGCAAGTGGTTGTGGGACTGCAAAGTGAGGAGGAGGAAGAAATTTTGACCCGCTACGAGACGAAAGAAGATATTGCCAAAACAGGCCACGGGAACACCACTGCTCCACGCCAAACCGCCAATGGTCAAACTGCAAATGGTCAAACCGCTAATGGAGCCGCCAAAGAAGCTCAGCGTGACCCTCGCTTAATGGGATGGGAATTCAAAATTGTCCGAGCCAATCGTGACCTGTTTCGTGATCCAGCCGTCTTTCAACGGATGTGTCAAGAAGAATCGGAATCAGGCTGGATCATGCTAGAAAAACTGGACGATCGCCGAGTCCGCTTCAAGCGCCCGATCGCCATGCGAGACATTGTCAAAGCAGAATTCCTCAACTATGATCCCTACCGCTGTCACTATGGCCCAACCCATAACTCAGTCACTTGGCTTGGCGCGATCGCAGCCCTGACTGCAATTTTGCTGCCTGCCTACTTGGGCTACGCCTTGGTGTCCATGCGGTTTACTAAAACACCTGTCAAGCCTGCTGCCACTGCTGTTCCAGGAATACAAGCGTTACCTTCGGATCTGTTGTCCCAGCCCTAAGACAGGGACAGTTAAGCGCTACAAAATTTGAGCCAGAAATTGACGAGTGCGCTCCTCCCGAGGATTTTGGAAAAACTCAGTGGGAGTGCCTGACTCGATCAAGGTGCCGCCGTCCATCAAGATGATTCGATCAGCGACTTCCCGCGCAAACCCCACTTCATGGCTGACCACTACCATCGTCATGCCAGACTCGGCTAGCGATCGCATTACATCCAGCACTTCGCGCACCATTTCGGGGTCGAGGGCAGAGGTAGGTTCGTCAAACAGCATGATTTTAGGCTGCATGGCTAAGGCACGAGCGATCGCGACTCGTTGCTGTTGTCCTCCCGAAAGCTGACCCGGATATTTATGGGCTTGCTCCAAAATGCCGACTCGCTCTAGCAGTTGCATGGCCACGTCTTCGGCTTTGGTTTTAGGCCACTTGCGGACCCATTTCGGGGCTAGCGTAATATTCTGCACCACAGTCAAGTGTGGAAACAGATTGAATTGCTGA
The DNA here is from genome assembly GCF_014696035.1 of Trichocoleus sp. FACHB-262. Classification (NCBI taxonomy): domain Bacteria; kingdom Bacillati; phylum Cyanobacteriota; class Cyanophyceae; order Leptolyngbyales; family Trichocoleusaceae; genus Trichocoleus; species Trichocoleus sp. FACHB-262. The sequence goes on along the minus strand of NZ_JACJPK010000097.1, from coordinate 162,928 downwards.
AACACCATCCCCACTTCCTGCCGAATCGTTTCAATGTTCCGCAGGTCGTGGGATAGTTCAATTCCATCAATTTCAATCCGCCCTTTCTGATAGTCTTCTAGCGCATTGAAGGTGCGGATAAAAGTGGATTTGCCAGAGCCAGAAGGCCCCATAATCACGACAACTTCTCCCCGCTCTACAGTCAGGCTAGCGCCCCGCAGCACATGAAACTTGCCGTACCACTTATGTACCCCTTCCGCCACAATCATGCTCATTACTTCTGAATCAGCTCCTTGTGTGTCCTAGAACTTCCTAACTTTTTCATTATTAGTCAGGTCATCTCTAACTTCGACTGCCGCACTAGAAGCAAAATAGCATTTCCTAAGCTAATTCGAGGGACGCGATCGCAATTGTCCTTTTAATCCTATTTCTTAACTATCTGTCCTCTCCTGCTGGAGAGCGCTCGCCTTTGAAAGTCCAATTTTCAAAGCATTAGACTTTCGGAAAGCATGAATATTCGTTATTAAATTTAAATTCCTTGATCTGAAGGAACGATCGCTCTCACGGCAAATAGATAACCTTTGCTCCTTAAATAGCATGCCCCAGCGTTTCACTGCAGCATGGTTATTAGGCAGCGTCTCAGTCACTACGAAAGTTGTTGCTTTCTTTGAAGATTCTTAGCGCGTAGGTCATGATTCACAGCAAAGCAAAATCCACAGTAGTCACATTGACAGCTATTAATACCAGGCGGATTAGGATTGCCAAATACCGCATGAAGTCCTCTCCCTATACCAAGAGCCCCAAAACCACAAACAGGACAGTTTTTGTCAATAAGTTCAAGTGGTGGATAGCCGGAAAGAATCAAGAATTTAACACGGCGTGCAAGATTAAGCGCTTCCTTTGCATTTTTACATCGGTCTTGAGGATTCTGACGGATAGTTTTCTCGAAAATATGTTGAAGATGCCAAGATTCTGGAGCATCAGGTAAAAGATTTGGTATTGATTTTTTTCCAAACACTGGAGATTCGCGGGAAAAAGCATTCATATTGGTCACAATAGACCACAAAATCTTTCCAGCAGAGTACAAGTCCGAGGCAACGGAAACTTCACCGAATGCACCGGACTCACATTCAGGTGCCATATAATTCGGTGTACCAACGCCCTCATCGATTAGAGTAATAGTCTCATGATCATCAAATTGACAAATACCAAAATCAATTACTTTAATTGCCCCATCTGATAAAACAAGAACGTTTCCAAGACTTAAGTCTCGATGAATAATACCAACCTCTGACCAGGCATATATTGCCTCAAGAAGCTGAATAAAAAGTTGAAGGGATCTTTGTGCATCAGCATAGTATGGATTTTTTCCACCACTTAAGATTTGCTTAAGACTTTTTGCACCTTCCATGAACTCCATTACGTAAAACTGAAATTCATCAGCTGGATTCGAGTGATCAACAATCTGAACAATACTAGGATGTTGAAGTTTCTTGATAGCTCCTATTTCGCGTGCAAAACGCTCATAGGCTTGTTTTGGTTTTCCTTTGGATAAACCTTTTAATGCAAACGTTCCAGCGAATTCTTTATTTTCATCGGTGACTTCAACGACAGAGGCTTGTCCACCTTGTCCAATAGTTTTTCCTGTAGACTTCCAGTTTAAAGAAGGCGGGATTTTCATCTCTGATATGCTCGGCATCTCTTATTAGTGAACAACTTGATGATGTTAAATTACTTCGCATTTTGAACATGATGAAATTTAAGCATGTAAAGCTCACTGATATCTATCAAACACCGTCCTATTTATAGCCTAAGCCACCTAGTCATATTTTTAGGCCTGCTTATTAGACCTAAGACCTTGAGTTGTGACATTCAGATAAACTAATTCCATAGAGTTGGACGGCTTGGTCCTTTAGATAGAGCATATTTTTCGTATACTGCCTTCAGCTCTACTATTTAGGCAGAAAGGATGGTCATGAGACACCCTAAGACCCCGATTATTAAATTAGCTAAGTTGTAAAAGGATATAGAAGAATTTAGTGGAGCGATCGCTTTTGATGGCATTTAAACCAGATGAAAAATTAAACACAGCTTGTATTAGCTAGTACAGCAAAACCAGTTCTGCTCTGCTCAGGACTACCTTTTAGCGTAGTTCAATGGATTGATGCAGGCTTTGCAGGAGCACGCGAACATAGGTAGTAGTTCAGTCTTAACAATTCTCAACAATTTACCAAAACAAACTTAGCCCTATGAGTACTCAAGCCAAGCAACGCAATAGCAGCCGCATTGATAAGACCAAACCCTACGATGGAGCCGATGGTCCCAAGGTTACCAGACCTGCTGACAATGTGATGACCAAAGAGACCGAGCCTTCTTGGGCCTTTGGCTTAGCACTGGGAACCGTCTTTTTAGCGATCAACTTTTTTGTCGCAGCCATCTACTTCGGCATCATCAATCCTTAAGTTCTTTTGTGGCCGACGCCGAGATGCTGCTCTAGGCGTCGGCTAGCGATCGACATGGAATAGCAAACTATCCAGTAAAGTAAGCCCACAAAAAGGTAAACCTCAGCGTAGCGGCCCAAAAATTGCGGTTGAGCTAAGACCGATCGCGCAATTCCGGTGAGTTCTACTAGGGCAAAGATTGAGAGCAAAGAGGTGTCCTTAAACAGGGAGATAAACTGCCCAACGATCGCGGGAATCACCACTCGTAAGGCTTGCGGCAACACAATCAGCCATAACACCCACAGGGGGTTGAGCCCCAAAGCACGAGCCGCTTCACTCTGTCCTCTGGGCACTGCTTGAAGACCAGCCCGGACATTTTCTGCCAGGTAAGCCGCATTAAAGAGCACGAGTCCGGCGATCGCTCGTAACAATCGGTCTAGCCGTAACTCGACAGGCAAGATTAGGGGCAACATCACCTGGGCTAGAAACAGAATGCCGATCAGAGGTAGACCGCGCACGATTTCCACAAACAGAGTGCAAAACCAGCGCACCACAGGTAAATTACTTTGTCGCCCCAGCGCTAGCAACACACTAAAGGGGAAAGCCAGCATAATACTGGTGGTTGCCAGCAACATCGTCAGTAACAGACCATTCCAGAAATTCGTGCTGACGGATCTAAGTCCCAACCCCCCACCAATTAGCCACAGCAGTATCAGAAAAGCGCCAAGCCAAGCCCAAACTAGCTGAGGTTTCAGCAGAGTTGCAAAACGTTTTCCTAACCAAAAGCTGCCAAACAAAAGCAGCGCGATCGCGCCTAACCGGAGGCGAGGCGGTAGTGGCAAAGGCAACAGTATAGTCACACCTAGGGCGATCGCTGTAACGATGCTGACTCCTCGCTTGAACCAAGGCGATCGCAGAGGTGCCAAGCTGCCCCAAGAAAGCCCTGCTAAACCAACTACAATCCCCAACACCAACCATAACCGCCAAGCTAAGTTGGGTGGATAACGGCCAATGAAGAAGAGGCGTAAGTTGGTTTGCACCACCGTCCACTGAGCTTGCGTAAACACCCATCCCAGAACCGCTTGCAACACTTGGAAGAGCAGCCACAGACAAACCAGCGTCAGCAGGCTGTTGTACCAAGTGTTGAATAAATTGCGGCGTAGCCACTGCCACGGGGTGATAGATAAAACGGGTGGGGCATCATCTAGCGTCATAGTTTTGTTTAGCGCTCCACCAGTTGCACTGTGCGGTTATACCGATTAATCAAGCCAGAAATGACCAGGCTGATCGAAAGATAAGTCACTGAGATCAACACCATCACTTCCACAGCGCGACCCGTTTGGTTGTAGGTAGTCGAAGCCACCGCATACAGGTCTGAATAGCCAATCGCGATCGCCAAGCTAGAGTTTTTAGCAAGGTTGAGGTATTGGTTGCCCAAAGACGGCACGATCGATCGCAGCGCTTGCGGAAAAATCACGAGACGCAGAATATAGCTAGGTCTCAGACCTAAGGCACGAGCTGCTTCCCATTGTCCTTGGGACACCGACTGCACCCCACCTCGGACAATCTCAGCGATAAAGGTGGCGGTGTATAAACTCAGGCCCACCAACAAAGCGGCAAATTCAGGTGAGAGTTGCAGGCCACCTTCAATGCTGTCGGCAACAATGCGCGGCGCATCCCAACCCAGAATTTCGGTTTCAAAGATAATCAGGGCGATCGCGACAGTCACAGCCAGGGTGCCTAACAGCTTCAGCAATAAAGGGACTGTAGGGGCGGCGGCTCTACTACCCCACCAATGCCAAGCCCATACCAGCAGCAAATTAGCTGACAACAGTAAGAGCCAGACATCCGTATCGCGGGTGACGTGAAACCACGGCAGCGCCACAGTCTGCTGAGTTAAATAGATCGGTCCTGGCAACTGAATATGAGCTGGTAGACGCGGAAAACCCAGAAAAACTGCAAAGTACCAGAAAAACAGTTGCAGAAGCAAAGGTGTGTTGCGTAGGGTTTCCACATACACCAAAGCGAGTTGCCGCACTAGCCAGTTGTCCGAGAGACGCGCAATGCCAGCGGTCACTCCTACAACTGTTGCCAAGACGATGCCAAAAACCGTGACTCGCAAAGAATTCGCCAGCCCAACTTGTAACGCTCGTGCGTAGTTATCTGAAGGGCGGTAGGAAATGGGGGTTTCACCAATATCAAAGGCGGCTTGCGAGTTGAGAAAACCGAAGCCAAATTGAATCCCCAACTGTTGTAAGTTGCGGCTGAGATTGCTCCAGAAAATGGCGATCGCGATCGCGGTCAGTAGTACGACTAGCACTTGCCCAACGACCCACCAAAATCGCACATCTCGCCAGAGCGGAACGGAGCGTTGCGTTTTCATGCGATCGCCTTACCGGAATGGTGGAGCATAGAGCAGCCCCCCCTGATTCCACAATTGATTTTGGCCGCGTGGCAAATTTAGTTTCGTTTTTGGCCCTAGGTTGCGATCGTAAATCTCGCCATAGTTGCCCACATGCTTAATAATTCGCACCGTAAAGTCATTGGGCAAGCCTGCACCTTCACCTAAGTTGCCTTCTGCTCCTAAAAAGCGACGCACTCCCGGATCTTTGCTGCTACCAGCGAGTTGCGTGACGTTTTTAGAGTTGATCCCCATCTCTTCGGCATTAATCAAGGTGTAAATGGTCCAGCGCACCGCATCGTTCCACTTAGCATCTCCCGCAGCCACGGCAGGAGCAAGGGGTTCCTTGGAAACTACATCGGTCAAAATCACATGCTCTTCAGGCTTGGGTAAAGCGCTACGTCGGGAGAGTAACTGCGAGCGATCGGACGTCACTGCATCACAACGGCCTTCTTGATAGGTAGCAAACACGATATTGACATCTTCAAACACTACGGGAGTGTAGCTGATGTTGCGCTTCCGCATTTCATCAGCCAAGTTTTGCTCGTTGGTGGTTCCCGTTTGGGTGCAAATAGAGCGGCCTTTCAGATCAGCCAAGGATTTGATGCCGCCATTTTGTTTCACCATCACTCCCTGACCGTCATAAAACACTGTGGGGGCAAATTCCAGACCGACGGAAGTATCCCGGCTCATCGTCCAGGTAGTGTTGCGGCTGAGCACATCTACTTCGCCCGTCTGAACGGCGGTAAAGCGTTCCTTAGCGTTGAGGTTACGGAATTCTACAGCCTCTGGGTTATCAAACAGAGCAGCGGCGATCGCTCGACAGACATCTACATCGAGCCCGGAATACTTACCGTCTTGCCCTACAAAACTAAATCCTGGTAGTTCGCCACTGACACCACAGACGACATTACCCCGACTGATGATGGTGTCTAGTTGACTTTGCCGCTGTTGTTGGCTACACCCTACTAGGGAAAGAGCCATCAACACGGTTGTCACGATGAAAGAATGCCATTGACGCATAAATGCAGCTTTACTCTCTTTGAATAGGCTCCAAGGAGACAAGAGGTGCCACCAGAAATGCAAGGTACTACGTCTGGCTCTGGCCTCAAGCCTTCGATCGAGTCTTATCTTACAGGCTTCAAAGAGTCTATTGCTGACACTACGATACTAAGTTCCGCAATTATTACAGAGAGTTTCGAGCAGTTCAGCCATTAAGAATGAGGCACCAAGCGCTCTTCGGCTAAGTCACGGATAAGAGGCATTTTGGTGTGAATATAGGCATTCAACATGTTAGTTTCATCAGAATCTAGCGATCGCTGAGCTTTTAATTGCCGTAGCAGCCACTGGGCTAAGCTAGAATCGTCTAGATTTAGCAATATTTGGGCTTGAGCTGACTCAACCACCGCCCATAGCTGGCGTAGCATTAAAGGAGTCATACGTTCTCTTCCTTAATTGTCTTTTCACTTTTCAACCATATCTTGATCTGTAAATACCAAACTTCGGCCCACACAAGAAGACACAAGAGTTACAAAACACTTAATAAAGCGATTTATAAGTTGATTTGCTTTTCACAATTGCTTATTCGGTTTTTCGACCACTTGATACAAAAAGCTGAGCGTGGCCCAATGATTAACATCTAGCGCCCACATGTCCGTGGGAATGCTCAACGTTTGCGTCGGCACTGCACTGGCTTGATGCAGATCTTGCCAGATAGCTTCAGCAATTTCTAAAGGATTAGAAGGGGCACCTAATCGCTGCACTTCCCCCATGGGCCGCATTGCAGCTTCTAGAGCCGCTAAAGTTTGGGTAAAAGGTGCATCGCTAAAAATCAGATGGGTTTCGGCAAAACCCGCTGGCCCTCTCACAATCCATTGCAGGGAGTTTTTCACTTGCGGCACGCTTAAGGTTTCCCCAGGCGCGATCGCTTCCTGCTTCAAACTAGATTTGGTTTCGCTTCCTTCTGTAGGAGTGGTGGCTTGGCTAGAATAAAGCGCAATTAAGCTGCCGCTGCTGTCTAAACTTAGGGCGACGAAATAAATGGGGCGATCGCTATAGCTGGAAACTTGGTAACGAATCTGGCTACCCATTGGTAAAGTAGGAACGCCTAACTCAGTAGGCGGGGTGGGAGTCGCCCGGTTGCCTAAGGGGGCACCATTCGCCCGCAGCGTGGATCGGGTGAGGAGAATCGCAGGTTCAGGAGTGACGAGTTCTAAAGCTGCTTTAACACCCAAGTGCGAAGATGCTTCGTTGGCTGTTAGTCGCAAAAGTTTGGCAGCTAAGCGCGTTTTCAGGTGAGGCAGGAGCCGCTGAATCGCTGACTTGACCGCTTCTCCACCTTCTCCCAAGCTGTTTGGAATTAACTCTCGACTGGCTGAAAACAAGCCATAGCTGCGTGGGGTGACACTGGATTCACTGCTGCGACTGCTGCTAGCCTCGGTTGTAGCCACCTCAGCCATTGCTGTAGCTACAGTGGTAGGACGGACGGCTTCACTGACTCGCCCCAATAAGGTATCAGCAGGTTGCTCCCCTGCCGTAACCACGGTGACATAAGGGGTGGCGGAAAATGCGCTGGTCGCATCCACTCGTTCGATCCGCTCTAGCGTCGGGTCCAGAGCGATCGCTAAGTTAAGATGGCGCGGGATCGCCCGGATGGCTTCTTGTAGAAGTTGTCCCACCTGAAGTTTGAGGTCAGCCGCCGCCTCACCCACTGTAGAAATGCGAGCTTTCGCAGTCAGGCCATTACGAGCATAAATCTGCACTTGTAGAGGTTGAGTGGTGATAGCAGTCTCCGAGGCGTTAGCAGTTTCAGAGATACCAGCGATCGCGCTGGGCTCAGTGTTTGAAGGGGCAGCTGGTAAATCTGTAGAACTGGATGGTGAGACTAGAGTTAGTACAGAATTCAAACCGTAGACTTCCAGACCAGGGCTAAACAACCCACCGAGCCAAAGCTGGCCTGATCTACCATCCTCATCCACGCTGATCACAATCCCTTCAGCTCCGAGACGATCGCTAGGTGCTGTGTAGTAAGTGAGTAAAGCTTGCGATCGGCTTTGCAACCCCATCAAAGTGGGCTGCTCCTTGCCCACCCACTGAGCCACACTGGCGGTCGCGCGATTGAAGCTGACTTGAATAGTAGGAGCAGGAGCCGCCGACCAAAGATATTGAGTCAAGGCGTAGGTCAGTAAGCCAGCACTAAAGCCGCCCCACTGTGTTTCAAAGGCTTGCTCTTGAGCAGAACCAGAAATTGTCGAACTAGCTAATTCGTCTAAACTAGCTGCGGCCAAAACCACCCCAGGAATCTGCCTAGAGCGTCGTTGCACGCCTACCTGCTCTCGCGATGCCTGGATGCGGCTCAGGAGTTGGTCTTGAAATGCCAATTCCTCTGGACTGGGTTTGCCCAACTTAGGTTTGGGTCTAGCCCGCAGCCGCAAGTTTCCCTGTAAGGAACTGCCGGGGTAAAGATAGCTCGTATCTAAAATTGTGGTCACTCGGTCGGTTGCCAGCGATCGCAACAGCAACAGTAGCGTTTCCTCTAGCAAGTCGTTGACAACACCCTCGGCATCGTCGCCTGAGAAAACACCATCGACTGGAACCAGGCTGCTTTGTAGGGCTTCAGCGGCACCCCCTAGCTGCACCCGACTGCCATAGCCGCTGAAGTGAAACACCACTACATCCCCTGGCCGTGCTTGCTCGGTCAGATGTTCTAGAAAGGCGAACTCAATAGCTTGGCGAGTGGCTTGGCGATCGCTCAGCGTCAGGATGTCGCGATCGCTAAACCCAAACCGATGGATGAGTAATTCGCGCTGCAACTCCACATCAGTTACACATCCCGCCAAGGCGGAACTGCGAGTGGCAGTTCGGTGAAACATGCTGTCGGGATATTGGTTAATGCCCACCAGCAAAGCTAGTTTTCGGGTGGTGGGTGCAGCCAAGACTTGAGAGTAGCGATCGCTCAGGCGCAACAACCCTGCTTCACTCATGCCTAAGGCCGCCAAGGTCAAGCTAGCTTGTTGCAAAAAAGCTCGCCGCTTCAGTCCCATGCCTTTGCTTTCCCCTACGGCTATCTAGATCTGAGATTTCTAGGCACTCAACTCCGCAGCCTCGCGGTTAACGTTGGCTGTAGCTGAGAAAATCCAGCCTTAACGACTGCCAGTATAGACGAAAAATAGGGACGCACCGTTGTCCGCCCCTACACAGGATGTAGAAATAGCCCTAAAAACTTACGCTTCGACCAGGACTCGCATCGCCCGTGCTAGCTCAGCTGCCACTTCGGGACGAGAGAATTCTGGAGGTGGTAATTCACCGCGACGCAGCATTTCTCGAACTTTGGTGCCAGAGAGGTGAATTCGCTCGGCGGGGCTGCTGGGGCTGGTTTTAGTCGTAGCCATGCCCTGTGTGCGAGTGCAGTAGAAAGCATGCTCAAACTTCATGGGAGTGATACCCAATTCACCGAGTTCAAACTCATCGAAGATATGCTGAGCGTCGTAGGTGCCGTAGTAGTCACCAACTCCAGCATGATCGCGACCCACAATAAAATGGGTGCAACCGTAGTTCTTCCGCAGCAGAGCGTGGAAAATTGCCTCGCGGGGGCCAGCATAACGCATAGCCGCTGGGTTGATTGCTAGAATCACCCGATCTTGAGGGTAGTAGTGCTCCAGAATAATTTCGTAGCAGCGCATCCGCACATCTGCCGCGATGTCATCTTCTTTGGTTGCGCCGACGAGGGGATGCAAGAACAGACCATCCACAGTTTCCATGGCGCACTTTTGAATGTACTCGTGAGCGCGGTGGATGGGGTTACGGGTTTGGAACCCAACGATGGTTTTCCAGCCCTTTTCCTTAAACATGGCCCGCGATGCAGCGGGGTCAATCTGATACTGGGGGAAAAGCGGATGAGACTGTCGTTGCAATAACCAAACTGGACCTGCCAAATTAACTGGCCCTTGGTTGTAAACCACCTTTACGCCAGGATGCTTCTCATCATCGGTGCGGTAGACGTTGATCGCTTCGTGAGCCTTGTCGTATTGATACTTCTGCGTCAGCTCCAACACACCAATGAACTGCCCCTGAGAGTTGTCTAGGCGTACTAAACTGCCTTCTTTCAGAGGCTCTGCAACTGGTTCTGTGACAGACAGAGTCACTGGAATAGACCAAGGCAGCCCATTCGCAAGGCGCATGTTCTCGACCACATTGATGTAGTCTGCCTGTTCCATGAAACCAGTCAGAGGGCTAAAGCCACCAATGGCAATCAATTCCAGATCAGAGGTGGCTCGCTCATCAAGCTGAACGCGAGGCAGAAGTTCCGCTTTGTCTAGAAAGGTTTGTTTTTGCTCTGGCGTAACGATGCGATTGATCAGTTGGCCGCCGTGGGGTGCAATGCCGTCTGAATGGTGACTCAAGGTAACTCCCTCTTCCTGATAGCGTGAACAGAAGATTGTTAATTTTTTCTAATTTTTATCCTACCTTTCCCCGGTACCTCTGTGGAAATTTAGGCAATTGTTATTCCGGCGATCGCGCTTCCGTTCAACTCAACTTGGAGATGCAAGTTTAAGGCATTTCCATCAGATTCTCATCCCAAGCTATTTTTTGGCTTCGCTGGGTTCACGCACTTCACTCAACTCGCTACTTGCTCCCACTTCTAGCTCCGCTCGCTCTGAAAATCCCCACAAGAACAGCAAGCCGATCAAAGAAACCATCAGCCACTCTGGCGGCACCAAACCATCATTAATTACCCGCAGCAGCAATCGCAAGCCCACTAAAGCCACGGTGACGTAGCCTGCATCTTCCAGATGCGTAAATTCATCTAACCAACGAATAAACAAGCCAGCCATAAACCGTAGGGCAATTACCCCAATTAACCCGCCAGTAATTACCAGCCAGGTTTCTTTAGATATGGCGATCGCTGTGGTCACGCTATCTAAAGAGAAAGCTAAATCGGTGAAGGCAATCACCGGGATCGCTTGCCAGAGCGTGGCAAAGCGGGGGCCATGATGGGGATTGTCACTATCTTCTTGAGCGCTGAAGTACTGGAACACCAACCACAACAGATAAGCTGCGCCTGCCAGCTCGAATTGCCAGTACTTGGTTACCCAGGTTGCGGTCAGAATCAAAACGACTCGCAATACAAAGGCACAGACCAAACCCAGGTTAAGCGCTCGACGTTGCAGGGTACTCCCCTCTAGTCCTTGGGCGATTGCAGCTAGGGCGATCGCGTTATCTGCTGAGAGGACTGCTTCTAGCGCCACCAAGACTGGCAGGAGCAAGAGGGTATCGTACCCAAAGTTCATCGGAGTGTCTAACAAGTGGTCTAGCATTAACAGATTTTTGCAAAAGTGTGCAGTTAAGGATACTTGCGGCCAAAGCCAAGCTATTAAAACAGGTTATTAAGAATTATTGCTTATTCTTTTAGCTTAGCGCTTAACTCGATCTGCTGTCGTAATCCAGTTGGGTTAAAGATTTGGTTCCATCCACCACCCTCTATTCAGCCATCCCTCTGGCAGGTTACACTAAACCACCCAGACAGATCGGTGAATGGGTGCGATCGAAATCGCAAGTCAAAAGTTCTCCCAGAAAACCCCTGACGTTAATCAACCCACTCACTTAGTTTACCCAGATAAAGTTAAGGTGCAATTGAGGCAAACCACGCATAAAATGGACGTGTTTGGGGTTAATTTAGCCCTGCGATATCAGACTCCCGGTGCTGCGATGCATGACCCCAGGGATAAAAATGGAAGCGGTTCGGCAAATTCCCCACGCTTTGAACTTAGCCATGTTAATCAACCTAATGGTGCACCGCTAGCTGAGCAGTATGGTCAGCCATTAGCTTTGGCGCAGTTTCAAGCTCGTTACCCGATGGGAAGTTTGACGGCTGACTTACTAGACATTCGCGGAGACAACTACATCGTCAAAGCCTCAGTTCAGGTGGGAGGCAATGTTTTAGCCACAGGAATGGCGGTAGCTACCAGCATTGAGGCGGCAGAAGACCGCGCCCGACTCCGTGCTTTAGAAGTGTTAGGCATCCAAGCGCCGCAACCTCCACAACCAACTGCTTCTTCGGCTTATGAAGTGCAGGTTCAATTAATGACGAACCACCAAAGCGAAGCAGAGTTTTCGCCCCAAACTCGTTTAGCTAATGTAGGCAACCATCAAGAGGTTAAACAGCTTTCCGCCCAGCAACCAAGACCTTTATCTGTGGCAAGCACAGCATTAGAAATTCCCGCGATCGCTCCGGAACCTGCTTCCACTTTCTCAGGTGACTTTTCCGGTGAGCTATTCAATCACACCTACACCGACTCTTATACAGATATTGATATAGATACGGCGGCAATCGCTGAACCTGTAATTCCTAGCCATTCGGAAGTCCAGCCTACAAGCCTGAATAATGGTCGCAATGGCAAGAGTGCGGTCAAAGCTCGTGAGTTAGTTCAAGAACCAGCACCCCGCGAGCCTAGCCGAGAACCGATGGATTTGTCGGAAGCGATCGCCCAAACCAGTGTGGAGATTAAGCGCTTGGGCTGGACTGACGTGCAAGGTCGCACACATCTACAACGTACCTATGGCAAGCGATCGCGCCAGCATTTGACCGATGAAGAGTTGTTGGAATTTCTGGAATACTTGCGATCGCAGCCTTCCCCCAACGAATCCCCGTTTTGATTCCTAGTTGGCAGAGGCTTTTGTAGGGGCGGATGGCTATCCGCCCAATGCAGCATTGAGGTTACAGCCAAAAGACATTGCACTGGGCGCAACACCTTGTGCCCCTACAGAACTATTGTTAGTTCACCGCAGCGATCGGGTTTTGAGCCGAGGGGCGACGCTCGATTACTTGGTCAATTAAGCCGTACTCTTTGGACTCTTGCGCTGACATAAAGAAGTCACGCTCGGTGTCTTCCATGATCTTTTCTAGGGGTTGTCCGGTGTGCTCGGCTAGCATTTCGTTCAGGCGTTGCTTGTGGTAGAGGATTTCCTTGGCCTGAATTTCGATGTCAGTCGCTTGACCTTGAGCACCACCGAGGGGTTGGTGAATCATGATCCGGGAGTGGGGGAGGCTGACCCGCTTGCCCTTGGTGCCTGCACTGAGGAGAAACGCGCCCATACTAGCAGCCAAGCCCAGACAGATGGTAGAAACATCGGCCCGGATGTGCTTGATGGTGTCGTAAATGCCCATACCAGCAGTAACGGAACCACCGGGGGAGTTGACGTAGAGGTAAATGTCTTTTTCTGGGTCTTCTGCGTCCAACAGGAGCAACTGAGCCACGATTAGGTTGGCAACATCAGAGTCGATGGCGGTGCCCAAGAAGATGATCCGATCCCGTAGTAGCCGAGAGTAGATGTCAAAGGCGCGATCGCCACGTCCAGAGGGTTCGATAACGGTAGGAATCATGCAGTTTGCCTGTCCACGCATTTTTCCCCATTCTACCGATTGAACTGATTTTGGTGGGGTTACGGTCGGTTTAAGCGTGCGATCGCCTCAATTTCGCCTTATAAACCAAAGATTCCAGCGATTTGGGGTAATACGTGTTTGCAGAGTTGCACGATCGCGCTGGGTTCGGCGAGTTCGGTTAACATCCCTTTAAGCCACCGGATCGCTGATTTCGCTCCATTTTGCTTCTCAGGTTCTGCGGGATCTTTCCCTGCTTCTGCTAAGGCTTGTACTTGCTTCAGTGCTTCGGCTTTGTCTTCAGGCTTGAGTTCTTCAGCGCTTTCAATGGCTCGGTGCAGTTGTTCGAGTAGTTCTTTGATGCCAGGTTCATCGGGTTGCGGGGAAGCGGGTAGTTGATTGATGGTATTGGTGACTTGACCGCTAACCTCACCGAGGTTCACAACACCACTAACATCGCCACCCACTAAACCGTTGATGTCGCCAATATTGCCACCAGCGTTAATATTGACTCCACTATTTTCTGGCATAACATCTCCTCGATGATGATAATTTTCTGTATAAAATTTCGGCTGTTTAAGAGCCGTTTCCACCATATTTTCCAGACTGCGAATGCGATCGTCTTTCTCATCGAGTAGCAGTCTCAAGGGATGATTTGCTAGTAAAGCCTTGAGTTGATTGTAGTCTTCAAAATAAGCTCGACTGAGCTCAGACTTGTCTATCCCTGGAGCGGTTTTTGCGCGCAGCAAGACTTTATCTCTGCCTCGCTTTTCCATTGCGACAATTTCTAGCTCGGCTGCTGGGTTGTCTTCTGCTAAGTTCTTGAAAGCGATCGCGATCGCCCGTGGGTCAACACCCTGGTTGTGGTAGAGATCGAGCGTGTCTACAATCGGTTTTATGAAATCAGCAAAGTCACCATCTGCAAAAACCTCATTTCGATTATCTGGCTTACGCAGCGGGTCAGGATCGTCTTTGGTAGGAACGTGCATGTAAACATACTCGCAACACACGCCGTCTAGCTTAGTTTCCCCAGTAATCCCCCAATCCTCAATATAAGCTCCGGTCAGACAAGCCCCGGTCAAATCTGCTCCATCTAGCTGTGCCTGCTTCAACACAGCACCAGACAAATTGGCACATTGAAGATTAGCGTGATTCAGATTCGCACCAATAAAGCTAGCGCTCTCCAAATCTGCATCTCTAAGATTGATTCCTGCAAGGTTTAAATCATCGAAGTCTTGATCCCTGCCGTCGCTAGTAACGACTAGTGTTCGAATTTCTGAATATTGCAGGTAACTAGAGCCCATATATGCAAACTTCAAATTCTTTGCATTGAGCCAGTAAGTTTGGAACAATTTTGATTCCCTAAAATCAGTATTTTGAAGGCTTGCTTGAGTAAAGTTTGCGTTAGACAAGTCTGCCCTTTGATAAGAAGTTCCATTTATAGTGGAAAATGCAGCAGCAATTGAGTATATAAGATTAAGCTCAGGAACCCTAAAAACCAATGATTTAAATGTGACACTAGCCCCAACCAAAATCGTAATAATTGTTGCAGTATAACTTGCAACAATTATTACAAATAGCTCTACGTTGACATTAGAAACCAAAAGCTTTGTTCCTTGCCAGATGCCATAGACTAAGGTGCTAAAAAGAAGAATAGATATTTCTCCATTCTTGCCGCTTACGGAATCACAAACTGCTCCTGCCAGACCGATTCCCAAAGAACCTACTATAAGACCCACAAAGATTACAATCAAAAATACAATCACATAAAAACTTGAGAATAAAGCTCCCTCAATAGGCTGTTTTGTGATTAATGCGTAGGTCAGGAATATAGTAATAAAGCTTGTCGCTGTAAATACTGCCAACTCAACTAGAACAACCAAGGAATCTGAAAAACCTTTTTGCAAGGTCTTTTTGAAGAAAAATATCATTCCTCCTAGTAGCTCTATAAGAGCAATTACAGCCAAGATAATTCCAGTTTCTTTTGAAATGTAGAAGTCAATTCCTGACTCTTCAAGTGTTTTTGAAAGTATAGTAAAACCAATCAAGAGAACAAATGTAAAATAACCAACAGCTAGTGAGAATAGAGAGGCTATTGCCAACAAAATATACGAGAGAATGGTTGAGATAACTATCCAGCGTTTTGGCAGGCCCGCTTTGGCTCCAGTAAAGTTTGCACTTCGTAAAATTGCATTTGTAAAATTTGCCCCTCGAATATCGGTGTAGCTGAAGTTGGCTCCGGTGAGGTCTCGGCCTTTAAAGTTTTGGCCTCGGAGGTTTTGTCCGGAGAAGTCTTGCGACATAAAGGCGATAGGTAGGGCGATTTTTGATACAGAGATAGCATAAAAATTGCTAGTTAGTCTCACCTCACAAAATCCCAAATGCGATCGCCCGCAGGGTACAGCCCGTCTCGGCTTGGGCGCGATAAACTGTCGAAGGTATGCCCCTATTGCGTTCTAGAGCCAGCCCCTATGACTAATCGCCTTGCTCAAGCCCAAAGCCTCTACCTGCGGAAACACGCTGAGAACCCGATTGATTGGTGGCCTTGGTGTGAGGAAGCTCTGGAAACGGCACGGCGAGACAACAAACCCATCTTTTTGTCGGTGGGTTACTCCAGTTGCCACTGGTGCACCGTCATGGAAGGAGAAGCTTTTTCGGATCAGGCGATCGCGGACTACATGAATGCGAATTTCTTGCCGATCAAGGTCGATCGCGAGGAGCGCCCAGACCTCGACAGCATCTATATGCAAACGGTGCAGATGATGACAGGACAAGGCGGTTGGCCCTTGAATGTGTTCTTGGCTCCCGACGACCTGATCCCTTTTTATGGCGGTACCTACTTCCCCCTCGAAGCGCGTTATGGTCGCCCCGGATTTATGCAAGTGTTGCAAGCGATCCGTCGCTATTACGACCACGAACCGGAGAAGGTGCAGGCGCTTAAAGAAGAACTATTAGGGCATCTGCAAAGTTCTGCCTTGTTGAATCCAGGGCAAGAGTTGAATGACGAGTTATTGCAGCAAGGTTTGGAGTACAACACAGGTGTCCTCACCTCGGAGGGACACGGCCCCAGCTTTCCGATGATTCCTTATGCAGACATGGCTTTACATGCCGTGCGATTTCAAGGCCACTTGAAGTACGACGCCACCGAAAGTTGCACCAAGCGCGGTTTGAACTTGGCTCTCGGTGGGATTTATGACCATGTGGGGGGTGGCTTCCATCGCTACACTGTGGACCCCACATGGACTGTACCTCACTTTGAGAAGATGCTCTACGACAACGGGCAAATCGTGGAGTATTTGGCGAATTTATGGAGTGCGGGCATGCACGAACCTGCCTTTGAACGGGCGATCGCGGGCACAGTGCAATGGTTGAAGCGAGAAATGACCGCACCTCAAGGTTACTTCTACGCCGCTCAAGATGCCGATAGTTTTTCCACCCGTGATGAAGTGGAGCTAGAAGAAGGCGCTTTCTATGTGTGGGACTACAACGAACTTGAGCAACTCCTCACGGCTGAAGAACTCACCGAACTGACCCAGCAGTTTACAGTGACGCGCAACGGTAACTTCGAGGGGCAAAACGTTTTGCAGCGTCGGCAGCAGGGAGCACTGAGCGAAACCGTAGAAGCTGTTTTAGATAAACTGTTTCAAGTACGCTACGGAGCCGATCCGCAATCGCTCAAAACCTTTCCCCCTGCTCGCAACAACCAGGAAGCCAAAACCCAAGACTGGCCTGGTCGGATTCCTGCCGTGACAGATACCAAAATGATCGCAGCTTGGAATAGTTTGATGATCTCTGGATTGGCTCGCGCTGCCACGGTATTTAACCAGCCAGAATATTTGCAATTAGCGGTTCAGGCGGCTGACTTTATTCGCCAACAGCAATGGGCCCAGGGACGTTTTCACCGCCTCAACTACGACGGGCAACCTCATGTCCCTGCTCAAGCGGAGGATTATGCCCTTTTTATCAAGGCATTACTGGATCTCCATCAAGCTCAGTTGGGTGCAGCAGTTCCTGTAGAGGCCCAAACTTGGTTAGAAGCAGCCGTACAGGTGCAGCAGGAATTTGACGATCGCCTCTGGAGTAGCGACTTGGGTGGCTACTACAACACAGCCAGCGATGCCAGCCAAGACCTGTTGGTGCGAGAGCGCAGTTACGCCGACAATGCTACGCCTGCGGCCAACGGTATGGCGATCGCTAACCTGATTCGTCTCGCCCTATTAACTGAAAACTTGGCGTATTTAGATCGGGCTGAGCAAGGATTACAAGCTTTTAGCAGCATTATGGAAAGTGCGCCTCAAGCTTGCCCCAGTTTGTTTGTCGCCCTCGACTGGTACCGCAACCAAACCTTAGTGCGAACCACAAGCGATCGGCTGGATCAGCTTGCCCTCCAGTATCTACCCACAGCCGTTTATCTACCGGAAGCCAATTTACCCGCAGCGACCATTGGCTTGGTGTGTCAGGGGTTGAGTTGCAAAGAGCCTGCAACCAGCTTCGAGCAACTTTGGGAACAACTCCAGCAAAGCCAAATACGAACCACTGTTTAGTCCGTGAGTAGGTGGCTTAGATCAGGGGCGACGCTGTGTATAGGGCTTACAAACTCCCGCTTACAGAAAGAGCAAGCACTCCCACAGCGCCCTTCCCAACGAAGAAAACACTATGCTCTGAAGTGCCAAGGTAGGGCTACAAAACCTCTAACTACGGAGTTGGTTGCGGCGGGATAGCGGGGCTGGGAGGAGTAGGCGTGTTCCAGGCGGGAGGAGTGGCTGGCGATGTTGGCGCGCTCGGTGTATTCCAAGGCTGATTCGCCACAGGCTGACTGGGTGGAATTCGTTCAATGGTAATCAAGGCTTCCATCACCGCTTTCACGATAGGCGCTGCCACTGTCGAGCCAAAAGCATCGTCCCCCTGCGGTTCATCGATCACAGCTACAACCACATAGCGTGGGGCTTCGACGGGAAAAATGCCCACAAAGCTAGTGATTTTAGCGTACTCATGATAGCCACCGTTTGGATTCGCTTTTTGCGCGGTTCCTGTCTTACCTGCAATGCGATAACCAGGAATCTGAGCAGATTTACCCGTGCCCTGAGCCACTACCGACTCCATCATGGCTAGTACCGATCGCGTCGTTTGTGGCGAGAAGATTTGCTGCGGTGGAGGTAAAGAGGGTTGCCAATAAGGTTGTCCATCCGTGTTGAATAAGCCACGCACTAGGTGAGGAGTGACTAATTTGCCACCGTTAGCCAAGGCTCCATGTAGCTGCACTAACTGGATGGGCGTAAGAGAAAATCCTTGACCAAAAGAAGTCGTGGCTGGCTCAATCGGTGAGCTGACAAACTGCGATCGCTTCTTCAGAGATCCAGCGATTTCAAACGGTAAATCAATGCCAACGGTTTGGCCCAAACCTAAGCGCTGCAACCAGCTATAGTAAACATCCGGTGGCATCTGCTGCACAATATGCACCATGCCCACGTTGCTGGAGTGTTGCAGAATTTGCGCGATCGACAGTGGCCCTCTTGCTCCCACATAGTCGAAGTCATAGTCTGCGATCGGCCAACCATCCACATAAATTTGGCCTTCGTCATTAAACACACTGTTGGGTTGAATCGCCCCTGATTCTAAGGCGATCGCCACATTCAACGGTTTGAAAGTAGACCCAGGTTCGTACAGGTCGGTCAGCGCCCAGTTCTTAAACAGCTCTACATTGAACTTGAAGTACTGGTTGGGGTCATAGGAAGGCTCAGAGACAAACGAGAGTAAAGAGCCATCCCGCGCATCCATAACAATGACGCTGCCCCGCTTGCCATTAAACTGCTTGATTTGCTGCTGAAGCGCAAACCGAGCGGCACGCTGCAAGCGACTATCTAGAGTAAGTTGCAGCCGCAGATCATCAACATGGAGAAAACCGCCAGGGACTTGGTCGGGAATTAAAGCTCCGCTCCCAGTGCGGCTAAGGCGAACAGCTTGGACAGAGCGCTCCAATAATTTTTGCTGACTATATTCCACCCCCGCTTGACCCTTGCGATCGAGATTGACATAGCCAACCACATCAGCAAATAAGTT
Source organism: Trichocoleus sp. FACHB-262 (assembly GCF_014696035.1). Lineage (NCBI taxonomy): Bacteria > Bacillati > Cyanobacteriota > Cyanophyceae > Leptolyngbyales > Trichocoleusaceae > Trichocoleus > Trichocoleus sp. FACHB-262. The sequence goes on along the minus strand of NZ_JACJPK010000097.1, from coordinate 143,667 downwards.
CTGTTGGGGGTAGAGCCGCTGCTGGTGACGAATCATCTCCACGCCATCAACCTGCAAATCTTTAATCTGATCGGCGATATCCTCAGTCAGGGAGTACTCTACCTGGATGCCGCTATCAGCTCGATTGAATTGTTGAATTAATTTAGCCGTCGATCGCTTGAGTAAAGGAGACAACTTGGCAGCGATCGCCTCTTTGGTCTCACTAAATAAGCGGGGATGGGCGTAGAGCGTGTACACCGGTTGGTCGATCGCTAAGACATTACCACCGCGATCCACAATGGGACGACGGGGCACAAAGGGCCGCAAATAAATCATTTGTTGATCTTGCGCCCGAACCTTCAGCTTCTCAGCCTCAACCACCTGGAGGCGAAATAGATTTGCGACTAACCCCAAGCCACCCGTCATCAACACAATCCACACCAGCACCAAACGCCAGGGAGACGGCTGGGCATGAACAGGGGGAAGAGGACCCAAAGCACCTACTTCATTTTGCCAAGACTCATCTACCGCTTTCAAAGGGCGAGCTTGAGGAGAGTTGGGGGTGGAAGGAGGAACAGAAGAGGCCATAAATCCAACACATTAGCAGGACAGCACAGTCAGGAAAGAGGCTACAAATCGCTGCTAATAGCCCAGCGGCGAAAATGTTGTAGGCTTTGCATCCGCTGGCGCGATCGGCGTAGGGGCAGGGGCAGGCCGCTGAGGCGCAGGTTGCAAGAAGATAGTATTCGCTGGGTTAGAAGGTACTAGTCCTGCTCTAGTCGTTTCTGCCTGTTGGGCAATTTGATTTTTCAGTACTTCGCTAGCTGCTGTCAACTGGCGCTCATTACGCTGCAAGTTTTCTAGGTTACGGTACTCCTGACTCCAAAGTTGCTGCGAGTATACCGTCTGGCCATACACAGAGAGCACAGCAATCGAGAGGGTTCCAGTCAAAATTGACAAACTACGCTGGGCTCCAATCAGCGATCGCAACCACAGAGGTAGCTGGCGATTGTTGGGTAGGCGCTTAACATTAGTAGACTGAACCCGACGAGGAGCAACGGTTGGCTGTAGTTTCGTAATCGGGGTAACTTTCGTCCCGCTCGGATAAATCGCGGTTTGACTAGTTTGACTAGTTTGACTGGGGGGCAAACGCCGAGGGGGAATTCTAGATTTTAGACCAACAGCCATAGACCTCACTCCTAAAGCAGCAACGCGGCAAAATTTGAGCAGTTTCGTACCGCCAAATTAAATTCATACACTCACACTCATCAGCCATCAGAACTCTACTGACCTCTTAGAACCTGTCCGCCACCGCTATCCAGGTTTAGCAATCTAAAACCAGAGGTTTTCGGATAGATTCTTAGTAGAGTTCTGAAGTAGGGCTTAGCAACAGAATTGCTGTTATCTTAGCCTCATTACTTCCCATCAATTCACTAGAACGGTTTTAGTTTTCCCACTTTTCAGTTTGGCTTCTAAAGTCAACAAAATTACGAAGTATAAATATGCAATTGCTCAGTCTACTCTTTAATTGGAATTTCAAATAAATCTCAAGGAAGATTTTCAGAGTATCCGTTAAAGCTCTTCGCAATCCACTTCACAACTTTATGGCGTCAACCTCAGAAAACAAAGACCAGCAACACCCCCTATGGGGTCGCGATCGCCAACTGATCAACAGCCTCCTAGGAGCAGAAGCCAACGACTATAACTTGGTAGAGCTAGCGCGGCTGCGCATCCGCTACAAAGGCTTCCCTGGTGCCCGAGATATCCAAGCAGACCTCGACAAAGCCTTGGCCCAGTGGCAATTGAGCGAGAGTGAGTTGTTTGCCAAAACCAGAGATATTCATGCCATCGCTCAGGTTTATAAGGGACGTGGCTCCCAACGCGATGATTGGAGTTAATTGCTGAGTTTCGACATCAATCAACCGCCGATTCACAACTTAGAGATTGGGCAAAAATAAGTTAAAGGTGCCACTTTCAAACATGATAAAAATGCCCAAACCAATCAAGACAATTGGAACAAATGTATTACCATAACGGGTGATTAATCTCGTAATTGTCGGCTGACGAGTTAACTGTTGTGCGATTAAACACCAAAGCCCTATTAGGCCAAAAAAGATTAAAAGTGTGATCCCCAAACGGTTGCGATCGCTACTGGCAAATAAGGGCACGTAGATGCCAATGTTGTCACCCCCGTTCGCGATCGTCGTCATTGCTACAGCATAAATTTGTGGGTTAAACAAACTCCGCCAAATTCCTGGAACCGCTATCTCGGGTGAAGCAGCAGTAGGACTATCACTTGGGCTAAGCCCTCCCTCGTTAACCGCTTGCACATCACTAGCTGTAGATTCACGATGCCAAAGCTGGTTGATCCCCAAGCCAATCGGCACTAGGCCCAACAACCCAATCCAAGCTGGGGAGATTACCAATCCACCTAAGAAACCAGGCAAGCTCGCTAAAATCAGCACCGTAAAACCTAGGTACTGCCCCAAAACCACATGCCGCTTGCGAAATGTTGAGTTAACCTGCGAGAAAAATATAGTCAGCAGCAGTAGGTCATCTATATTCGTGGCAATAAACGCCATCACCCCCGAAGTGGCTACGGCCCAAATTCCATGTTGAGTCACGGTGCTTTCGGTTTAGTCTGAGGAGTAGTGACTAGGGGAAGGGCAACTTGATCTAAAGCCTTGGCTGTCTCTTGCGCCGTGGTGGAACTTTGAGTCAGCCGCCTTAAATCTTCTTCAAGTTCGTTAGAAACAGTCGCCATAGATTCTGGATGGCGTTGGCTGGGCGCATCTGCCTTAGTAGAAAGAGGCGCTAAAACCTGAGCCAGCTGGGCTTGCTGCTGAAGTTGCTCGGTAGAAGACACCAAACCGCTCAACCCATTGACTAAATTTCGCAGATTGTTGCGGAAGGTGGGGTCTCCCGTCAACTCATCCAAGTCGGAGGTGATTTTTTGGGCGTTCTGAAAGGTGGCTCGTGCCGAATCTAAGGTTTGCTGGAGGACCAGTGTATTGGTGGGATTGTTGAGAGATTGAGAAACATCGCGCAAATTTACCGAAGCTTGGGCCGCGTTCGCGGAGAGTGCCTCTAGATTGTTTAACAAAGTGCTTTGCTCGACTCGACTCAATACTGGCGTAAAGCCTTGCACCGCCACCTGGAGCTGCTCACTGGTCTGCCGAATCGTACCTAAAGTTTCGGCTAACGTATTGCGATTAGTCGTGACTAGGCCACTGACCTGATTTGCCGTCAAGCCTACTTGAGTGGCTGCTTGGCTCAAGGCATCAGCAGTAACTACGGCTGAGGAAGAAACTGTATTCAGGTTTTGCTGGGTAGATTGGCTTAAAGTAGCAATTTCTTTGGACAACTGTGAAACCGCTACCGCAGCTTCAGCGGTATTTTTGGCAGCAGCATTGACGTTTCTAAAGAACGTGGGGTCACTGTACAAAGCAGCAAAGCGGATGCTGGCTCGAATCAGTTCGTCAACGCTAATGCCAATCTGACCTTTGAGCCGAGAGCCATCACAGACGATCACCGCTGGATCGCAGTTAGCAGCTAATGGTTTGGCAGCGATCGCGCCTTGGGGTAGAACTTTGCGCGGCGATAAATCAATTGACGTTTCACTAATTAAGCCAGATTGATTCGCTTCCACAATCACGTCGCTGGGAATCACCAAATCAGATGAAGAAATCTCTAGAAAGACATCCACGCCATTAGGTCCTGGCCGCACTGACTCAATTTTGCCAATTACCACACCTCGATACCGCACCGGAGCCCCTTCTTGCAAGCCTGCTACATTGGCAAACTCGACAATTACTTGATAGGTGCGATTGCCCACACTGAGACCTCGGAGCCAAAGAATCAACGCTCCAAATAGACCCAGTCCTAACAAAATTAATAAGCCGACTGAGCCTTCTCGAACGGTTCTGGTACGCATGCCTCATGCCTCGTTGGTACTGCGATCGAATCGGTGTAGACCTGAGCAATTTTCACTTCGGAACGCTTAACCAATCACTTGGATTGGCCCTTCTACACTGCCACTAAAAAATTGTCGAACTAAAGGGTGCTCTGTAGTATCAATATCATTGACGGTGCCTTGCCACTGCACTTTACCTTGGTAGAGAAACACAATCCGATCAGCGGTACGGCGAATGGTGCTGTCTTGGTGAGTCACCATGACATAGGAGCTACAACCTCCTTGGACCGACTGTAGTTGACGCACCAAATCTTCAATTACTGTGGAGGCGATCGGGTCCAGTCCCGCTGTGGGTTCGTCGTAGAGCAACACTTCTGGCGACCCATCCGGGTTGTCAGGATTTGCCATAATGGCACGGGCAAAACTCACTCGCTTGCGCATGCCTCCAGAAAGCTCAGCAGGCAGGCGACTGCCAATTCCGGCCAATCCCACCATTTCTAGTTTTTGATTGACCAATTCCCGAATGCGGCGTCGCGGCAAATTGGAATGCTCATACAGCAAAAACCCGACATTCTCCTCCACGGTGAGGGAGTCAAACAAAGCTGCTTGTTGAAATACCATGCCAATACTAATTGGGTCAGCACTGTCTTCAATCAAACCTTTTCGCCGTTGCCCCTGCACATAAATTTCCCCTGCATCCGGTGCCAACAACCCAGCAATAATCCGGAGGATTGTAGACTTACCAGTTCCAGAAGGCCCAATCACTGCTAGGGCTTCTCCGCGATGAATGGTTAGATCTGCATTATCCAACACCGCATTTTTGCCAAAGGTTTTAGACACTCCTTTCAGTTCAATCAATGGCTCAGCCATAGGGTGCGAGTTAGAGATGTCTTGGAGTTCTGTCAGAGGCTCAGCCATAGGATGCACATGGAAGTTCTGTCAGTAAAATTAGTCGCGTTGCTCAAGTCCGTGTTGCCGTTTGTACCTTTAACTTCAACCTCAATCTCAGTAATCCAGATTTCTACTTTAGCCAACTCCTGCCCCTTGATTCCAGGCTAGGTCAAGTTGCGATCGCCCTGAATTGGCATTTTAGATTGGTTTCACGACGATTCATTGACGATGCCTTGGGGTTTTAAGTTCAGCCTCTACTATGGGCATTAACGGTATGAGTTTTCAAGTTAATGCAGGCTTACGGTCTCCACTACCTAGAGCGAGTCATTTTTTAATTTTGTTCCACCCAGGGCTACCAAATTTTGCAGCAGCCATTCTTATAAGACAAAGTAGCAACTTTCGGGACCTACCTACAGTCAAATCGCTTCTAGAAGTGTAGTTGTGCTGTTAGAGTCAGAAGCGGTTGCTGCATATTTACCTATCCAGATGTTTTACCTCCTCGCTCAGTAATGACAATTGGTTTATTAAAACAAGCCCTAAATGCCCTCACGCAGGAATCGCGCCAGCGCACGCCTTTGCGAGTTAGCCGTTGGTTTAAGTGGTTGGCACCTGGATTACTCGTGAAACGCTGGTTACTGCTGAGTGCCGGAGGTGTCTTACTAACCAGCTTGGGCTTAGCAATTTGGATTAAGCTGACCCCAATTTTTACCTTGATTCAGCTAGTCCAGAGTTTTCTGGAATTTATTACAGAAATTATTCCGAGTTACATTAGCGGGCCGCTGGTAATCATCTTTGGTCTATTGCTGATTTTGTGGGGCCAAACCCGCACCCTTGGTTCCATTACCGAGGTATTGATGCCAGATGGCGATGAAGAGTTAGTCGATGTACTGCTCAATCACCGTCGTCTTAATCGCGGTCCAAAAATTGTCACAGTGGGGGGCGGTACAGGTCTCTCGACGCTTTTGCGAGGTTTGAAAACTTACAGCGCCAATATTACTGCGATCGTGACTGTGGCTGATGATGGCGGTTCCTCCGGACGATTGCGCCGGGAAATTGGGGTGTTGCCTCCCGGAGATATTCGCAATTGCCTCGCGGCTTTAGCCGATGAAGAGAGATTGGTGACGGAGCTATTTCAGTATCGGTTTCGGGCTGGCGATGGGCTAACCGGACACAGCTTTGGCAACCTGTTCTTAACGGCGATGAATGACATCACGGGGAACTTAGAGCAAGCGATCGCTGCTAGTTCTGAAGTTTTGGCAGTACGGGGCCGAGTCTTGCCTGCCACTCTGAGTGATGTGCGCCTATGGGCTGAGTTAGCCGATGGTCGCCGCATTGAGGGCGAATCTAGCATTACCGCCGCTCAAGGCAGCATCGTCAAAATTGGCTGCACGCCAGAAAATCCTCCCGCTTTGCCCCGCGTATTGCAAGCCATTCGGGAAGCAGACTACATCATTATTGGACCGGGCAGCCTTTACACCAGCGTCATTCCCAACTTGCTGGTTCCTGAAATTGCTGAGGCGATCGCTCAACGCAAAGTCCCCCGGATTTATGTCTGCAACATCATGACGCAACCAGGAGAAACGCAGGGTTACAGCGTATCCGACCACATTCAGGCGATTGATGCGGCTTGCGGACAACGGCTGTTTGATGCGGTGTTGGTGCAGAGCAAAATTCCTTCGGCTAAAGCCCTGATTCGCTACGCTCAAGAAGATTCGAATCCGGTTGAACTCGATCGCCAAACTGTGAAGCTGTTGGGTTGTCGCATTGTCCTAGCCAATGTCATGGATGAAGATGAACGCACCGGACTGGTACGGCATAACTCGCAACGGTTGGCTCAAATCCTGTTTCGTTGGTACACTCGCACTCACAGTTTGTAGCGCTTTTGGAGTGAGTGGGTTCTCATGGCAGTTGAGTCTCTGACGTTCATCCTTCCAGATGCCGCAGCCACGCGATCGCTCGGTCTGACGCTAGGGCAAACTTTACCTGCTGGTAGCACTCTCCTCTTAGAAGGTGATCTGGGCAGCGGCAAGACAACTTTGGTCCAAGGTTTAGGAGCAGGGTTAGGGATTCCAGAAGCCATTGATAGTCCCACCTTTACCCTGATTAACGAGTACATGGAAGGTCGGTTGCCACTCTACCATTTGGATTTGTACCGTTTGCAGCCGCCCGAAGTTACCGATCTCAATTTGGAAAGTTACTGGGAGGGAGTCGATTACCCTCTAGGTATCATGGCGATCGAGTGGGCTGAGCGGTTGCCTTATCTGCCAGAGCGTTATTTACAGGTGCATTTGCGCTATCCAGGTGAGGCTGGGGGTGATGAGGCGATCGCTCATCAATTTGAGTTGGCTGGTCGTTACGTTGAGTTAGTGGGAGTGGGCGGGTTTAGCCTAGATTTCTTGCAAGATGTACCAGCAAAGCAATAAAGAAGGGCAGGTTCAAGACCCGCCCCTACAGATAGAAAATTGAATACTTCCTGCTGTCAGGATTTACTCTTCAATTTCTTCATCCGTGCCTTCCGCAGAAGGGGGTACTAAAGCCACTGCGGCGATCGCGTCATCTTCATCTAGTCGCTGCACTCGCACCCCTGTAGCTGCCCGTGACTGCGAAGAAATAGCCTTGATCGCTTGGCGAATGATGATGCCACGGCTGGTAATAATCATCAGTTCGTCTTCTTCATTGACGACCCGTAGGGCCACCAGTTTGTCAGCCGCACGACGAGACTTAAACTTCGTCGCGATCGTGCCTTTGCCGGCTCGATTTTGCAATCGGAACTGAGATACAGGCACCCGCTTGCCGTAGCCTGAGCTAGTCACTACGAGCACCCACGGACCTTGAGTTTCTGCGAGGACTGCCTCTTCTGCTTCTAGTTCCTCTTCTTCCTCCACTTCAGGGCCAGAAGCAATATTGGCAACGACACTAGCAGGCAAGATGTCCATGCTGATCAGCTGATCACCAGAGCGTAGATTCATGGATTTGACTCCACGGGTAGCTCGGCCCAACGGACGCAGTTGGTCATTGTCAGCTCGGAAGTGAATCGCCATGCCTTGGCTAGAGCCGATAATGATGCTGTCTTCCACGCGGGCACGGCGTACCCAACGCAGTTGATCGCCTTCTTCTAGGGAAATAGCAATTAAGCCATTGGTGCGAATGTTGCTGAAGGCAGAGAGTGCTGTCTTCTTGACGAAGCCGCCACAAGTTAGCATCACCAAGTATTCATCGCTGCTAAATTCCGAAACTGGGACGATAGAGGTGATCTTCTCGTTTCTGGGAATGGGCAGCATTTGCACCACGGGCATCCCGCGAGAAGTTCGCGACCCAATTGGGATTTGGTAAGCCTTGAGGCAATAAACCACGCCGCGATCGCTAAAGAACAAGACGCTATCGTGGTCGCAGCAGGTGATGAAGTGCTCCACGCCATCATCTTCCTTCATCCGGGTGCCCGCCTTACCTCTAGTGGCTCGGCTTTGAGCCTCAAAAGTGTTGATGGGCATGCGTTTGATGTAGCCCTGTTCAGTGAGCAGAATCAGAGCTTTTTCGTTGGCAATCAGGTCTATATCCCCAATTTCACCTTCTGCCTGCTCAATCACAGTGCGGCGAGGTGTTGCATGAGTCGCTTTAAGCTGAGTGACTTCAGTGCAGATAATCTCTAAAATTCGTTCTCGCCGAGCCAGAATATCTTGCAAGTTGGTAATTTGGGCTTGCAAATCATCATGCTCTTGCTGAATTTTTTCTGCTTCTAGTGCCGTTAAGCGACGCAGTTGCATTTGCAAGATGGCATCCGATTGCGCTTCGGAGAGACCGTAGATGTTGATCAACTCTTGCTTTGCGGTGGGCGCATCTGCCGCATGCCGAATCAAGTTAATAATGGCATCTAGATTGGTCAGCGCAATCAAGAGACCTTGCAGCAAATGATCACGCTCTTCTGCCTTCCGCAACTCATAGCGGGTGCGCCGAATAATCGTCTCAATCCGGAAGTCGAGGAAGACTTGGAGACACTGCTTCAGTGACAGGGTTTGGGGTTCGCCATTCACCAGCGCCAGCGTGTTCACCCCAAAGTTCGCCTGAATCGGCGTTTGCTTGTAGAGGTTGTTCAGCACGACACGAGGATAAGCATCGCGCTTGAGTTCGATCACGATTCGCATGCCATCGCGATCGCTCTCATCTCGAATGTCAGAGATGCCTTCCAAGCGCTTCTCGTTGACCATTTCCGCGATCTTTTCGATCAGCGCTGCCTTGTTGGTTTGGTAAGGCAGTTCAGTAATAATAATGGCTTCGCGATCGGGACGACCTCGGTGCTCAATCGTCTCAATGCTGGCCACACCCCGCATGGTGATGGAGCCACGACCTGTCATGTAAGCTTCGCGAATCCCCGTTGTTCCTAGGACTTGTCCGCCCGTGGGGAAATCGGGGCCAGGAATCAGGCGGATGAGTTCGGCATCGCTCAACTCGGGATTTTGAATTAAGGCGGTTAAGCCATCAATTAGCTCTCCGAGGTTGTGGGGAGGAATGTTAGTTGCCATTCCCACCGCGATGCCAGAAGAGCCATTCAGCAGCAGTTGGGGGATCTGCGCTGGCAAGACCAAGGGTTCTTGCTGGGAGCCATCGAAGTTATCACCAAAGTCAACGGTGTCCGACTCAATGTCCCGCAGGAGGGCATTCATCGTGAGCGATTGCAAGCGACACTCGGTGTATCGCATGGCTGCGGGGGGGTCGTTGTCGATAGAGCCAAAGTTGCCGTGCCCGTTAATCAGGGGAGCGCGCATGGAAAAGTCTTGGGCCATGCGAACTAGGGCATCGTAAACGGCTGTATCGCCGTGAGGGTGGTACTTACCTAGCACTTCCCCAACCACACGAGCACATTTACGGAAGGGGCGGTCTGCGGTTAGCCCCAGCTCATGCATGGCATAGAGAATTCGACGATGAACGGGTTTCAGACCATCCCTCGCATCTGGCAGTGCCCGACCTACAATCACGCTCATTGCGTATTCCAGGTAGGACCGGGACATTTCGTTCCGCAGATCCGTTGGAACAATCCGCTCTGGGGAGGTGCTCATACAGTGAAAAAAACTCCAAAAATGCAGAATTTTGGCAATTAAAGAGAAAAAAAGCCCAAAAAATGCCGATAGACTGCTCAATAACTGCCAAATACTCTCTAAATTTTAACACATCTTGATGTTTCCTGGTTTCTGTGATATGTGAGCATGACCCCAGCTAGGCTTGCGATCGCCCTCTCCCTAGTCCTCTCCCAGCAGGAAAGGGAACAAGAAATCGCAGCGGCTCTCCTCGCCCAAATTGTGATTCAGTAAAATCGGGAGGTAGCGTGCGGTGGGGTGAAGATGCTGGCGGTAATTTACTCAGATGAGTTTTTGGACCACAAAACAGGGCGTTTCCATCCAGAGCGACCGGAACGATTAACGAGTATAGTGGCCGCGCTCAAAGCAGCAACTTGGGCCGACCAGTTGCAGTGGCGATCGCCCACCCCTGTTAACCAACGCCCGATCATGACTGATTTGGGTCGAGTGCATCCGCCCACTTACATTGAGCAAATTCAGCAATTAGCCCAACGAGGCGGCGGGTACTTAGACCCCGATACTCCGGTTTCCCCACGCAGCTATGATGTGGCTTTACTTGCCGTCAGCGCTTGGTTGGATGGCGTAGATCAAGTGCTGCAAACTGGCAATCCTGCGTTTGTGCTAGCTCGTCCACCAGGACACCACGCCTTGAGTGATTGTGGGATGGGTTTTTGTTTGTTTTCCAATGCGGCGATCGCGGCTTATTACGCCCTAGAGCAACCAAGTATCAATCGCGTGGCGATTTTGGATTGGGATGTGCATCACGGCAACGGCACTCAGGCGATCGTGGAAAAGCATCCTCAAATTGCTTATTGCTCGCTGCATGAGTCTCCCAATTACCCTGGTACAGGCTTGGCGACGGAACGCGGTTTGCATAATAATGTGTTGAATTTGCCGATGCCGATGGGTAGCACAAGGGCAAATTATCAACCGTTGTTCGAGGAAAAAGTTCTGCCGTTTCTCGCTAGTTTTCAGCCTAATTTGTTAATTGTTAGCGCTGGTTATGATGCCAATCACGCTGACCCCTTATCTGGCATTTCACTTAAGCCAGAAGACTACGGCATCTTCACACAATACTGTTTAGAAGTAACCCCAAAAGTTGTCTTTGGTTTAGAAGGTGGCTACGATTTGCCTACCCTTTCTCAATCTGTTGTGGAAACCATTAAGAGTTGCCTATTTAGACCATAGGGACGAAGCAGTCGGCAGATAATATTCGCTTGATTGGTCAGAATCATGACCGAATGCTTCGTCCCTACAAGAAGGTCACTTTAGAAGCTTGGTTCTCTTAGGCTTTTAGAAATTTGTGTAAAGCTTGATAAGTTGCTTCTGGGGCTTCTTCAGGTAGAAAATGGCCTGAGGCGATCGCTTCACCTATTACATTCTCGGCTCTGGTTCGCCAGGTTTCAAGAACACTATATTTGCGCCCAATAATGCCTTGGTCACCCCACAAAACGAGGAGAGGGCACATAATTTTTTGGTCTAAATCGGCTTGATCATGAACTAAATCAATCGAAGCCGCAGCGCGATAGTCTTCACAGGTTGCGTGAATTGTTTCAGGCTGACTAAAGCAACGAATATATTCGGCTAAAGCTTCAGGTGTAAACGCCGAAAAATTCTTGCTCCAGCTTTCCAAACAAGTGCGAAGAAAATATTCAGGATTGGCACTAATTAGAGTTTCTGGTAGGGCATAGGGTTGAATGAGAAAAAACCAGTGATAGTAGGCTTTGGCAAATTCTTGATCTGTTGTCGCATACAGTTCATAAGTCGGCACAATATCTAAGACTGCCAGCTTTTTAATCCGCTGGGGATAATCTAAAGCCATCCGATGCGCCACTCTCGCCCCGCGATCGTGGCCTACCACATAAAACTCTTGATAGCCTAACTGCTGCATCACCTCAACCTGGTCTTGGGCCATGACTCGCTTGGCATAGCTGGCATGGTTAGCCTCTGCTTCCGGTTTAGAGCTATCTCCATAACCTCTTAAATCACTCACCACAACGGTAAAGTCTTGAGCCAGTTGGGGAGCCACTTTATGCCACATCACATGAGTTTGCGGGTAGCCATGTAGTAACAAAATGGGATAACCATTGCCACTTTTCAGCAAGTTGATAGTCGCGCTACTAGTCTGCATTTGTAGCCGCTGAAATTGAGCAAACATGTGCATTCCCTCAACTGCTCATTTTGCTGTAGTGAATTGTTGCTGGAGTTGATTAATCCGCCTTCTCCAGTCTTTCTAAACTTGAGTCTAAGTGATAAGCCTGTAATTTCGTTTACAAAGATTATTTCTTGTTCTCTAGCTCGATAGCCTAGCAACAACTGTTAAACCAGCGACAAAGCACGAGCGGTCGCGAAGTTTTGATTTCTGGGCGTTAGCGATCGCTTTTAGAGACGAGCTTTTAGACTTGCCAGGAGCGAGCACTATCTAGGCAATGACGACATTCTGAGCTGTGAGAGGCGCATCATGAAACACAGTGACCGTATTGCCAGGACTCAGCGCAATAATCGAGAATAATTCACCCGTGGCGGTGTTACCACTGCTGCTAATAGCACGTAGGACATCACTACCTGTAGTAAACCCTAAGCCCACGGCTATTTGTAGCGTGTCAGCAGCAGCCACAAAATCTCCGATCACATCAGCTCCATTGGCCGCTCCAAACCTAAAGATATCTCTGCCTGCTCCTCCAAACAGAGTGTCATTCCCCAAGTCACCTAGGAGAAAATCGTCACCTGCTCCACCTACTAACTGATCATTGCCAGTTTGACCGACTAAAGTGTCATGATCTGCTTGTCCAAAAAGAATATCATCCCCAGATCCACCGCTCAGGAAGTCACTACCAGCATCACCTTGAATTCGATCATTGCCTTCTAAGCCATCAAGAGTATCCGCTAAAACGGTGCCGAAGACGAGGTCTGCTCCCGGAGTTGCGATCGCAGGCGTAAAGCCTTGAGTCTGGAATCCAGCAACTTGATAGCCAATATCCGCCAACATCGCTGCGTCTAAGCGGGTGATAGTTTGGCGTACTCCCGGATTTGTCGCTCCCATCAGTACAGGCTGGCCTCCGCTCAAAAAGCCATCCTGGATATGGCCTAAATCCGGATCAAGAGGGATCGGCAATCCTCCATTCACATCTCTAGCATTAGGACCACTAAAAGCAGCACCCTGACCTGTAGCCTTAAACACTGGAGCAGTACCAATCCCCAGCACATGGCCAATCTCATGCAAGGCCGTACTTAGAAAGTCTGTTTGGTTCCAAGGAATATCGTTAGCAGTGTTGGGCGTTTGGTCAAAAAACCAAGGGGCAGGTGCTCCATTAGAAAAAGTTGGAGCTGAACTGAAGGAGATGCTGCCAACCCAAGGCTCAAAATTGGAGCCAGTATAGCGGTTGCTAAAAATACTGCCAGCAATGTCTAAGCCGTCAGGTCCGCCTGCGGCCAGCGCGCCCTCAGCACTACCAAAAGGCAGGGTTTGCGCTCCGACAAAAATTAGTAGATCGTCACTTTCAGTGTCCAGAACTACTGTTTCTAACTGACCTGTTTGGGGGTTTTGCACCCGAAATTTTACCCCAGATGGCAGATTGGCAAACTCATCTTGAATCACTGCCTCCCAATGGTCAGCAGCAGCTTCTAGAGTCGCTCGACGTTCTGGATTGGCAAAAAAACCGTTGGTATCAAACCGATAATCAAATTGAATTTGGAAGCTTGGTGGGGCACCCATTCGCTTCTCCTCCTGTCCGAACGCAAGGAAATGCTCGAAGCCGTCTCGAAACATACCTGCCGCAACAGCCTGAGCAACGTCAGGATACCTCAATAAGTAGTAGTTGTTATCAAATTGGGAGCTTGGAGATCGGCCTTCGCTATGCCCATATCTGAAGAAGTGCTCAAAGCCACTGGCAAACATGCCTGCTTTCACCGCCTGAGCGATATCGGCATATTTCGATAAATAGTGTTGAGTGTTAAACAATGCAATCGGCGATCGCCCTTCAAACTGACCGTGGCTGAGGAAGTGCGCTAAACCGCTGTCCACGCTTCCTTTGGCGATCGCACCCGCTACATCGGGATATTGAGTCAGGTAATTGCTATTGCTAAACCAAGCGCTGGGATCACGTCCCTCACGTTCACCAAAGCGCTTAAAGTGATCAAATCCGCTGGTTAATTCTCTTCTAGCAACTGCTGTAGCAACATCTGGGTTATGAGCGAGGTAAAACGATTCATCAAACAGGTCAAAAATCGACAGGGTCATGGAAGCCACCTGCACAGTGAAGCTTAGATGGAGTGATCCAGCTACATCGACAGACACTTCAATAGCTACATTTGGATCAGCATCAGGCCAGTAGTATGACGGAGTAGTTTTCAGTCACATCCTACACAGTTAGTAATTTAACGCTTCTGATCTAACTTCTTGTCTTTCCTACTGGCAATCTTCGCTGAATCTTTAAACTAGGGCTAATTCAATCTGAGTAACTACGTACAAATACGAGTATTAATAACTAAGTTTTTGCTGGTTTTAGATTAAAGGTATCCTATAAACTCTCAGCGATTTCAATTTTGCTTTGTGATAAGTCATACTCTCGCTAACTCAAGACTTCTGAGTTACCACTCAGCCGCTAACGGCGGTACCAGCTATGCAGAGTCAAGACAATTGCCAACATGACTATGAGTGGGGTCAGCCAATCTCCCCAACGTACAAAAAGGGTTTGAGTCTGGCGACGGTAGATGGTGTCGCTATGAAGTTGGTAGATGTTTAGTCCTGATAGCCACTGGGTTTTACCGTGGGGATCAATGATGCCAGAGTACCCTGTGTTAGTGGCACGAGCAACCCAACGATCCGTTTCGATCGCTCGCATCACATCCTGAGCATGATGTTGTGCCGTCATAGACGGGCTGTAGTGAGCATCGTTGGAGGAACTCAGAATGAATTGCCCGCCTTGGGCTGCTTGTATCCGGAAGTGCTCAGCGAAAGCAGATTCATAACAAATGCCAGCGATCGCCCTACCAAAAGGAGTTTCAAAGATCTGGCCTACCTGCCCAGGAATCATATGAGCATCTAAGGGTGACAGGCGATCGATCAAGCGCCCTAAAACATCCTCAAACGGGATGTATTCGCCTAAAGGCACCAATCTGATTTTGTCGTATTGACTAAAAATCTCCCCGTTGCCTAGAACTGTAAATAGACTATTTGTAATGCTGCCGCCTTTTTGCCCAAAGGCTCCGACCCAAGCCACAACTCCGCGATCGCGCACCGCTTGATAAAAAGAGCTTTGCGTCAAGTTTGCTCCAGTCCACAGAAACGGCAGCGCCCCTTCAGGTGTAAGTACTGCTGCTACACCCTGATCGGCAAGCTGATTGTACCCAGTGGTATAGCCAGCCAAAGCCTGCCGCCAGCCTTGCACGTCCAGCTTAATTTCGTTGGGAATATTGCCTTGAATAATGCCTATTTTTAAGGCTGTATCTGGCGACGACACTAAAACCCGATTAGACAAATTCCAGCCTAGGAGATGCAGTCCTACGAACAGAACGCTTGCTGTGACCAATGGAGCGATCGCCAGCTTTCGGACTCGGTTCTCCGTCGGCTGACCTTGGCGCGATCGTTGATAAGCGATCCAAGCTTCGGCGAGTAAACCGTTGACAGCTACAATGGCAGCCGTAATCATCATGGGACCAGACAATTGCCCCAAGTGCAAAATGGCTAAGTTGTGAGGGCTTTGGGTATAGGACACCGAAGTCCACCACAAAGGCCCCCAACTCCAAAAGGATTCCAAACCACACCAAAGCGCTACTCCAGTCAATAACCGAATGCCAGTCGGCAGCTTAGCTCTTTGAACCAGCCATCCCCAGCAGCTAGCCCAAACCGCAACCAGAACAGCTCCCCACAAAGTAAGGAATATCCAACAAAATAGGGCGATCGCTAAGCTTGCTAGCCAAGGCACACCCATCCAGGTCATCGGGTGAACACCTGTAATCCAACTCACTGCTAGGCCGTGATAACCAATGCCCCAAGCCAAACCCAAGAGCGATCGTTCCCGATGGTTACCTCTAGCAACTTGTAAAGTCATAGCCCACAAAGGGATCAATGCAATCCAGGCTAGCGGCCAGGCATTCAGCGGGGCAGGCGTTAAACCCATCAGAAGGCCTCCCCCCAGCGCTATGCTCAACCGCCGCAGTTGGGGGGGCTTGAGTTCGATATTGAAAAATTTAGGCATGGCAAATCTGGTACGAACTAGTCCTTACCATTGAGTCAAACTGGAGATCAACTTTATTTTTTGAACTTAAGAAGCAATTGGGCTATGGCTAGTTTCTAGCAGAGTTTGAGCCTGATTGATACTATCGCGTACCGAGCGAGCAGAGGCTTGTAAGGCGGTTCGCTCCGCATCGGTAAGGCTGAGTTGTAAGACCTCTTCCACTCCAGTGCAACCCAAGCGACAGGGGACACCAATAAAAATATCTTCTAAGCCGTATTCTCCCTGCAAGTGAGCGGCAACCGGAAGCAGCCGCGATTGATTCAATAAAACGGCTTCTACCATCAAACAGGCCGCCGAAGCAGGTGCAAAGTAGGCACTACCCGTTTTCATCAGTTCAACAATTTCGGCTCCACCATTCCGAGTCCGTTCGATCAGGCGATCGATCGTCGGCGCGTCCATCAGTTCTGTAATCGGCACCCCATTGACTGTGGAGTAACGCGGCAGTGGCACCATCAAATCTCCATGACTACCCAGAACTGTGGCCTTGACATCGGCAGTAGAAAGACCCGATTCCATCGCAATAAAGGTTTGAAACCGTGCTGAGTCCAGAATCCCTGCCATTCCCATGACCTGAGCAGGTGGTAAACCACTGGCCTGCCAAGCTAAGTAGGTCATCACATCTAACGGATTCGTCACCACAATCATCACCGTACCCGGTGAATAGGTAACCACTTGACGAGTCACATCCAACACAATTTTGGCGTTAATTTTGAGTAAGTCTTCTCGGCTCATTCCTGGCTTGCGGGGAATGCCAGCCGTGATTACAACCACATCCGAATTAACAGTGTCGGCATAATTATTGGTACCCACAATCTCGCGATCGTGCCGCTCGATGCCTCGCGCTTCCATCAAGTCAAGCGCAATGCCTTGAGGACGACCTTCCAAAACGTCTAACAGCACCACATCAGCTAGATTTTTTTCGGCAATCCGCTGTGCCAAGGTACTACCGACGTTACCAGCCCCAATGATGGATACGCGAGTTGGACGACAGACAGTCATAGGAAAGCCCCCAAAGACAAGCGCTATGCTGCCAGCCTAGCTTACTGCATACCCTGATTGGGGTGAATTGATGCGGTTATTTAACAGTCTCCAGTTGATCAGCTCGCAACCAAATATTAGGGGTTGGAACTTGGCCAAATTTTACCAGGGCATAATCGCCTCGCATATCCACAACCTCTCCTTTCGTCTCAAATAAATAGGGAGGAAAGCGAGTATCGCTAGCCTGAGCTTCTAAACTGTTTTCCAATTTTTCTCGAATGGCACGGACCAGATCACCTTTTTTCACTGCCATAGCTTGCCCTACCGCATCTCTAGACTCCTCTTCAGCATTCATTGTAGAGCTTAAGTGCGATCGCCTACAGCAACTCTAGCCTCAGTAAGACAAATGCTCTCTAATTTATTCTGACTTGGTATGGGGTTGGCATTGCGAACAAAAGTGAGCAGAGCGACCTGCCAACTTCAATCGCTCGATCGGATTGTCACAAACTCGACAAGCCGTGCCCGTCCGGTTATAAACCCAAGCCGCTCGGCCATAGTTGCCATTCACGCCTTGGACATTGAGGAAGTTGCTAAAGGTTGTCCCTCCAGCATCAATGCTTGTCTCTAAGACTTGAATTACGAACTTGCGTATTCGGTCAATTTGCTCAGGCGTTAAGTCTGTACAGAGCATTTGCGGATGAATATTGCTGAGAAATAAAGCTTCGTCTGCATAAATGTTGCCCACCCCTGCCACCAGGGTTTGGTCTAGCAAAGCATTTTTGATGGGACGACGCCGATTATGCAGCTGCTGCGCTAGATATTCTACCGAAAACTCGTCTGAGAAGGGTTCAGGGCCGAGTGTTTGTAATCCTGTCATTACGCTTTCAGGCTGCTGTCCGGGTGGCACCCACCACATATGGCCGAAGGTACGTTGGTCCACAAATCTGAGTTCGCGATCGCCCGCAAAAAATAGTCGCACTCGTGTGTGCTTTTGCAACGGCTCGCTCGGATCAAACCAAAGTAACTGCCCAGTCATCCGCAAATGAACGCCTAGCCAACCTCCAGGTTGTAGGGATTGCGCTTCTGTAGGGGTAAAGCATTCGGTAGAGCGTTCAAGTTTTGCCAACAAGTACTTCCCTCGCCGCTGCCAAGCCGCGATCGCACTTCCCTTCAAGGCCGTTAAAAAATCAATACTAGAAACTGGGTAGGCAATGGCGCGATCCAGCAACACATCACCACCCAGAATAGTTCTGTTCAGGGTCACCTGTTGGAGACCCCGACGAACTGTTTCAACTTCAGGCAGTTCAGGCACAATCTAACCTTAGAATTCGGTTTACCCTAACGGGAATCCGTTCCCTGGTTAGCTCCGCCTTCCACAGTCGCATTCGCTTCACCAGCTTCCGGCTTAGCAGTTTGCTTCGCGTTAGTCTTGGTGTCTTGTCCAGTTCTACGCTTAGCAGCGTCGAGAGTCGTGTTTCCACCGCCGGGCGCAGCAGGTACTCCTTGCTTCGCCTTAGCTTTTGGAGCTTCGATCTCTACGACTTCCTCGGTCGCAAAGTTGTTGGTATTGACACCAGCGTAGTTAACCTTATCAAAGCGAACAATAACTGGATACTTAATACCACTCTGGTCAATCGAGGCAACAGTGCCTACATCTTGAAACCAGAAAGATTCTTTACGGAGGATACGGACTTTAGAACCACGTTGAACCATGAGTGTCTTTTTCCTTAACTAATTTTCAACACATATGGCTAATCGATCCTCAGAGTACTACTCCAGAAGGCCTCTCGGTTCGTTCTGCTCTTTAAGTTTTATTTCTACTCAATCCAGTGAACCCGCACAAAGTGGGCTGGCCGTCCCCAATCATCCCGAATTGCGGTTACCCCTGCGATCGCTAAATTGAAGGGAATCGCGGTCGTAACATACTGCTGGGCTAAGCTCCCTAAGTCAGGTGCCAAGTGAGCTGCTGTGGTAGCAGCTAATCCCAGGCCTAGTAGCTGTTCAATTGGGCCTTTAGGCAGAAGCAAGTGGATACCAAGGGCTAATCCTGTCGTGAGCAGCATATTGACCGATAAATTAGTGCCGCAACGAGGATGAACCGCTAAGTTCCACTCCCCCTCCGTAATTCGCTGCAAAGCCTGATGCACTGACCACCGTAGATATACTGTATCCACTTGACCATAAAGATAAAACCCCTGATCCGTAGACATCCCTCCCAACAATTCATTGTCTGCGGATAGGGATCTAGAAACTGTCCCAGCATTAACGCTATGAGAAGACTCACTTAAAACCCAAACCGTTGCATGCTCCAAGGCATGAACTTGTCGCAACATCAAAAGCTCTTTGAGAGCAGGAATGAAGCTAAGTTGTTTTAGGAGATCAGTATCTTGAGTTTGGCTTGGATTCAGCAGCTCAGGGTTCCAAAAGCCTAGAGGTTCGCTATTCTTTTCAGAAGCAAAGGCGGCCATAACACCCCAACTTAACTGACCAATTTAGCAATAGCAGTCTTCTTTAACTCTAACGTTCCTACCTAGAAAGAGTTAAAAATTTTGTTGTTGCCTAGTTAGAAACCATGACCCTAGAAAGCAATTCGTGATCAGCGCTATCCAGTCAAGCAAAGCTGAAGAGCACACTCTAGGCTATACAAAACAAATAGAGAAGCAGAGCGATCGCCTAGCTTCTCCACTGAAAACCCTCAACGCGTTGAGGTAAATTTTTTCCTTAGTGACAGGACTACGAGATAGCAGCGCTCCCACCATTACTGAGCCAAGGAGCGTTGAAAATAGCTGCTGTTGGTGTGCCGGTTGCGGGTTGCACTCTCTCTCCAACTCTCTTAGCAACTTCAATTCCGTATTGCTCAAAGATCACAATTGGATCAGAGCCTTCATTCATTTCAATCCGCTTCACTAACACTTGACCGTTAGCGAGTCGCTGCCCCACGCTGACGTAACGACTAGTATTTTCGTTAGGTGCCTTAATAATTGCCTGAGCTTGTTCGCCAACTTGAACCACCCCTGAAACCTCAACTGCCTGAGCTAGAGCTGGCTGCGGTAATGGTGGCAAAGCCGCAATTGCAGGAGGTATCGACCGAGGCAAAGTTCCTGGCCGAATGGGTGTCGCTCCTGCCACTGTAGGCCTGCTGCCTGGCCTGGCTCCTGCCGTGTTCGTTCTTCCAGGGCTTCCTGCACCAGCAGTCGTTCCTGGAGACCTGCGAGTAGCACCAGGAGATCTATTAGTTGGATTAGTTGTATTGGGCCTTGAGGCTACTGGAGAGGCTCCTGGGAGGGTTCGGACCTGAGGAACGGCGCGTGGAGCAGCAGTCGGTGTAGTTGCATTTGGAGAAATAACCGGAACTGGTGGTAGCGGCAACAAAGCAAACGGATCTTGACGACCCTGCTGTACCTGACGCGCCCGTTCATCAGGATTGGTTGACTGAATCAAAGCAGGGGCAGCAGCGCCAGTTCTCGGCTTTTGAGCAATTAACGGGGGTTTCTTAGCTGAGAAAGGCTGTGCTTTGGGGGAGGGTTTGGCAGGAACTTGTGTCACCACTGTAGGGGCAACAGAAGGGGTCGGCGAAGCAGCTTGCTCGTCACCTCCCTCTCCGGCACACCCACTCATTAAAAGAGCCAGCATCCCTGTAAATGCAATCACTTTAACTTGACGCATCGCCAATTCCCCAAAACTTTCTTACAGAATAGCCTTACTTGCACTGTTTTGTGCTAAGGATTCGACTGAAATCTTACTAGAAATAGTGTTATTCTTGCTAAGATCTTTGCACACTACCTACTGTTGATTACTTCCCGCTTAGTAGCCAATCAACTTGCCCGTTTTTAACGTAAAGTTTCAAGAAGAGAGTAAGATCCAGCGAGAAAATGGGTAAGCTCGGCAACAGCACCAAATAACTTGCTATTTGAAAGTTTCTTCAACCCTAAAGCTATCGTTCGATAGATGCTTTTTGTAGTACAAGCTCAAATTTCATTATTTGAGAATGCGTATGGTTTGGTTAATGAAACTACTCTGCGATCGCCAACTTAATCTTTTCGATTAACTACCGCTTACTAACACGATTTATGAGTCAACCCCATCAAAGGCAAGCTCTGAAAATCAGCGATTGGCTTACAGTTTCATATTCCTAAACCAACCCAAAGCAAAGAAACAATCAATAGATTGAAGCCAACTTACTCTTCCACAGTAGCCATTGATTCTTTAAGTAAGTGCAGTCCTTTCTTGACTCGCCGAGAAACCGTAACAGCACTGATTCCTAAACGCTCAGCAGTTTCTTTTTGAGTCAAGTCATACAAGAAAACAAACTCTAAAATCTCACGAGTTCTACTCTCTAATTGGAACAAAGCTTGGTGTAGGCGAATTTGATCTTCCTGAGCCAGTTGGAAGCTGCGGTAACGATTATCAGGAACTAGTTCTCCTAGAGAGGCGGACCCTTCATCTTCGTCCCGTACAGGTGCATCAAGACTTAGAGGTGCACGGTTTTTTAAAGCTAATTTAATTTCCTGCCATTCTGATACTGAAATCTCTAACTCTGTAGCCACCTCTGCATCGCTTGGTTGGCGGTTAAGTTGAGTTTGCAGATTCTGAATTGCCCAAGCTGCTTGTTTTTGTAGTGCTTGCCAACGACGAGGAATTCTCACCGAAGAACCCCGATCTCTGAGGTAATGTTGAATCTCACCTCGAATGTAAGGAATAGCAAAGGAACTAAACGCGTGTCCCTTCGACATATCAAACCGCTCGATCGCCCGAATTAAACCGATAGAGCCAACTTGAAGTAAGTCCTCATAGTTTTCTGTACATTGGTTAATCCAATGATGTGCTTCTCTCCTAACAAGTCCTAAATTGAGTTGAACTAGTTGGTTCCGAAGTTTCGCGGAGGGGTTTTTCTGGTACTCTCGCAACAGTTGTAAGCTTTCACTCTTGAGTTCATTGGTGGCGGTAGTTTGCATGACGAGATTCAGGTGGTAGAGCAGTGAACTTGATAAGCACCAGATAAAGTCTTCTTTAGTCTTACCAGCCCCTCGCAGCTAGGGCTGTGATATGTAGCATATTTAACTGCGACCCTTGCGATAGTTTTCCATCACTGAGGTAAAAGACTAAAAGCTTGTACAGGGCAGAGAAACTAGATTTAGCTCAAAACAAATTATTCTATTCGTGAGTCAATCTATATAACTTTCGTCTTTTGGTTGGGCTATACAGTTGCACATTAAAGTTATTCTTTATCCCGAATCCCCAACAACTGCATTTCTACGGAACCTGATTTTGGGTCACCAGACATGCTCATAAGAATTATCTTGATGCACTACAAACTTAGCAGGCATCAGAACATTTCATAAAATCGTTTTATGATTTCACCTAAAACTATAGGCTGCAATTATATAATGAATGTCCCTCTTGCCAGTAGAATAGCTTGGCGATGCTACTTGGGAAATACAGGGAAATAAAAATGGCTCAGGCAAAGATCGGCATCATTGGTGGAAGCGGCCTCTACAAGATGGAAGCTTTGAAGGATGTAGAAGAGTTACATATAGAAACACCATTTGGCCCGCCTTCAGACGCACTCATTTTAGGAAGCTTAGAAGGAACTCGCGTTGCATTCCTAGCGCGTCATGGCCGAAACCATCATCTTCTACCATCGGAACTCCCATTTCGAGCCAACATCTACGCCATGAAAAGCTTGGGCGTAGAGTATTTAATCTCAGCTTCTGCTGTTGGTTCCTTAAAGGCAGAAGTTAAACCGCTAGATATGGTGGTGCCCGACCAGTTTATTGACCGCACTAAAAACCGTATTTCTACCTTTTTTGGCGATGGCATCGTGGCTCATATTGCCTTTGGCGACCCAGTTTGTCTGCGCCTTGCTCAAGTTTTAGCAGATGGTGTCAATAGCTTGAATTTGCCAGATGTAACCCTACACCAAGGCGGCACCTACGTCTGTATGGAAGGGCCCGCATTCTCCACCAAAGCTGAATCGCATTTGTACCGCAGCTGGGATGCTACTGTCATTGGGATGACCAACTTGCCAGAAGCAAAGTTGGCGAGAGAAGCAGAGATTGCTTACGCGACCCTAGCGCTGGTTACAGATTATGATTGTTGGCACTCAGATCACGACAGTGTGACGGTAGATATGGTCATTGCTAACTTGCAACGCAATGCAGTTAACGCTCAGCGAGTGATTCAGGAAACGGTACGTCGTCTTAGTGAAAATCCACCAACTTCTGACGCCCACTCAGCCTTGAAGTATGCCATTCTCACACCTCTAGATAAAATTTCAGAAGCTGCTAAAAGTAAGCTTGATTTATTGCTCTGCAAGTACTTAGCTAAATAACTCTTCTACTCGCTGACGAATAGCTAAGAGATTTAACGGCAAATCGTGCTGTAAGCGGCGCTCTAAAAAGACAATCGGCATTGTCCGTTTAGGCCAGACTAGTACGGTATAGCTAAGGCTGGTGCCTGACCTATCTTCTTTCATTTCAGGTTCCAGCCGCCAACAGCCTGAATATGCGTTAAAGTCTCCTTCAACCATATTGAAGTGAATTGCTTGCAGAAATACTTCTTCAATATCTAAGACGACCCGAGCTGAGAAGTTAACCCGTAGCAGACGTTGAGTACCGATCTGCTCTAAGCGAATTCCGCCTTGAGGATGCTTTAAGCGCTCACTTTTACCTAGATTAGGAATGAATTCAGCCAAGGCTGCATAGTCAGTCAGAACTTGCCAAACTTGTTCCACTTGACGAGGAATGGATATTTTGGCAGAGATTCTTCGCTTTCTTCCTTCAACTTGCTCAGTCTTAACTTCTACGGCTTGAAGCAGTGCTGGGTCAACAACTTCGGTGGTCAGGTTCAGCATTGCTGCTTGAACTTCAGCATTTGCTGATAAGTCAGGATCTAAGTTGGAAGTGAATTCATTAATCACAAGTTTTTCCGATCAAAACTACAAGTTTGAGAAGATTAGGGATTAGCACTATTGAAAGTGTGCGGCAAAGTTAATGTAAAGCAAGTTTCGCAACTGTCTGTTGCGGGCAGAGGATGACTGGCGACCGCGATCGCACCATTCAAATGTTGGACTAGACATTTCACCAAAGCAAGCCCCAAGCCTGTCCCCTGCACTGCTCGTTGGGTTACGCCTTGACCTCGACGGAACTTATCAAAAATGTAGGGCTGTTCTTCCTCTGCAATTCCAGGACCTGTGTTGCACAAGGTTAAGACTATTTGGTTGTCTGACGACTCAGATGGATGGGCGACAACCAGACGAATGATGCTGTTAGGCTCTGCGTACTTGCCAGCGTTGGTTAGGAGTTCTACTAAGATACGGTTTAAGCTGTCGTAATCGGTTTGTAAGATTAGCGATCGCTTCGGTAAGTCAGTAGTGAGGGTTAAGCCTTTACTTGCCAACCTTTCTTCAAAGGATTCTACTAGTTCATCAATCAAACTTTTGAAGTCAACTTTTTGCAGATAAACAGAAGCTTGATTAGACTCTAGCTTTTGCAAGGCTAGCAGGTCATTGATCAAGTTTGTTTCTTGATTACATTGCTGCTCCAGAATATCAAGGTATTTATTTTGGCGCTCCGGCGACAGTTCTGCTTGCCGCAACATCCGAATTGCTAAGGTCATGCTGGTTAAAGGAGTGAGCAACTCATGGCTCATGGTGCTCAAAAATTCATCCTTAAGCTGATTGAGCTGACGCAGTTGGTCGATCTGTTTGCGAGTTCGCTCATAAAGTTTTGCTTGAACCTCTAGACTCCGCTTTAGTTGCGCAGTGCGCTCTTCTACTAAAGCTTGTACTTGTCGCAGAGTCTGAGATTGAATAATGGCGGTGCTCACTTGCGCCCCGACCAACTCCAGAAATTTTAATTCTTCGGGTTCCCAACTCCGAGGTTGGCTATGCTGTAAAATCAAAAATCCCAAAATCGTTCCCTGGCTTTCCAAAGGCACCATCACGAGAGTAGGAAAAGTCTCTGGGGCAAAAACTGAAGCCACGCCCTCTGGAGGACCTGTGAGGTAAGATTCGTATCCGTTGGTTACTACTACTAGCTTGCTGGGATTGGAAAATGCTTGCTGACTCAGGACACATTCTGAAATCCAGAATCCTTCATTCAGTACTGGAGCCAAAACAGGTGACTGATTATGACTATTTGAAGTAGGGTTCAGCCACTCACACACAACTGAAGCTTTAACTCTAAGCGATGGCTCTAGGGATCGGCTTTTGACCATTGGGTCAGAGTATTTGAGCATTAATAGCAAGCTGCGGTCTACCTGTAGAGCTTGGGCAGTTCCCTCAGTAGCTAACTTTAGAATTTGATTTAGTTCTAGAGCATTGCGAACGGCTACAGTCAACTGCTCAATCAAGGCTTGCCGACAGTTTTGCTGCTGAATTTGATGTTGAGTATGAAATTGAGAAATGGCGATCGCGACTTGGGGCAACACACCATTCAAATTCGCCATCTCTGTAGTTGTCCAATGGTGAGCTTGCGATCGAACTAAACCAACCACCCCATTTTGCTGACCGTGAAACTGAGTTGTACTGCCTAAAAGAGCCCGAACTGATGGGCCATCCCATTGATTCTTGGCACCCGTCTCACATGGAATGGCTGCTAAATCAGAAATATTACATAACTCAGCGGAGCTACTGCTAAGAATAGTCTTTAGCGCTGGATGTTTAGCCAGCCGAGCTTGAGGCTGGTGGACAACTATGTCCTCTGCTGCCTGCCACCAGTAAATGGAGTGAGGCAAGAATTGGCTATTGGGACAAACAGCCAGATAACAATCTGCCTCAAATGCTTGACCTAAAGTTTGGGTAATTTTCTGTAAAATCACTTCTGGTTCAGCAGCAGTCACCAAAATATGACTTAGCTTTTGCAGAAGGGGAACGTAGCTTACAACATGGGGCATGGATAGAGACAGGGTGTCCTGCGCCAAAACCAGGTTCGTTGAATCAGGCGGTCGCAAAGCACCTGTTCTAGTAGCAGGAACTTGCGATTCTACAGGTAGCAACGTTTCTAAAGGCGGAGCATGCCGGAGTTGGCTTTGAGTTCCATGATGCTTGGAAACACTTGCTGAGTGCTGCGCGGCGAATTCTCTTGTTTCCTGGGAGTCCATCATGAACTACAAATTCTCAGCTAGCTTTACCTACGTAGCCACCCCGCTTAAGGTTAAGGTTCCCATCTGCACTTAGTCTCTAGCAGGTTGGCTTGATTAATTTAGAGCAAGTCAGGAGTTGTTTTTCGGGCTTAGTCTTTGCTTATTCTTCGTATTCCGCTCGCTCAGATTACCCTGGCCTCAGTGGTAAAAGTAACCGTGATTTCGCGGCGATTTTTGATTAGAGGCAAATATTGTCAGCTTTACCGTTATGTTGATACATAAGAACTGCTCTTGCTGTAGAGACTCCGTATGAACTCACAACAACTTTCTTCGGCTATGCAGCCTATCCCCAACGCGATTGGAACAGTAAAAGGGCCAGGGGAGAATGGGAATCAGTACGTGTTTATCACTACGGATAATCAGCAGGTCAAGATTGGTGAGTTTGTCTACTATGAGACCGCCCTTAAAGCAGCCGGAGATAAGGCACAAATCACGCTTCAAATTTTGGGCAAAATTGCTGCTCTGCGGTTGATTGACCACCTACCAGATCGCATTTTTGCCGATACAGAAATTAGTCCAGACGCGATCGCAGCTTTAGTGGGCTTTGCCTATCCCAATCCCGAGATTTACGAGGTAACTGTCGAAGTCATTGGTTACTTCGATCGCAATCTGGGGTTCATGAATCCTCGTAAAAGCCCTGATCCAGGGGCCAAAGTTCATTTAGCCAGCGACGCACTACTTCAAACAATTCTCAACAAAAAGCAGCCTGATGACATTGGAGCAGCCCAGATCGGCTCAATTTTGCTGCGCGAAGGTGAAGCGGTGCCGATCGTGCTAGATGTGAAAGAGCTGGTGAGCACGCACATGGCGATTCTAGCGGGTACAGGATCTGGCAAATCATACACTGCTGGGGTGCTCGTTGAGGAATTGTTGCGGCCCTACAATCGAGCAGCGGTACTAATTTTCGATCCTCACGGTGAATACAGCACACTGGAGCAAATGCGCGGCCATCCTGCCTTTGCTGCCGATGGCTACTCACCTGAAGTGAAGATTTTACGGCCCGATAGTATCCGAATTCGCATTTCTTCTTTGGACTATTACGACATTTTGATGTTGTTGCCAGAGATGAGCGATCGCCAGCAGTCGATTTTGAACAAAGCTTTCAACTTAGTCAAACGGCATAAACGTGGCGAGTACCGCTGGGACGTACAAGACTTAATTGCTGCGGTCTATGAAGCAGATAAGCAAACCGATGAAGAAGGGAATGAGAAAGCAGGTTCTTCAGCCCCTGCTCTGGAATGGAAGTTAGAGCGACTGGAGCGATCGCCCTATTTTCATGCCTTCGAGCACCTGACTCCTAAAGATTTGTTTGCCCCCGGACAAGTCACTGTGTTGCAAATGAACGAGATTAGCCAAGAAGAACAACAGGTGATTTGTGCGGCTGTCTTGCGTCAAGCCAACCATGCTCGCATGAACACGCAGAAGGAACTGTTGACACCTGAAGACGAAAACTATTTGCCCTACCCTGTGTTTATTTTGATTGAAGAGGCTCATCGCTTTGCTCCAGCTCACGAGCCTTCTCGTTGTAAAGCTGTCTTGCGGACAATCTTGAGCGAGGGGCGCAAGTTTGGCTTAGGGGTAGGGCTGATCACGCAGCGTCCTGGCAAGTTGGATGCTGACGTTCTGTCTCAATGTATGAGTCAGTTTCTGATGCGGATTGTCAACCCAGTAGATCAGGAAAGTTTGAAGTACGGCGTTGAAGCAGCAGGTCGAGACTTACTAAAGGAGTTACCTGCCCTGACTAAGGGACAAGTGATTATTTCAGGAGCTTGCATCAATACGCCAGTGCTCTGTAAAGTGCGGCAACGTCTCACATCTCACGGTGGTGAAACTTTGAATGCTCCCGATATGTGGCAAAAGTACTTCCAGCCCCATCGAGTTCAAGCGCGTGAAGTTGAGGTTGCGCCTGTGGTAGGACGCAAACGTCCAACAACCTTTAGAGGCGTCAGTATCGACTGATTCAGGTAACTCAGTTTGCAGCCGAAATTTTCTGCTCGGTCACTAGGGTGAGGCTGCTCCAACCTCCCTGGGCATCGTAGCGACGGACCATACGTTGACGCAAATCAGGCTCAATTAACCAGCCAACCTCTAGGACAAACGGCTGCCCTACTTGCAGGTGCTGAGGACAATTAGAAGAAGCCCCATTGGGTAACAACAAAACCCTTACTGCCTGAGCACTTTGGTCAAAATGAAGAATAGACCCATCAATCCTTGCTGTTGAAGTGATGGTCCGAGCTGCATCTCCTATTCCAAAAGTTAATTGCTGTACTAGTCGCTCAGGACTCTCTTGATGCAGCTTTAAGCGAGTGGGATAGGTATGAGGCGATCGCCAATCCGGATAAATGGTCACAGCCTCCCCTTGCCATTCCCCCAACAAGTCAGGCAACTGTAGCAGAGGCCGCTCAACCACTTCCGTTCCAGCTCGGGTTTCTCGAATCAGAGTCAACTGATGGAAATTTCCATCTCGGTTAAATAACTGCACCAGACGCAATCGTTGGTCCCCAGCAATTAGACCTAACTCAACACCAAACTCCGCAAACGGCCCGAACTGCATGGAACCTTGCGAGAAAGCACCATTTTCAAAGAAGAGGGTCCCTCGATTGAGAGAGCTATATTCTAAAATTTTGTCCTGGATTTCTGGCTTTCCAGAAGCGTCTTGACTTGGCAGAAAACGACGCACCAATTGCCGCATCGTTTGATTATTGTTAATCCCTTCAAAGGCAACCAGGGTAGGCGTATTCGCTAAGACTTCTCCGTCAGGCCCAAGCTGGGTAAACGATCCCCGCCAGTCCCCCAGATTTTCTAGCAAGCATTCCCACTGAGACTTCATCTTCACCCTTAGCGAACGGCAAAGCGACGCACCGCAAATAAACTACCCATGAGACCAACTAACCCGCCGAAGCTGAGGAGGACTAGCGGCAATAAGAGCAGCTTAATAGGGCTGAGTTGTACGCCATCTGTTAGAAACTGGATCAGGTCGGGTTGTTGAGCTAACAGGTTTCCGAGGAAATGCTGAACAGCGCTAATCAAACCCCAAGCCACCACTGCACCAGCAATGCCAAAAGTAATCCCTTGCAAGATAAAGGGTAGATAAATCCAGGCTGTAGTGGCTCCTACCAACTGCATGATCTCAATCTCCCGTCGCCTGGCCATCACAATTAGGCGGATCGTGGTTGTAATTACGGCGATCGCAGTCAGTGTTAATACGCTTGTAATCGTGAAGCTAATCCAATTCAATCCCTGATTGAGCTGAGCAATACGCTTAACGGCTTCATCCACGTATCGAACTTCTTCAACACCTTGCAATTTTCTCAATTGCTCGGCTAAAGTTGGTACGCCCTCAGAGGTGCGGGCTTTCACCTTGAGTTCATCTACAAGGGGATTGCCGTTTAATTGCTGCGTTGCACCTGCAATGTCTGAGATTCCCATTTCTTTGACTAACGCGGCCCAAGCCTCCTCTTTAGAAATTGCTTTTACAGCAATTACTTCTGGCAGTGCCTCCACAATAGGTTCCAGTGTTGTTGCCTCCACCCCTGTATTCAGGTAAACCGACACCTCTAACTGGCTACCAAATTGACCCAACAGGCCTTCCAGTTGCCAAGAAGCTTGTAAGCTAATGCCAAACAGGAAGAGCAACACAGTTACTGTGCTGACCGCAGCCCAGTTCATCCACCCTCCCCGACGAAGGCCAAGCAGTGTCTCTCGCAATAAATAGTCCAACTTCGTTAGAAATCGAAACACATTTCCCTACGCCTTTGGAGTTACTGACAATTCGAAATAATTTTTAGATCGTCACAGTGTTAATTTTGACACCAATTCTGTCCATCCTGATTCATATTGGTGCCTCTTTAAAAATTTTCAGTTTTTTTGTATTTCAGCTTTTCATCTTAACTTCGCGCTTCAGTAGTAGGTAAATTGCATGACCCTGAGTATCAGCGACCTGTTCGAGGAGAGTTATTACCTCTTCAACAATCCAGATGTCGCAGAAGCCGTTCGCCAAGGATTTTTTAGCAGTGGTTTTGAGCACTTCATTCAGTTTGGCCAGTTTGAGTTAAGTAGCAGCCCTAGTCGTGCTCCTAGCCCTCTCTATGATGAAGGTTATTATCTAGCCAACAATCCAGATATTGCAGCAGCTGTTCAAGCAGGAGTGTTTAGGAGTGGGTTTCAGCACTTCATTCAGTTTGGGCAATCTGAGTTGGGCCAAAATCCTGGATCAGTAGAAGCTCCCTCCACGCGCTCTCCCAGTCCTATATTTAATGAGGCTTTCTACCAAGCCAATAACACAGATGTCACCTCAGGGGTTCAAGGCGGGCAATTCAGTAGTGGATACGAACATTTTGTTCGCTTCGGTCAGTTCGAGACTGATACAGTCGGCACCCGCGATCCTAGTCTTCTCTACAATGAGCAGTTCTATTTAGCCCACAACCCAGATGTAGCCAATGCGGTTACAAGTGGATTCTTTGAGAGTGGTTTCCGGCATTACATCCTATTTGGTCGGCGAGAAGGTCGCGCTGCTATTAATACGCCGCCAGTTGCTAATGGGGATAGTTTTACTGCAAACGAAGATAGTGTCACGATCACGCCTGTCCTGGTAGCAAACGATGGCGATCGCGATGGAGACACACTTGCGATCGCAGGTTTCACGCTCCCTGCTAATGGGACGTTGGTTGACAATCGAGATGGCACATTTACCTACACTCCTAGCCCCAACTTCAGCGGCACTGATTTCTTTACCTACACAGTCAGTGATGGTTTTGGTGGAGTAGCGAGCAGTACAGTCACCCTCACAGTCAATCCAGTCAATGATGTTCCTACTGCTGGAAACGATACTGCCACAGGGAATGAAGATACACCTCTCATTCTTAGCTTTGCTAACTTACTCATCAATGACACCGATGGGGATGGGGATACTCTCTTAGTAACAGGGGTCGGTCGTCAGCCTACTAACGGCACGATCACTAGTAACAATGGTGCTTTTACTTACAACCCTACAGCAAGATTTTTTGGTACTGATAGCTTTACCTATCTCGTTAGTGATGGGAAAGGAGGAACCGCCACTGCCACCGTTAACTTAACCGTTAACTTAGTTAACCTAGACCCAGCCGCAAACAATGATGCGCTGACGATCAACGAAGATACACCGGGCACAGTCAATCCCTTGGCCAATGACAGTGACCCAGATGGTAATCCACTGACCCTGGTTAGTTTTGGTCAACCTAGCAAAGGTAGTGTTACCAACAACAACGGTACCCTAACTTACACACCGAACGCTAATACTAGCGGCAACGATAGCTTTACTTATGTCGTTAGCGATGGGCGCACAGGAACAGCGACTGCCACAGTCAACATTACTGTCAACTCCATCCAAGACGCACCGATCGCTGGTAACGACGCGTTTACGACGAATGAAGACACACCATTCCCCTTCAGGTTTACTGACTTAACCAGGAATGATACTGATCCGGATGGCGATCAAATCTTCCTAAACGGCTTTACTCAGCCTAGCCAAGGTAGCGTCGTAGGCAATGGGGATGGCACTTTCACCTATAACCCTGGCTCCAACTTTAACGGCAGCGACAGCTTTACTTACACCATTCGTGATAGTGCAGGCGGCAGTGCAACCGCCACAGTTAGGCTAATCGTTAATTCCATTAACGACGTCCCTGTAGCAACCAATGATGCTGTTAGCGCGACTGAAGATACGGCATTCGCCATTAGCACTGCTACTTTATTAGCAAATGATTCCGATGCCGATGGAGATCCCAAGATCATTACTGGATTCTCGCAAGCAGGGAATGGTCGAGTTGTTGACAACGGCAATGGATTCCTGACCTATACGCCCAGCCCTAATTACAGTGGTACGGATAGCTTTACTTACACCATCACCGACGGCAAAGGTGGTAATGCTTCTGCCACAGTCAATATTACAGTTGCTCCAGTTAATGATGGACCTCCCGTACCTGGTAGTGACGCCTTTACCACGAACGAAGACACAGCAGTTCTGATCAGCGGTGCGGCGCTTCTAAATAATGACACCGATCCAGATCCGGGTGATCGCCTTTCCATTACGAGCGTAGGTTTGCCCTCTAGGGGTTCGCTAACCAACAACAACGGCACCTTTACTTACACACCGAACGCCAATGTCAACGGCACGGATAGCTTTACCTACGTTGTCAGCGATGGCAATGGGGGTACTGCCTTGGGAGTCGTTAATCTGACTATTAATTCAGTTAACGATGGACCTCCGGTTGCTAATGCTGATAGTGTCACGACGGATGAAGATACGGCTAGCGCTAGCTTCAACGTACTTGCCAATGACACTGATACTGAGGGTGATCTAATTACGCTGCTTAGTAACACGCAGCCAGCCAATGGATCACTAACTAGCGCAGGTGATGGCACGTTTGTTTATACGCCTAGGGCTAACTTCAATGGCTCGGATAGCTTTAGCTACACCATCAGTGATGGCAATGGTGGCGTAGCTTCAACGACTGTTCGCATCATCGTCAACTCTGTTCAAGATCCTCTGGTTGCCAATAACGATACGATCGCAACTAATGAGGATGCACAACTCAGTTTCGGCAGTAATCTTCTTACGGCGAATGACAATGATGGTGACGGCGATCCGTTTAGCATCAATACGTTTAGCCAACCTACCCAAGGCAGTCTAAGCCGTAATGGCAGTGGGACGTTCACATACACGCCTAATGCCAACTTTAACGGTAGTGATAGCTTTACCTACACAATTAGAGATAACGCTAACGGCGGCACAGCTAGCGCAACGGTTAACATTGTTGTCAATTCGACTAATGATGCTCCCATTGCGGGCAACGATGCGATCGCTGTCAATGAAGACACTCAAACTCTGATCACGATTGATCCGACGTTGCTCGGTAATGATTCTGATCCAGACGGAGACATCCCGTTTATTACCAGCTTTGCTCAACCAGGTCGGGGCTCACTGGTAGATCAAGGAGATGGCACCTATCTCTACACACCAAATGCCAACATCAGTGGGACAGATAGCTTTACCTACACGATTAGTGATGGTCGAGGTGGTACTGCAAACGGCGTTGTCAATCTTACGATCGCGCCCGTTAACGATGCTCCTACAGCGCGGAATGACGCCTACACCGTTAATGAAGACACTCGGCTCTCGATCACTGCTACGAACGGGGTACTAAGAAACGACACTGATATTGATGGCGATCGCCTGATTGTTAGTGTTTCTGACACTAACAGCGCCCAAGGCGGAACTGTCGTTGTCAATAACAATGGCAGCTTCACTTACCAGGCTCCCACTGACTTTAGTGGGACAGATAGCTTTACCTATACCGTTGCTGATCCAACCGGTGCCATCAGTTCAGCTACGGTCATTATGACGGTCAACCCAATTAATGATCGGCCTACAGCAACGCCTGATGCAGTTACCACGAATGAGGAAGAAGCAATCACAATTGACCTCACTGATAACGCCAGTGATGTTGATGGAGATGTTCTCACGTTTGCTACTGCAACCAATCCTAGAAATGGAGCGGTTACTAACAACGGTGATGGAACTTTTAACTACACACCAAATGTTAACTTCTTTGGCAGTGATAGCTTCACCTACACGGTCAGCGATGGTAGGGGAGGAACGGCTACTTCTAGGGTTTCAATTACTGTTGATAATGTCAACGATGCTCCAGTAGGCCGGAATGATAGCTTCACCACCAGTGAAGACCCAGTCCTTGGATCTGTCACGATTCCAAATGTATTAGCCAACGACAGTGACGTTGATCGTGACCCCCTCTCCGTATCAAGCAACACTGACCCAACTAACGGCACTGTTGTTAATAACGGTGACGGTACGTTCTCGTACACACCAACTACTAACTTTAGCGGCACTGACAGCTTCACTTATGTAGTTGATGATCTTCAAGGGGGTACAGCTGAAGCAACGGTTCTGCTAACAGTCACACCTGTTAATGATCGGCCTGTCGCAACGAATGAAGATGTCAGCACTGGTGAAGAAACCGCGATCGCCATTAACCTGCTAGATAATGCCAGCGATGTCGATGGTGACTCACTAGCATTCTCTGTAGGGACTAATCCTAGAAATGGTACCGTTGTCAACAACAACGGCGTCTTTACTTACACACCAAGGCTCAACTTCTTCGGCAGCGATAGCTTTACCTACCGAGTCAATGACGGCAGAGGCGGCACCGCTCTAGCCACCGTCAACATTACCGTAGAGGACGTCAACGACGCACCAGTTGCTAGAAATGACAGGTTCACGGGTAATGAAGACACAGCGTTCACCTTTAATGTGATAGCTAACGACACTGACCTTGAAGGTGATCGGCTCAATGTAGCTGAGTTTACTGAAGTTGCCAATGGTACCCTGACACCCAATACTGATGGCACCTTCACTTATCAAGCCAATGAAAACTTCAATGGCTCAGATAGCTTCACCTATGTCATTGATGATGGTCGGGGAGGCACAGCCACAGCAACCGTCAATCTCACCATTCGGCCTGGCAACGACGCTCCAACAGCCATTAGTGATGATCTAGTTACCAACGAAGACACCCTAGGCAGCATCAACGTCCTAGCCAATGATAGCGACGTTGATGGCGATACATTAGGTGTTCTCACCTTCACCCAAGCGGCTCGTGGCACGGTGAGGAACCTCGGCAACGGCAACTTCTCCTACCAGCCGCTGACCAACTTCAACGGCTCTGACAGCTTCACCTACACCGTTCGTGATAGCAGAGGCGCTACTGCCACAAGCACAGTGAATGTCACTGTCAACTCGGTTAACGATGCTCCCATTGCCCGCAATGACACCCTGACGATCAACGAAGACGCTGGGGCTACTCCTATCAACATCCTGGTCAATGACACGGATGCTGATGGGGACACGTTGACTGTGATTAACTTCACAGAAACCACCAAGGGGACGCTACTCGCCGACAACGGCACCTTCAGCTACCAGCCGAGTCCCAATGCTAACGGCTCTGACAGCTTTACCTACGTCATCGATGATGGGCAAGGTGGCTCTGCTTCTGCCACGGTCAACATCGTCATTCGCTCCCTCAATGATGCTCCTCTGGCCGTCAATGATGAGCTAACCCTAGACGAAGACACCCTAGGCAGAATCAACGTCATTGCCAATGACACGGATGCTGACAGCACCTTTAGCGTTCTCAGCTTCACTCAAGCGGGTCGTGGTACGGTGAGAAACCTCGGCAACGGCAACTTCTCCTACCAGCCGCTGACCAACTTCAACGGTTCTGACAGCTTCACCTACACCGTTCGTGATGCTGCTGGTGCCACTGCCACGGCCACGGTCAGCGTTGGGGTTAACTCGATTAACGATGCTCCCATTGCTCGCAACGATAGTCAGACGATCAACGAGGACAACGCAGCGATTCTCATCAATGTCATTGCCAATGACACCGATGTAGACCGCGACCCCCTCACCATCGTCAGCTTCACAGATGCCACCCGAGGGACACTCACCGACAACGCCAACGGCACCTTCACCTATCAGCCGAGTCCCAATGCTAACGGCAGCGACAGCTTCACCTACGTCATCGATGATGGGCAAGGTGGCTCTGCTTCTGCCACGGTCAACATCGTTATTCGCTCCCTCAATGATGCTCCTCTGGCGGTGAACGACAGCTTGACGCTAGACGAAGACACCCTAGGTAGCATCAACGTCATTGCCAATGACACGGATGCTGACAGCACCTTCAGCGTCCTCAGCTTCACTCAAGCGGGTCGCGGTACGGTGAGAAACCTCGGCAACGGCAACTTCTCCTACCAACCCCTGACCAACTTCAACGGCTCTGACAGCTTCACCTACACCGTTCGTGATGCTGCTGGTGCCACTGCCACGGCCACGGTCAGCGTTGGGGTTAACTCGATTAACGATGCTCCCATTGCTCGCAACGATAGTCAGACGATCAACGAGGACAACGCAGCGATTCTCATCAATGTCATTGCCAATGACACCGATGTAGACCGCGACCCCCTCACCATCGTCAGCTTCACAGATGCCACCCGAGGGACACTCACCGACAACGCCAACGGCACCTTCACCT
The DNA here is from genome assembly GCF_014696035.1 of Trichocoleus sp. FACHB-262. Lineage (NCBI taxonomy): Bacteria > Bacillati > Cyanobacteriota > Cyanophyceae > Leptolyngbyales > Trichocoleusaceae > Trichocoleus > Trichocoleus sp. FACHB-262. Next base: position 107,363 of record NZ_JACJPK010000097.1, on the reverse strand, counting down.
ACCAGCCGAGTCCCAATGCTAACGGCAGCGACAGCTTCACCTACGTCATCGATGATGGTCAAGGCGGCTCTGCTTCTGCCACGGTCAACATCGTTATTCGCTCCCTCAATGATGCTCCTCTGGCGGTGAACGACAGCTTGACGCTAGACGAAGACACCCTAGGCAGAATCAACGTCATTGCCAATGACACGGATGCTGACAGCACCTTTAGCGTCCTCAGCTTCACTCAAGCGGGTCGCGGTACGGTGAGAAACCTCGGCAACGGCAACTTCTCCTACCAACCCCTGACCAACTTCAACGGCTCTGACAGCTTCACCTACACCGTTCGTGATGCTGCTGGTGCCACTGCCACGGCCACGGTCAGCGTTGGGGTTAACTCGATTAACGATGCTCCCATTGCTCGCAATGACACCCTCAGCCTCAATGAAGATGCTGCGGCTACTCCTATCAATATCCTGGCCAATGACACGGATGCGGATGGGGATACGCTGACTGTGATTAGCTTCACGGAGACCACCAAGGGAGCATTGACGTTCAACAACGGCGCCTTTAGCTATCAGCCGAGCCCGAATGCTAACGGCAGCGACAGCTTCACCTACGTCGTTGATGATGGCAATGGTGGCTCTGCCAGTGCAACGGTTACGATCAACATCGCCTCTGTCAACGATTTACCAGTGGCTGTCAACGATGTCTTGACCGTCAATGAGGATGCTTCTGGCACGATCAATGTCATTACCAATGACACGGATGCTGACGGTGACCCAATCACGCTGTTCAATTTTGGTCCAGCTAGTCGGGGCGTGGTGCGCAATAACAACGGCACTATTACATACACACCAAATCCCAATGCTAACGGTACAGATAGCTTTACCTACAGCATTACAGATGGCAGAGGTGGCACATCAACCGGTACTGTGAATGTCACGATTAATCCTGTGAATGACGCTCCGCTCGCGGGCAACGATAGTGTGACCACTAATGAGGACACCCCAGCGACATTTAATGTGTTTACTAATGACACTGATGCCGATGGTGATTCGCTCATTGTGATTAACTTCACTGACCCTGGTAAGGGGAGTATCACAAGCGCAGGGAATGGCAGTTTCACTTACACTCCGAATGCCAATGCCAACGGCTCCGATAGCTTCACTTATGTGGTGAATGATGCCAACGGTGGTACTGCGGCGGCTACGGTCAACATCACTATTAGCCCAGTTAACGATCTACCGATCGCGGTGAACGATGCTGTTACGACTAATGAGGATGCGGCTGTCACCGTTAACGTATTGGCAAACGACACGGATGTAGACGGTGATTTCCTCACGATCGCTGGTTCTACACAGGGCAGCAACGGCGCTGTTACTGACAACGGCGATGGCACCTTTAGCTACAATCCCAATCCCAACTTCAGTGGCACAGATAGCTTCACCTACACGGTCTCGGATGGTCGTGGTGGCTCGGCGACTGCCACAGTCAATGTCGCGATCGCGCCTGTGAACGACTTGCCGATTACGAGTACTGACTACTTTGTAGTGGGAGAAGGTGCGTCGCGTACGCTCAGCGATACGAATCTCCTAGCCAATGACTTTGATGATGATGATCTACAAAGCAGCTTGAGGATTGTTGGTCTCGCTAGCTCACCTGTGAACGGCACTATCACTCGTGGGAATGGTGGGTTCAATTACATACCAAGGTCAGGCTTCAACGGCAACGATAGCTTTAGCTACATCGTTCGCGATCCTCAGGGTGGTACTGCTACGGGTACTGTCAATCTTGTGGTAGCTCGCAACCTAGATAGCCCGTTCATCTTCTCGAAGAGTTCCGATAACAATATCGAGAATTCGACGACGATTCCTCACGCAACTGTCTCTGCTACAGGAGATGGGACATTTGATTACTACTCATTTACAGCAGGAGGTCCGACCGCAATTCTGGACATTGACTTTGGTGTGAAAGCAACAGGGTCAATCGATACGCAACTCTTCCTCTTTGATCAGACAGGAGCTTTAGTAGTACAGAATGACAATGCGTCAACCAGTAATGGTGGCCTTGGTAGTGCCTCTGGAGCCGATGCTTACATCAAAGCAACTAACCTGACTGCGAACCAAGTCTACATTGTGGGGGTTAGCCAATCTGGAGCTGGCTTCTCTGGTGGTCAGTTATTTGGTAATCCACCAAATCCTGGGCAAACTTATACCCTGCAAGTTTCTGTTGAAGGTCATCCGTTTGTCTAATAATCTGGAGGCTATCACTCTATAGCTGTAACACTGCCTCAACTGCGATCGCGGAAGGGGCAGTGTTTCCTAGCTAGTTACGTAATTCATCAGGATCGCGAACTAGCATTTCTGGCGCTCCATCGCAAATTCCAACTATCGCTAGAGTTTGATGGAGCGCTTCGTCTTCACTTCACGCTTCAGTAGGTAAATTGCATGAGTTTGAGTATTAGCGACCTATTTGATGAGAGCTTCTATCTCGTGAATAATCCGGACGTAGCAGAGGCTGTCCGGCAAGGTTTTTTTATCAGCGGTTTTGAACACTTTATTCAATTTGGTCAGTTTGAAGTTGTCAACAGCCCTAGCCGCAACCCTAGCCCTTTATTCGATGAGGCGTTTTATCTAACCAATAACCCAGATGTAGCGGAAGCTGTTCGGCAAGGCTTCTTTCCTAACGGGTTTCAGCACTTCATTCAGTTTGGTCAGTTTGAGCTTGGGAACAGTCCAACTCGTTCTCCCAGTTTTCTGTTTGATGAGGCATATTATCTGGCCAATAACCCAGATGTCCTCTCAGCAGTTAAGGCAAGCGTCTTTAACAGTGGCTTCGAGCACTTTATTCGTTTTGGTCAGTTTGAGGCTGATACTACTCAGACTCGCAATCCAAGTATTTTTTATAACGAGCGATTCTATCTAGAACACAACTCAGACGTCGCGGCAGCTGTTGCGAGTGGCTCTTTTGCCAGTGGCTTCCGACATTTCGTCTTTTTCGGAATTAAGGAGGGACGAACTGCGATAAATACGCCTCCGGTTGCTGGTAGTGAGAGCTTTACTGTTGATGAAGATACTCTTACACTCCTCCCCAGCCTCTTGGCCAATGACAGCGATCGCGATGGCGATCCATTGGTCATTGCAGGTTTCACTAGTCCTGCTCATGGGTCGCTGACGACTAATACCGATGGGACATTCTCCTACACCCCAGAGCTTAACTATGAGGGAACTGATAGCTTCACCTACACAGTGAGTGATGGTTATGGTGGTGTAGCGAGTAGTACCGTCACCATTACCATTAATCCCAGCCCAGATACTCCGGTTGCCGGTAATGACGCGTTTACTACCAACGAAGACACTGCGCTTAGCTTCACTAGCACCGAGCTACTGAGGAACGATTTTGATCCTGAGGGAGACACCTTCTTCTTCGATAACTTCGTGCAACCTGCCAATGGCACGGTCGAGGGCTTGGGCAACGGCACCTTTATCTACAATCCCAAGTCCAACTTCAACGGCACAGATAGCTTCACTTACACCATTACAGATGGTAATGGTACTACAGTCGCTGGCACCGTCAACCTCACTGTTCGTTCCGTCAACGATGTCCCCATAGCGGGCAACGATACTTTCAGTACCAACGAAGATACGGAAGTCAGTTTCAGTCGAGCTACGCTGTTAAGCAATGACACGGATGCTGATAGCAATCCCATTTTAATTACGGGCTTTACTCAGCCACTAAACGGTAGGCTCGTTGATCTTGGCGGCTCCTATATCTATACCCCCAAGTCCAACTTCAACGGCACAGATACCTTCACTTACACCATTACAGATGGTCGCGGTGGTAATACAACTGCTGTTGTAACTCTGAACGTTAACGCGATCAACGACGCACCGATCGCGGGCAACGATATTATTACGACAAACGAAGATACATCTGTTACCTTTACTCAGGCCAATCTATTACTTAATGACAGCGATGCTGACCAAGATACCCCTTTAATTACTAGCTTCTCCCAACCGGGACGGGGAGTACTAGCGAGTAGTAATGGGAGTCTTACATACACACCTACTGCCAACTTTAGTGGCAGTGATAGCTTTACTTATGTCGTTACAGATGGCAAAGGTAGTTCTACGACTGCTACTGTCACCCTAGTTGTCAACTCAGTTCAAGATATTCCTGTTGCCAACAATGATGCATTCACAACCAGTGAAGACACAGAGTTACTCATTACTCCTAATGAGCTCCTTAGAAACGATAGTGATGCAGACCAACAGCAACTGCTAATCAATAGCTTTGGTCCAGCATTAAATGGCGCTATCAGAGATAACGGCAATCAAACCTTTACTTACACTCCAAACCCTAACTTTAACGGTTCTGATAGCTTCACCTACACGATTACAGATGGTAGTGGTGGAACCGCAACTGCTACGGTCAACGTCAATGTTACGTCAGTCAACGATATTCCGGTTGCGAGTAGTGACGCAGTGACCACGAATGAAGATTCGTTGGTTTTAATCACTAATGTACTCGCCAACGATAGAGATGCAGACCAAGACGCGATCGCAATTATTAGCTTCACTCAGCCTAGTAGCGGTACAGTAGACAGTCGCAACAACGGTTCGTTTAATTACATACCTAATCCTGACTTCAACGGGTCTGATAGCTTCACCTACACCATTAGTGATGGCAGGGGAGGCAGTACTACTGGCGTCGTCAACATCACGGTTAACGCGGTGAACGACCTGCCCATTGCCAATAGCGATACGGCCAGTGCTAATGAAGATACACAAGTCACAATTGTCAATGTCCTAGCCAACGACAGTGACATTGAGGGTGATACCTTTTTCCTCAGCAGCAGTACCTCAGCTACGAATGGTCAATTAATTGATCAGGGAAATGGCACTTTCCGCTACACCCCAAACACCAACTTCAACGGTACAGATAGCTTTACTTACACCATTACTGATAGTAACGGTGGCTCTGCTTCTGCCACAGTCAACATCACGGTTAACGCGGTCAATGATGCTCCGATTGCCAGCAGCGATACAGCAAGCACCACTGAAGACACCCAGGTCAACATCCCTGTCCTGACCAATGACACCGATGTAGAAGGCGATGTTCTGAGTGTTAGTAATTTCTCTCTGGCGACCAAAGGCAGCCTGAGCCAAAACAACGGCGTCTTCACTTACACGCCCAATGCGAATGCGAATGGCACAGACAGCTTCACCTACACCATCAGTGATGGCAATGGCGGTTCTGCCTCGGCGACGGTCAATGTCACCATCACCCCAGTCAATGATGCTCCCATTGCCAGCAGCGATACAGCAAGCACCACTGAAGACACCCAGGTCAACATCCCTGTCCTGACCAATGACACGGATGTAGAAGGCAATCCCCTTTCGATTACAGGGGTCTCTGTCAATCCCACCCGGGGCTCTGTGGTCAGCAACAACGGCGTCTTCACTTACACGCCCAATGCGAATGCGAATGGCACAGACAGCTTCACCTACACCATCAGTGATGGCAATGGCGGTTCTGCCTCGGCGACGGTCAATGTCACCATCACCCCAGTCAATGATGCTCCCATTGCCAACAGTGATACGGTCACAACTAACGAAGATACAGTAGTCACGATCGCAGCCCTAGCGAATGACACTGATGTTGAGGGCAACACTCTGTCAATTACCGGAAATACCAATCCTGCGAACGGCTCCGTTATCAGCAACAACGGTACCTTCCGCTATACCCCGACGACCAACTTCAACGGCTCTGATAGCTTCACCTACACCATCAGTGATGGCAATGGGGGAACTGCTTCTGCCACAGTCAATATCACGGTTGCTGCTGTCAACGACTTACCCAAAGCTTCGGCTGACCTATTGGTAGTAGATGCTACGACTTCAACCACCATCATTCCTGGTACCTTGTTAGCCAATGATACGGATGTTGAGGGAACCCTAACGATCGCCAGTACCACCCAGCCAACCCGTGGTAGCTTGGAGGCTAGACCTGATGGTACCTATGTCTACAACGCTACTAGTGGCGCTAATGGCAGTGATAGCTTCACTTACACGGTAACTGATGGTGCAGGCGGCAATGCGACAGCGACAGTAAATCTGATCGTGGCTCAGAGCATTGATTCTAATTTCTCCTTAGCCGCCAACGAAAACATCACTGCTGCTACCACCATTCCGCACACCTCTGTCTCAGTTAGGGGAGATGGCTCCTTTGACTACTACTCGTTTATTATCGGTAGTGCCTCAGGGCAAGGTTCTGTCCAAGGTATCTTCGATATTGACTTTGCCGATCAGGGTGGTACTGCGGCTTTGGATACCGAGATATTCCTCTTTGACAACAGAGGGACTCTCTTAGCAACAAATGATGATGCTGGTAGTCCTGATGCTGGTAGTTCGTCCTTGAATGATTCATATCTGACCTATAACTTTAATGCCCCAGGGCGTTACGTTATTGGAGTTGCCAAGGTTGAGTCAACCAACACCATTGGCAGCGGAATCACGGGTACACCGCTCACGGCGAATGATAGTTACACGCTCAATGTTTCCATCGAAAACCATTTCACAGTTTAGAGCGAGGCCACTGGAAACCAAGCTGATTTCAACCTGCTCTTGAGTAAAGGTTGAATCGACAACTAGTTTTAATTGAGAAGAGGTGTGGCCTACCACACCTCTTTTGTCTTTAAAGCAATCCCAGTTCAGCCGGGTGCGATCGCAAATTAGGCATTTTCTACCCAGGCAATCCAGAGCAAGGGTTGATAAGATGAATGTAAAGCGGAATCATTCCGGAATTTAGCCCTAATTGCGAGCATACGTTCATGACTTCTGAGGTTCTTGTCGAAAAGAAAAAGTTAGATAATCCGCCTCTGGAAATTCACCATCTTGGCGATCGCGTCTTACGTCAGCCAGCAAAGCGAATTAATAAAGTGGATGCAGAAATCCGCGATTTAGTACGTGAAATGCTCCAAACCATGTACAGCGCCGATGGCATTGGGTTAGCTGCCCCCCAAGTAGCTGTGCAGAAACAGCTGATTGTTATAGATTGCGAACCAGATGACCCCACTAATCAACCACTGATCTTGATCAATCCCAGTGTCAAGCATATGGGCCGCGATATTTGTGTAGCTCAAGAAGGCTGCCTCAGCATTCCGGGGGTTTATCTAGATGTCAAACGGCCTGCGGCAGTCGAGGTGTCTTATAAAGACGAGTATGGACGGCCACAGAAACTAACGGCAACTGGACTACTCTCTCGGGCGATTCAGCATGAAATGGACCACTTAAACGGTGTGTTATTTGTAGACCGAGTCGAGAATGGCCTAGCACTCAATCAAGAGCTGGCTAAGTATGGTTTTTCGGCTCAGGCTGTGAAGCCTGTTGCTTAGGGCGCTTGGCTAAATTCGGAAATGACGCTATAGCTTCTATGAGAGTTTTCTACGTGAGCTTGTACGTGAGCCTGCAAATTTCTCATAGAGGTTAATCGTAATCACAGGACCAAGCCCAGAGTGTTGCTGAGTTAATGATTGACCGAAGGGCTATTTATAGATCAGCCCTAGATTCTTTAAGCATTAGTGACTGATTGCATCTATTCTTTACTATTGTTGCTTGATTAAAGGTTGAATAGCATTGACCCCGAAAAGTGGTGTATTCTTGGGCGGTTCTTGTGTAGCCGCGATCGCTGCAGTTGGCTCTGTATTTGAGCTATCTTCTGGAAAACCAGATCTAGGTGGACTAGTCACCGGAGTTATTCTAGCCATTAGCATTCCGTTGGCTGTGATCTTTTTCTTGGCAGCGGTTCGAGATGCCAGGGCAAACCAGTGAAAGTGTGGCAAGATAAGCCTAGCTTTTAAAATCCAGCCTTCGTGACGATGACGGATCAGGATCCTTACGTCGCCTTCCTCTGGCAAGTTCCTTCTTCAATTTCTATAGAATGGAATTCCCCTTGCTACCCGTTGTCGCGCACCCAATCAGTAACGGTTGGACGAGATACTTATTGCCAGATTGTCTTAGACTCAAGTTTGTTTGGGATGGTGTCACGACGGCATGCTCAAATCCGTCCCATCCTCAACTTCAAAACTCAAGTTCAAGAACCGCTCTGGGAAATTTGCGACCTTAATAGCGCCAATGGCACTTACTTAAATGGACAGCGCTTACAGGGGTGCCAAGTTTTGCAGGTCGGCGATCGCATTGTGCTCGGTGGTAATGGCCCAAAATTTATTTTTGAGTGCCATTTAGTCGAGCCTTCAGCCGCTTCCCATGTAGCAGTGGTGCCACAGCCTAGCCATGCCGTGCCCTTCCAGTCTGCTGCCACCGCACCGCCCTTAAGAAGCCCTCGGTTAGTAGCGACAGACTCGGTCACTTTAACGCAACTATTTCCTATTCTTTCGACTGGAAGAGAGCTAGCGCACAAAGCCTACTTAGTTCCTGGTATCGTCACAGTCGGCTTTGTCGTGCTTATGTTTGCCGCTGTGGGTCAGCCAGTCGCCTTTAATCTGCTGCTTGCTACCTATCTAGTCGGGGCAGCTTACTATCTCGTTTATCAGCTCTGCGGTAAAAGAAAGCCGTGGTGGGTGCTACTAGGGGCTCTAGGCGTTATGGTGCTCATTTTGCGGAGTCCCATTCTATCAACTTTCATTGTGCTGTTTCGACAAGTACTTCCCGGTCGTTTACCAATTCCGGATGAGTCTACTAGTTTTCTCAGGCTCATCACTAGCATGTTCTTTGGGGCTGGCTTGATGGAGGAGTTGCTAAAAGCTCTGCCCGTCCTGCTAGCTTACTGGCTCGGTCGCTGTCTGCGATCGCCCTGGCGAGAACAAATTGGCGTTTGGGAACCTCTAGATGGCATTTTGCTGGGCACCGCTGCCGCCGCTGGATTTACGCTAGTAGAAACTTTGGGCCAATACGTTCCAGATATTGAGCAGCAGTCTAGTTCCCTAGAAGGTCTCCAACTCTTAATTCCACGAGTTCTGGGCTCTGTGGCTGGTCATATTGCTTATAGTGGCTACTTAGGTTATTTTGTGGGCCTCACTGTGCTCAAGCCTAGAAAACGTTGGTTCATTCTCAGCATCGGCTATCTTACCGCAGCGATCCTGCATGCTTTATGGAATGCAGCTGGTACCATTAACGCTCTACTGCTGATGATCGTTGGAGTTGTCTCTTATGCTTTTTTGGCAGCAGCAATCCTCAAGGCTCGACAACTGTCACCGACACGCTCTCAAAACTTTGCTACTCGGCTTTCCAAGTCTCCTTAGCCTTTGAACTTTTAGCTCAGTTCGCCCAGTTGGGCGATGATGCAGTTCTCAGAGGATGCTTGAATAGAATCATTGAAAGCAATCTTTTATACCTAAAACTCAACGGAGACTATCAATGCCTAGCTCATCATTCACAACTCTCATCAGCTTGAGCGCTGTCAGTTTGATGCAGCTGAGCCAAAGCACAACGAGCGATCGACAAGCTCAGACGGGCCTGCTCCAGTTCTGATAGCTCTTCCCAACTTACGGGTCGCACTGCCTTAAGCGTAGACTCCACAACTTCAGTGGTTTCTGCTTCTACCCCCCGCATCGCATAAGCCAGCGGACGTGCTAAGACTTGCAGGTCATCAGCATCCCAATTGGGTAAGCTTTGCTGCACACACTGAACTAGCTGCTCAGCGAGAGACAGATTGCTAGCAAACACCTTTTGAGCTTGCTGAACGATTGCGTTTAAAACACTCTGAGGAGCCCAGGTAGCAAAACGCTGCGATAGAGAATTTTGTGCCCAAATTCCATCTAGGCAAGCGAAGAAGTCCTGCGATCGCGCTGCTACTTCATCCTCAGGCCAGTTATCTAGAGAAAATCCTTGCTCTAGCTTTTCCAGATAGGACGTTGCTTCTGGATCTGCGATGTTCCAAGGGTAAGGCGTATCAATGCTCAGAGTAGCCTCTAGCAAATCATCTAGTTCAACTTGGAATTGAGAGTGCTCGAAATAGTCTGAGTGCATAGTTCCGTTTCTCATCGTGCTACTCCTGATTGCATTTGACGTGGGTAGCTACACGCCGATTTTTGGAAGTTCCGCAAGCAATTGAAATTTAGGCCAATTGGCTTAGATGTGGTTTTCCTCAGAAGTTGGGCGCTCGATCAAAAACTCTAACGCTTGCCCATTAGGATTGCCAAATTTTAGCTGAACTCCAGAGCGCAAAGAGACTTCCTGTTGGTGGATTCTTCGCCAGCCATTTGACCCTAAAATGAAAGTTCCATATCGAGACACATCTTGCAGAATGTAAGCTGGCTGGTTATCTGGCTGATCTGAAGCATCTCGATAGAAAATTTTGGCATGGTACCGAGAAACTCCAGCTTCTGGTAAAACCAAATCATTATCTCCTTGGCTACCCACCCGAATCACTCCATCTCGAATTGGCCAAGCTTTAGGTGGAAGTCCGGTTAAGCGTAAAGAAGCCATTGGAATTCGCGGTCTAATGTCGCTAGGAAATCCTTCTGGCGGCAGCATGGTGTTGTTGCCTTTATCTTCTTTGATGTCCTGACCGAACTGGATACTACCCTCCGTGTGGATCAATCGACCGTCAAATTGTGGATGCATATACAGAACTGGCAAGGTCCAAGCAGGCTGATTAAATTTGTACAGCATTAAAAGATGCTGTCTTGCCAAAGCTACTGCCCGATCGATCGGTTCACTTTTTCTCAAGGCTTGGGCAAAGGAGCGGATAAAACTCAACGCTTCTTGGTCTGTAATAGAGTCGCGCATGCCTAAAACCGCAGGGACTCCATGATGAATCAGGACTTCTGCCAGACTGCTGCGTGGAATTGGTTGGTCATTAGTGTGATCTGGCTGAGCACCCCAGCAAGCATTAAATACTGCGAGAGTAACGCGGCAACGAGTCAAAACTTGAGCTAATTCGGTGCCATTAAGCGCGTTTCCCGGACCCAACAAGAGCAAGCCACCGTCAGGTGCAGGTACACCATGCCCTGCGTAAAAGAAAATGTTGTATTTTCCTGTTTCCAGGTGCTCAATTAGCTGAGCTGGCGTGGGCTGGATCAGAGTGTCTACCTGGGAGCGCACTGCTACTGTTTGCTGACCACCTGTATCTGAAACCTCATGATTGGTCAGGATTTCTTCTAATGCAGCGGCTTCTTGTTCTAGATTCAGCGCTGCTGGTTGCGGGGATGCAGCCCCAGCCCCAACATTTTCAGAATGATTAGAGGCTGTATCTGTGCCTTGTCCTAAAACCAAAAGCACTTTGAGGGATTGCTCCATCCGTAAAGCTGGCAGCGATTCTACCTCACTGGTCGTGCGGCTAAACAAAATCTGATCACTAGCGATCGAAATCACTGAGCGGCCCATTTGGGATTGCATGATTTCCCAAGGTAGGGCAATCAATTCAGGGTCGCGAATCTCTAAACGCAATCGCAGCGGTGTGCCTAGCCCAAAAGCCATGCCTTGGCTACGATTGATGCTAGCTTCTACCGGTCCGTCAAATAGCCATTGCCACAAGTTGACCCCTAAGTTCTGCATCAAGCGAGCCCCATAGGGTAGGGCGTTGGGTTCTGGCGTAGAGGCTGGAGGCGATGTCGCTGATGGCACCGAAGAGACATGAGGCACTTGCGGCAGACCGCGCAGAGAAAACATTTCCTGCCAAGCTTGCCAAGCTTGCGTTAGCGTGTCAGGCCAAACGCAATCGTGTAAGACGTACCCACTCGGGTAGGGGGCATTGATAACCCAGATTACATATCGATTTGTTCCTGAAGCTGCCAAACGCTGAATGGACAGGCTAAGGCAAGGAGTTTCTGACACAGGCATTCAAAAACCGTAAGTTGTAAGAATCTGAGCGATCGCTAGTTTTCCTATCAGTCTATCTGGTCTTGGGAGAGTTGAGTTCTGACAGCAGAGTCCATTTATTCTGGAGCTGGCGATGGGCTGGGTGCAGGGGTAGGCCTGGGTGTCGGAGTTGATGGGGGATTGCTACAAGCTCCTAATTGATTTGGCGAAGGTGAATTAGGCTCAATCAATGGCATTAAAACTGCTTCTTCAATCCAGCCACTGGCTCCAGGTTGCAGAAAGCGATCGCTGGGTGACAGGGTTGTCGCGCGGTTGGAAGGCGAGGCGGTTGGAATGGGAGTTGCCGTTCTTGGAGACGCGGGTTCCTGAGCGTTCGTGCCACTAGAAATGGAGCAAACTTTTAATTTGACCCAACTGCCTTGAGCGGGAATGACTTGCTTGCTCAAGACTTGCAGTAGTCCCCCTGCAGGAACTAACTGAGCCGTTGCAGCATTAGGAGTGCGATCGCCTAATGCAGGACTGGATGCAACGCCTGATTCAGGTGATTCAGGATCAGGTGCAGTTGTAGAACTACCCGGCTGAGGTTGCAATTGAATTGATCCGGTCCCGCGATCGCTAGCAAGCCCTGAATTGGGTTGACGAATTTGAATCAAAGTCCCTGGGGCCAAGGTGAGCGACGAGACAAGGGGCGAGGGATTCGGTGAAGGCAGGGTAGAAATAGGCGTACCAGGGTTTACTTGCGCTCCATCTGGTTGGGGAGCCCGACCCAGTAGTGGATTGATGCGACGACTAACCCCAGGCAAAAGCAGATAAGCGAGAACGCCACCTAGACCAACCAACAACAGAATGCCTAGCAGCAGTAGGGCTCCATTCGGAGAACGTCGTGGCGGTAAGATTTGAGTTTTTAGGGTAGACGGAGCTGCATTCAACACCTGAGTGGGTGTGTCAGTCGCGATCGCCGTGGGCTGCCTACTTGGGGGGAGGTCTAGATCCGGTGACTCCGTCAACAGAGACGCTGGCAATTCTGCGATCGCTTCGGTATGCGTCACTTGGTAGTAGAGCAGGCCGACAGTAACGTTGTCATGCCCATTCCGCATGTTGCCAATTTCGACCAGGCGTTGGCAAGCAGTGGCTACATCCACCTTACCGTCCAAAATTGGCAGAATTTCGGTTTCCCAGCACTCCTCAACGCGATCGTTCTCAGTCAAGCCGTCCGAACAAAGTAAGAAGACACCCGCTTCATCCAGAATCAAACGCTGCACAGTCGGATGCAGCGTAGCTGAACTACTCATGCCTAGAGCTTGCACCAGCGAACCTGCAACTGGTTGCTGTACCGCATCTCGGTATAAGGCATAGCCCAAGCGCACTTCCCGCGAAGCGACATCGTCATCTACTGTGAGTTGGTAACAACCAGTTCGGGTAATCCAATAGACGCGGCTATCGCCAATATGAGTGATATAAGCTTCATGACCACGGGCCAACGCCATGACTAAAGTGGTGCCCATGCGTTGGCGCTCTAGCCGTCGCTCTTGGTCGTTGCGCTGACAAATTAAATCATTGGCAAGACAGACAGCCTGCTCCAGTTCTGCCATTAAGCTATCTGGGTGTTGCAGAGCTACGTCCAGTTCTAGAGCCTGAATTCGTTCCTGAACAGCAGCGATCGCGAGATTAGAAGCAACATCCCCTCCTTCATGCCCACCGATGCCATCACAAACCAAGGTGAGGGTTTTGGGCGTTTCTCCAGGATGCAATGGCACTGAAAAAGTAGTACCACTCGCCGGGTAGCAGGCATCTTCATTGCGTTGGCGACTGGGGCCTTGGTCGGTGCGCGTAGCAATCTGGGCCAAACGAGCTTGCGATCGCCCACAAACAACCAAGCCTCGGTCTAGTTGAGCAGTCAGCTGTTCGGGCGTACGAATCTGCCCTTGAATCATTTGATGACACAAGGCTGCTAGAAAACGCGCAATTTCAGGCTGGGCCGTCGGTGCCCACTGCAACCATAACTGTCCGAGTTCCCTCAAAGTAGGAGCGGATTTGCGATCGCTCTGTAGTTCCAGCAGGCGTACAAGCGGCCCTTCCACTCGCAACAGTTGCGGCTCGACTAAGCTAGAAGCTACCCTTTCACTACTAAACGGCTGCCATAACTGCGAGATTTGCCACAACCAATTCAGTTGTCGGATTGCCGGGGCCTCTGGCCACACATCAGCTAAGGCAGGGAACAGTGGATGCGATAATTCGCCTGCACTCTGGCTCCAACGCCTCGTCTCTAGCGGAACTTGCTCTAGCAGCACCACTGGAGCGCCCTTTTCCGTTTGCACTTGCCCATATACCTGGGGAATATGCAGTTGATACGGAAACAACCTTAGATAAGGGGCGATCGCGTCGGAAATATCACTGGGTAGATCGGGGAGCAAACCTGGCTTAGTGTCGAACAAAACTCGGCGGCTTTTTAAGACATAGCGATCGCCTAAGACATCTCCGATTTGATAGGCATCAACTCCTGTCCCTACAGCCCAGAGATACCGTTTGGGCAGAGAGGATCGGCATTGTTGGCAAAAGTTGTACGCCTCCGTATTGAGCGTCTGACAAATGGGGCAATAAATGGGTGCCGTAGCATGGTTCATGAATGGTCCTACCAGAGCCACCAAAGGGGCGCAGCCATAGTTTGCGAGCCTAACTGTTGCTATGTAACTGTTGCTATGGATTGTAACGTTTGCTGTTCACTACATTAGCTGGTTCAGGTGTGCGAACAGCGTCGTCATCTCACCATCTTGCCCCGATCCAGGGGAAGGGAGCTTAAATGAGCTTAACTCTTGAGGCGTTAGTGCTAAACAATCAGGGTAGAAACCCTGACTACGTATGAACTAGCGGATGAGAGGTAAGTTCCATAGGACTTCACTAAAGACAGAAGACAAAACCCGCCTCAGTTTATACCTTGTTACTTAGATATTAAAAACATGATGAATAACTCATTAATTAAAGACAATGAACAATCACTTGACTGACTGGCTTAACTGGTAGCAACGAATTTACTTCCATCGCCGACCACTCTACAGCCAATCTAGTTAGCGCCCTGAGCTATTTCTATTCAATCCTGAGCTGACTCCACCTTAAAGGTTGGATTGGGAGAGTTTGAGAGATGAGCTCTAACTCTAACTTGGCTTGTCTTATAGAGCAGTGGTCAACCTTTTATGACTTTTGTGCCCTCACAAATCGTCTATACCTTTGAAGGTGCTTCTGGAATGATTCAACTTCCCCTGCTACCGCCTGTACAGAACCATGCTGCCAGTCTACCGTTCACTATTCCTGCGCTATGGGATTGCTGTCCTAGGAGTAGCATTGGCTCTACTTCTGCAATCTCCCCTAGCTGATTTATTAGAATCCCAAGTTCCATTTTTATTACTATTTAGCGCTGTCATAGCCAGCGCTTGGTATGGTGGCTTCGGTCCTGGAATGGTTGCCACTCTGCTAGCTACCTTGGGCTGCGCTTATTTTTACGTTGCCCCGTTTGATTCCTTGACATCGCCGTCTTCAGAGCAGGCTTTTGCCCTGGGGCTCTTTGCGGTGGAGGGAGTTTTAATTAGCCTACTGAGTGCTGCTCTCCACAGAGCCCAGAAGGGCACAGAAGTTTTTTGGCTGAGATCAAAGCAGCACCAGGAAACCCTGCGCCGTAGCGAGGAACGGTATCGGTTGCTAATCGAAAATGTCAAAGATTATGCCATTTTCATGCTGGATACACGGGGCCGAGTTACGAGTTGGAATACAGGAGCCGAGAGGATCCTAGGCTATAAGGAAGCTGAAATTCTAGAGCAGCATTTTTCTTGCTTTTTTACGGCTGAGGATGTGCAGCAGGGCAAGCCAGACCAAGAGATTAAGCAAGCGATCGCTGAAGACCAAGCCGAAGACGAACGCTGGCATGTGCGAAAAGATGGTAGCCGTTTCTATGCTAGTGGCATCACTACAGCCTTACGCGATCGCTTTGGGCGCTTACGGGGCTTCTCGAAACTGATGCGCGACATGACCGAGCGTAAACGCACCGAGGAAGCCCTTCAGGCAGCCCACGACCAGTTAGAAGCCGAAGTAGTTAAAAGAACGGCTGAACTTTCCACTGCTAACTCAGCCCTAAAAGAGCAGATTTCAGAGCGCTTACGCACAGAAGCTTGGTTGCGCGATGACGCTGAGCGGCTGACAGCCATTATTGATACCCAGCATGACATCGCCACCGCAGAGCTAGATTTACTGCGCGTCATGAACTTAATAGCCGAGCGGACGCAAAAGATTACTTCGGCCACAGGCGCGGTGATTTTGTTACCCAACGGCGAAGACATGGTCTATCGAGTTGCCAGTGGAACGGCAGCGCCTTACGTAGGCTTGCGCGTTAAAGCTGACACCTGCTTTTCTGGGCAATGTTTTCACACCGGGGAAATTCTACGATGTGATGACGCTGAAACTGATCCCCGGATCAGTCCAGAGGTTTATCGGCGGGTAGGAGCTCGCTCGATGATTGCAGTCCCTTTGCGCTACGAACGCCGAATTGCCGGGGTACTGAAGGTTCTATCTCCTAACGTCAATGCTTTTAGTGAGCAAGACACGCACACGCTCCGCCTGATGGCAGGCTTTATTGCAGCAGCAGTAATGCATGCCGCTGAGTTTGAAGCCCGCCAAGCGATGGTGGTAGAACACACAACGGCGCTAGCTGCCCTGCGTGAAAGTGAGGAGCGCTTTAAGGGAGCCTTCCACGATTCGGCGGTAGGAATGGCCCTGATCGCCACAGATGGCCGCTTCTTGCAAGTGAATCGTTCCCTTTGCCAAATGCTGGGCTATTCAGATTCAGAACTGCTCAACACCAACTTTCAAGCGGTCACCCACCCAGACGACTTAGACAGAACCTTAATCTTTGTCTGTCAGATGCTGACTGGAGAGATTCAGGCTTATGAGATGGAAAAGCGCTATCTCCACAAGCAAGGACACGTTGTTTGGGTATTACTGAACGTTTCGCTGGTGCATAATTCCCAAGGCGAACCTGTACATTTTATTGCTCAGATTCAGGATGTTACGGAACGCAAGCAAGCCGAGGAGGAACGAGCCCAACTGATTTGTGAGCAAGCAGCTCGCGCCGTAGCCGAAGCCTCAGAACAACGCTCGACATTTCTAGCCGAAGCCAGCGCGGTCCTATCCGCCTCCTTGGATTACGAAGCCACGCTGATCAGCCTGGCTCGGTTGGCAGTGCCTTATCTAGCCGATTTGTGTGTCATCGACATGGTGGAGGATGGGGAGTCGCTGCGGCCTCTGACGGTGGCTCACATTGACCCTGCCAAAGAAGATTTAGCTCGCCAACTCCAGCAATATTATCCGCTGCGGCTCAGCCACTTGCGCCCCGTGCTCCAAGCTCTACAGACGGGAGAATCTCAACTACTGGCTGAGGTGTCAGAAGCGGCGATCGCTGACTCTACCACCGATGCTGACTACCTACGGCTGATCCGCTCCTTGCACCCCAAGTCGGTCATGATTGTGCCCTTGATCGCGGCTGGGCGCACCATTGGGGTCATTTCTTTCACCATTTCCGAATCCCAGCGACACTATAACTCGGTTGACCTCACCTTGGCTGAAGACTTAGCTCGGCGGGCAGCCTTAGCCGTGGACAACGCCAGACTTTACCAAGAAGCTCAAGACGCAAACCGGATGAAAGACGAGTTTCTTGCCACGCTTTCTCACGAGTTACGCACTCCGTTGAACTCGATTTTGGGTTGGTCCCGGTTACTGGGAAGCCGCAAATTTGATGAAGTCACTACAGCGAAAGCCTTGGAAACCATTGAGCGCAATGCTAAATCTCAAGCTCAACTAATTGAAGATATTCTGGACGTTTCGCGGATTGTGCAAGGCAAGCTACAACTACAGGTTCGCCCTGTAGAGTTAATCACAGTGATTACTGCGGCAACCGATGCAGTGCGTCCCGCAGCAGAAGCCAAAGGCATCAGCTTGGAGCCAAAGCTAAACGAGACGGCGACTCAAGTGTTAGGAGACCCCGATCGCCTGCAACAAATTGTCTGGAATTTGTTGGCCAATGCAATTAAGTTCACTCCCAGGGGTGGTCAGGTAGAGATTAGTCTGGAGCTGATAGACTCCTGCATTCAAATTCGGGTCCAAGATACAGGCCAAGGGATTCCGGCGGAATTTTTGCCCCACGTCTTTGATCGCTTCCGACAAGCAGACAGTACCAGTACGCGATCGCATGGCGGTTTAGGCTTGGGTTTGGCGATCGTGCGGCACCTGGTCGAGTTGCAGGGAGGAACAGTCAGCGCTGCAAGCCCTGGAGAAGGACAAGGCGCAACCTTTACGGTCAAGCTGCCGCCTCTGGTTCTATCAGCCTCCGACCCAGAACTTCCGCCTTCCACGCACTGCTTGCTGGAGGGCATCGCTAATGCCTTGGAGTCCTCCCTTTTAAAGGGCGTGAGTGTCTTAGTCGTTGATGATGAGAATGATGCCAGAGAACTGCTACAAACGATCTTGGAGCAATCTGGAGCCAACGTGACTGCTGTTGCTTCTGTCGCCGAAGCGATCGCCGCTTACGAAAATCTCCAACCGGACATTCTCATTAGTGACATTGCCATGCCAGGGGAAGATGGCTATGCCCTGATTCATAGAGTCAAGACCCTGGAACATCACCCAGTCAAACCGATGCCTGCGATCGCCTTAACCGCTTATGCAAGAGAAGAAGATCAGGCTCAGGCATTGAGTGCGGGATTTCAAATGCATTTTGCTAAGCCTGTAGAGCCAACTTCTCTCGTTAGCGCTCTCGCGAATCTACTCGGTCGAACTGTCGCGTCTTGAGTCAATTTGCTAAGTCTCTGAAACCAGGCTGAAGCCACCCCAGAATTGATAGAAATCTTGATAGGTACTTAAGGCAGCGATCGCAGTGAAATATCTAAATTATTAAATAGATTGTGCCCCAGCAATTCCTCTTTGAGAAGTCAAAATCTCTGTATTTCTTTGTAACTTTAATAACAAGCTAAACTGTAAATCAACTTTTTGAGCTTTAGTTGCGACAAGTAGCTTTTATACACACTGAAGATAGCTTCCCAAGAGGTTTCCACGACCTAAAAGGAACCAAAAAATTCTGAGCCACCTGAATAAAACGGCACCTAGTAACACAAATCAATCAATTCTGACAAAATTTCTTTAGCTTAGCCTGCGATTTGATCCGAAACGGATTCAGCAACCTCGGCTCTTAAAAAGTACCGATTTAATTATTAAATTGACCCTAAAATGAAGCCGATTAACCACTCCATCCGCTAACGTTGGAAATTAAGCCCAAGGAGCAAAGTTCCAGCCTGGATAAAAACAGTGTTAGCCCCTCCTTATTGGCACTGCAAGACTAGAAACGCGAGATTAAAAAATGACACAAGCAAAAATTGGTGATACCGTAACTGTTCACTACACAGGTCGTCTAGATGATGGCACTGTATTTGATTCCTCGACTAATCGTGATCCACTACAATTCACCCTTGGTCAGGGCGATCTAATTCCTGGTTTTGAGAAAGCCGTTGTCGGCATGGCCCCCGGAGAATCTAAAACCGAGAAAATTCCAGTCGAGCAAGCTTATGGCCCTTACCGCGAAGAAATGGTCGTAGAGATCGATCGGCAGCAGATGCCGGAAGATTTAGAGCCTGAGGTGGGTCAACAGTTGCAAGTTCGCGAAGAAACGGGGGGCGTGATTCCGGTGGTGATTACGGATGTCAACGACGGCACCGTGACTCTAGATGCTAATCACCCTCTGGCGGGCGAGGAGTTAACTTTCGACATTCAACTGGTAAATATTGCCTAAGCTCGTCATCCTAATGGTTTAGACAGACTTCCCTCGCCCTTCCTGCTCTTTAGACAAGAGACCTAACCCCCAACCCCTTCCCTTGAGGGAAGGGGAGCTAGATTCAAAGTCCCTCTCTGCTCCGGAGAGAGGTTTGGGGAGAGGTCTGCACGACCATTGATCTAGGACAAAAGCTCTGGCAAAACGCCGAGTGAGGCGCTGCGGGGCTACAATAGAGCCAAATTGTTGCATCGCTGCAATCTGTATCCCATGACGACTGCTGCTCCGGTTAAAACTCAGTACGAAGCGATTATTGGCCTTGAAACCCACTGTCAGCTCAAAACTGACACGAAGATCTTTTGCAACTGCTCCACCGAATTTGGCGGTGACCCCAACAGCCAAATTTGTCCAATTTGCATGGGTATGCCAGGGGTGCTACCAGTACTGAACCAGAAAGTGCTGGAGTACGCGGTTAAGACAGGCACGGCGCTCAACTGCCAAATTGCTCCCTTTAGCAAATTCGATCGCAAGCAGTATTTCTATCCTGACTTACCTAAAAACTACCAAATCTCTCAGTTCGATTTACCGATCGCTGAGCATGGTTGGCTAGAAATTGAACTGGTAGACTCAGACGGCAATCCAAGCCGTAAGCGCATCGGCATTACCCGCCTGCACATGGAAGAAGATGCGGGCAAACTGGTCCATGGCGGCAGCGATCGCCTGGCGGGTTCTAGTTTTTCCTTGGTTGACTACAACCGTACCGGAGTCCCTCTTCTAGAAATCGTTTCCGAGCCAGATTTACGCACAGGCCAAGAAGCGGCTGAATACGCTCAAGAGCTCCGCCGCATTATTCGTTATCTCGGCGTGGGTGACGGCAATA
The DNA here is from genome assembly GCF_014696035.1 of Trichocoleus sp. FACHB-262. Taxonomy (NCBI): domain Bacteria; kingdom Bacillati; phylum Cyanobacteriota; class Cyanophyceae; order Leptolyngbyales; family Trichocoleusaceae; genus Trichocoleus; species Trichocoleus sp. FACHB-262. The sequence continues at coordinate 86,914 of NZ_JACJPK010000097.1, read as the reverse complement.
TGCAGGAAGGCTCCCTGCGTTGCGATGTCAACGTTTCCATCCGTCCAGTAGGGCAGGAAGCATTCGGCACCAAGGTCGAGATCAAGAACATGAACTCTTTCAGTGCCATTCAAAAGGCGATTGAGTACGAAATTGAACGGCAAACTGAAGCGCTAGCCACTGGAGAGCGAATTGTTCAAGAAACGCGTCTCTGGGAAGAAGGCTCTCAGCGCACCATTAGTATGCGCGTCAAAGAAGGCTCCAGCGACTACCGCTATTTCCCCGAACCCGATCTGACTGGGATCCAAGTCACCACGGAACAGCTAGAGCAATGGCGCTCAGAACTGCCAGAACTGCCTGCTCAAAAGCGGCATCGCTACGAAACCGAGTTGGGCTTGTCTGCCTACGACGCACGAGTTCTGACCGACGATCGCAGCGTGGCTGAATATTTTGAAACCGCGATCGCCGCCCAAGCTAGCCCCAAACCAACGGCAAACTGGATCATGGGCGATATTGCCGCCTACCTCAATGCCAACAAGCTCAGCATTACCGAAATTGGTCTCAAACCAGAGGCACTGGCAGAACTCGTCAAGCTGATTGAAGACAACACCATCAGCAACAACGCCGGGAAGGAAATTCTGCCCGACCTACTGGCTAACGGGGGTTCTCCCGCCAAAATTGTTGAGGAGCGCGGCTTAGCTCAACTCTCCGACCCTGATGCGATCGCGGCCATTATTGATGAAGTGATTGCTTCCAACCCCAAAGAACTAGAGCAATACCGGGGTGGTAAAACCAAGCTGTTAGGCTTCTTCGTGGGTCAGGTGCTCAAGAAGACGAGTGGACGGGCCAACCCTAAACTAACTAATCAGTTGCTCGCTCAAAAGCTGAACCCATAACCCTCTGTTCAACGGAACTCGCCAGGGATCGTCCGCGTCGGATTAGACCCTGGTGTTTTTTTTGGATGAAATTTTGATGAGGGGTGTCACCCCACACCCCCTTGATGGCATAATGTGATAAGTAGATGCACCCTGATGGCGGGGAGAGTCGCTACAGACTCTCCCTTTTTCTTTGGCAATTTGTCATTGTTGACCATTTAGGGGCGAGCGCACTGAATTTTGCACCCAAGCAGACGAGTTTTGCACCTGCCGAATGTAGTGAAGTAATAGCGGCCAGTTGATATAATCCCCTTTCAAGCGTCTCAGTGGTGGGAGGAGGAACAATGTCAGATTGGCGAAAAATTCCCGGTGGAATCACAGCACCGCGAGGCTATCGGGCTGCGGGAATAGCCGCTGGATTGAAACCTTCTGGCTTACCCGACCTAGCTTTGATTTTGTCGGAGGCGGAGGCGATCGCGGCAGGCGTTTTTACTACAACTCAAGTCCGAGCCGCCTGTGTGGACTACTGCCGAGAGCGTTTACAAGTGAAGGGAAGTGCCCAAGCCATTCTCTGTAATGCAGGTCAAGCGAATGCCGCTACTGGCTCCCAAGGTTGGATTGACACGATCGAGAGTGCCCAAAGTTTAGCCCAAGCCCTAAATATTTCTTCAGACTCGATCTTGTTAGCTTCAACTGGGGTGATCGGTCAGCGTATCCCCATGGCAGCCTTGAAAGCCGCGATTCCGCATCTGATCGCTGCTGCTTCTGATCAAGGCTCGGACCATGCGGCTCAAGCGATCGCCACGACTGATCTCGTCACTAAATCGATCGCCCTAGAAACGACTCTACATGGTCGTCCAGTGCGAATCGGGGGTATTGCCAAAGGCTCTGGCATGATTCACCCCAACATGGCGACGATGTTGGCGTTCGTTACCTGTGATGCTGCTGTTTCCCCACCCCTTTGGCAAGACATGCTGAGTCGCGCCGCCGATCGCAGCTTCAACCAAATCACAGTTGATGGCGACACCAGCACCAACGATACTCTCCTAGCCCTGGCCAACGGTCAGTCGCGCACACCTGCCATTACCGAACCTGGTCCCGATGCCGACAAGCTAGAAGCCATGTTGACCGAGGTTTGTGTCTATTTGGCTAAGGCGATCGCCCGCGACGGGGAAGGAGCGACTTGCTTAATGGAGGTGCAAGTCTCCGGTGCGCCTGACGACAGCTCGGCTCGGCAAATCGCTCGCACGATCGCTGGTTCTTCCTTAGTGAAATCAGCTATTTTCGGCCATGACCCTAACTGGGGCCGCATTGCTGCGGCTGCAGGTCGCGCGGGAGTGTCTTTTGGCCAAGAAAATCTGCAAATCAAGTTAGGTGACTTTTTGCTGATGGAGCAGGGCCAGCCGCTGAAGTTCGATCGCGCAGCTGCGAGTGCTTACCTGAAACAAGCAACAGCCAAAGAGACGTTACCGCCCGATGTGGTCAGCACCGAGGTAAGTAATGACTTGATGGTGATGAAAAATGGTCAGTTAGTTCCTTTCCCCCGCATGACTACCAGCGAAAGCCAAGCTCAAAACGTCGTCACAATCTCAGTCAGCATCGGCAATGAATCTGGCTCTGGCACCGCTTGGGGGTGCGACCTCAGCTACGACTATGTGAAAATCAACGCCGAGTACACCACCTAACTGTTGAGTGGGGGAATTAACGTAGTGGCGCTTTGAGCTGAGTACGGTTCAGAGCTGCTTCTACCGCTTGCTGTTGGTCACGTCGCGTCAGCCACTGATGGTAGGTACGGGTGTGTACCGTGACGGAGTGCCCCATCATCCGAGCTGCGACAGTATCTGGCAGACCAAAGTGAATCGTTCTGACCGCCCAGGCGTGGCGCAAATCGTAGGGTGAGAAAGGCACTTGATAACGGCGAAATTGGGTCGTCACTTGTTGCCCAACTCGTTGCAGTGTCGTGCGGTTGAGATCAGTGTCTACGGGAGGCAAGCAAATGCTGCGGAGATCGAATTGCTCAATCCATTCAGGGAAGAAAGGCCAGACTTCATGACTTCCAGTTTTGGTTGTAGACAAGACTTGAATCGTGCTCGCCGCATCCCCTTGGCTTAAACCGGAATAATCAGAAAAAAATACTTCATGGTTCCGTAACCCATAGGTCGCCATAATGCCATAAACAAATCGCCACGCTGGGTTAGGAATTTGCTCAAACGTTTTGACAATCAGCTCATCGGACGGGAGCTCTCGCGCTTGAGTTTGATTCGGGCTATAGCTGCCCCAAAGTGATTTTAGGTCAATGGGCAACTCTAAATTGAGAAACTCTGCCAAGGCACTTAGTGCAGTACAGCAAGCTTGACGACTACGAGACTGGTCATCGGTTGAGCGCACCGTAGCGTAAATCGCTTCGGCCAAACTAAATTTGGGATGCTCTTGAGCGATCGCAACTAATTTTCGCAGGTACGGCGCATAAGTGAAGCGCCAAGTAGTTTTGGCGGAGGCTGAGTTTTTTATTCGCTGCGGCTGCATCAAGAAATGTTCTTCAAAGACCTGAATTTGTTCTGGCAAATCTAGGTCATACAATCGGCCTCCGCCAGAGACAGCTAAATAGTGCCGCCAATCAAACGTCTTTTGAATGAGCTGAGCCGCGATCACCTTAACTTCCTGTTCTGCCTGCTTCAACCCGCTTGGGGTAGCGGATAGTCCCAAAACCAGTCGTTGTTGGTGAGGACGCAGACGTGAACTATCCGGTCGAGGTGGCAGAGTGCCCCGCAAATTTAACTTCTGTCCCCGCCGCTCAATTTGCAGTCCCAACTTTGCCGCTTTGAGGCGTTGATTTACTTGAAGAATTTTCGCATCAAGCGCTTGATTGGCATCAGTCATGGCAAACTTAATAGTTAACAGGAGTTTTAAATCTTTTAAGAACTTGAAATATATAGCAGTCCTAAATAATTTATGAAACTGGCGGCTTGTGAGAGGTGCATCTTTCACAAGCCATTTGGGATCGCCATACATAACTTTAGTAATTAAAGTTGGGTATTTAGCACCATGATGTCAAACGGATTTAGGAAATTAATTGTTAAAATCAGTAACAAACATGAGAGGGTAGGGGGATCGTGACCACAATGGGTCGTACTGGCGTTCTATTGCTCAATTTAGGTGGGCCTGATCAACTGGAGGACGTCCGTCCCTTCCTGTTTAACCTATTCTCTGATCCAGAAATCATTCGTCTACCATTTCCTTGGTTGCAGAAGCCGCTAGCCTGGATTATCGCCACGAGCCGAGCCAAGAAATCTCAGGAAAACTATCGTCAGATTGGTGGTGGCTCCCCTCTACGACGGATTACAGAAGCTCAGGCCCAAGCAATTCAAGCTTCCTTGCGGCAAAAAGGCCATGATGCCTCGGTCTACATTGGCATGCGCTACTGGCATCCTTTCACTGAGGAAGCGATCGCCCGGATTAAGCGGGACCAAATTGAAAAGCTAGTAATTCTGCCCCTATATCCTCAGTTTTCCATTAGCACCAGTGGCTCTAGCTTCCGTTTGCTCGAGAAGCTTTGGCAAGAAGACCCCGCTCTCAATCAGGTTGAATATACAACGGTAGCGTCCTGGTACAACCGCCCTGGTTATCTCCAGGCAATGGCCCAGCTAATTGCTCAGGAACTGGATAAATTCCCCAACCCTGACCAAGTGCATATCTTCTTCAGTGCTCACGGTGTTCCTGTCAGCTATGTCGAAGAAGCGGGCGATCCGTACCAAAAAGAGATTGAGGAATGCACGGCGCTAATCATGCAAACCCTCAATCGGCCCAACGCTCATACACTGGCCTACCAGAGCCGAGTAGGTCCAGTCGAGTGGCTGAAGCCCTATACAGAGGATGCGCTCGCAGAATTAGGAGCTCAAGGTGTTCAAGATTTAGCCATCGTTCCGATCAGCTTCGTTTCAGAACATATTGAAACCTTGCAAGAAATTGATATTGAGTACCGCGAGTTAGCAGAAGAATCCGGAATTCATCATTTTCAGCGGGTTCCCGCTCTCGATACCCATCCTGGTTTTATTGAGGACTTGGCCGATCTCGTCGTTGAGGCATTGGAAGCTCCTCCGATCGCTCTGTCTCAAGTCACCCAAATGAAGAAGATGGTGAAGATGTACCCCCAAGAGCGGTGGGAGTGGGGTATGACGACTGCGGCGGAAGTTTGGAATGGCCGAATCGCCATGCTGGGCTTTATTGCGCTGATGATCGAACTGCTCAGCGGTCGTGGGCCGCTGCACTTTGTGGGATTGCTATAAGTTGGCTTTAAGCGAGTGTGGAAGCGCGGGATAACCTGATTTATTAGGCTCTCGCGCTTTTATCTAGCGAGTCTTGTCAATCTGGTTCTTGCTTGTGCCGCCGGGGTTGCTGGCGATCGCGAGGATGGGCTTGCTCGGCATACCAGCGTCGCCACTCTTTAGAACTCCGGATGGCTAGCCACAGCAGCAGTAAGGCGATGAGTCCACCTTGGCGAGGCGCATCAAAAGCAAAAAAGACCAAGATGATGCACAAACTATCTTGGGCAAAAATCATCCAAAGCGGCAGTTTGCGGAGGCGGTAAAACCAGCCGATTTGCACTAACTGTAAAACTAACGCTAACAGACCACCCACGACACCAATCAGCCCTACCAACCAAGGCGACATTGCGGCCACGCGAGCGATCGCCATCCCCATCAAGGCTCCAACAATGGGGCTAAAAATCACTTGAATAATTTGTAAAGCCCGCTGCCCTAACCGTCGCTTCGAAATCGAGACTTCTAATAACGACCAGCTCACCAACACCCCAATCACGACGGGAGGCGGCACCTGAGACAAGATTGGTACACGAGACCACAAGTCTTCGCCTTGCAGCAACCCAATAATCAATAGCGGCAAAGCAATTCTTAAACCTGCCGCTGAAGAAGCGGAGAGCGCGGCTAGAATCTCAATCATAATGACAAATTAGCCTGCACTAAAACCTAACAGCCCTCAAGGTTCGTTTTTTAGTTTAGGAGATTTGTAGCCAGAGGCTTGTAATCAGATTGACATGTTTTTGACTCTGTCTCTAAATAATTTTCCTTGAGAGTTTTCTCAGACCGGAAGTTTTTGCGGCAATTTAGTTTCTCTAGCCCTTAGAAAAACCAGTTCAGCGAATTGAGCCTTGCTACTACCTTAAACGACGCGCTAAGGCTGTGTAACGTTGTTGGTCCTTGACTTGATTAACCGCGATCGCGATCGCCTTTTTCGGTCCGACTAGAAAGGCAAGTTGCTTGGCCCGAGTCAGTCCGGTATAAAGCAAGTTGCGGCTGAGCATCATGTAGTGCTGCAAATATAAGGGCAAGATCACCACCGGATACTCACTGCCTTGGGCTTTATGAATTGTGACAGCCCACGCCAGCGTAATTTCATTTAAGTCAGCGCGATCGTAGTTGACGAGGCGATCGCCGAATCGCACCGTTACTTCTTGCTCTTCTGGGTCGATCGCGGCAATGACTCCTAAGTCCCCGTTAAACACTTCCCGGTCGTAGTCATTGACTTGTTGAATCACGCGATCGCCAACTCGTAAAGTCATGCCGCCTCTGGCAATCTCGGTTTTGCCGCTATAGGGAGGGTTGAGCAACTGTTGCAACACGGTATTGAGATTCCGAGTTCCTACTTCGCCGCGCGTCATCGGACATAGGACTTGCACATCCTGGGCAGGGACAAAACCCAATTGCGGAATCAAGTCGTTAATCAGGTCATGAATTGCCTGAACACCGTCTTCTGGTTGCGGTGCTCCTAACCAAAGGCAGTCCGTTTGAGGCACAGCAGAAACGGGTTCGAGTTGTGGCACCTGCCCTTGATTGATCCGGTGAGCATTTTGCACAATGTAACTCGCCTGAGCTTGCCGAAACACCTCGGTCAGCCGAATCACCGGGACTTGGCCAGATCGAATCAAGTCCCGCAGCACATTGCCTGGGCCGACACTGGGTAGCTGATCGATATCGCCGACTAGCAACATCTGGGCCTCCAGTGGCACAGCTTTGATCAAGGAATTGGCAAGAAACAAATCCAACATTGAGGATTCGTCTACGATCACAGCCTGGGTTTCTAGAGGATTGTCGTAGCCGCGCTTAAAGCCAAAGGTCTTCGGGTCAAACTCCAGCAAACGATGTAGCGTTTTGGCTTCCTGTCCGGTCATTTCACTCAACCGTTGTGCGGCCCGTCCGGTGGGAGCAGCCAGCGCGATCGCCTTTCCCATTGCTTTCCACAGCGCCACAATGGTCCGAGTCGTAAAGGTTTTGCCGCAACCTGGGCCTCCAGTCAGAATCAATACCCGTTGAGTGGCTGCCATTTCTACGGCTTGGCGTTGTTGCTCGGAAAGGGCCAATCCAGTTTTGGCTGTAAAGCGATCGATCCAAGCTTGGACTCTGGGCAAATCCACTGTGACTGGACGCTGCAACCATTGGCGCAACCGATCTGCCATATTGGTCTCTGCTTGGAAGAAGGCAGGTTTATAGCAAATGAATTGACCTTGTAACTCGCCAGAGCCACCTTGCATCACCAATTGATCTTCCAAACCCATTTGGGTCACGATCGCCGAAATTTGCTCTGAATCTGGCTCATGATCGCTCAAGGCTAAGCGCTGCACCGTTCGCTCTACCAACTCTGGCTGGGGTAAAAAGCAATGGCCTTCCTCGCTCGCCTCGGATAAAACATGCAACAAGCCGCTACGGTAGCGAAATTCTGAATCTGGAGCAATGCCGAGATTTCGGGCGATCGCATCTGCTGTCACGAAACCAATGCCATACACATCGGTTGCCAGTTGGTAAGGGTTGTTGGTGACTGTAGCGATCGCTTCTGCGCCATACTGCTTATAGATTTTGACGGCATAAGTGGTAGAAACACCGTGGCTTTGCAGAAACAGCATCACCTCTTTGATCGCCTTCTGAGTTTCCCAAGCCGCCTGGATCATTTTGACCCGCTTCTTAGCGATACCAGGCACTTCTCCTAGGCGATCGCACTGGTTCTCAATCACCTCTAAGGTTTCCAGGCCAAAGTGCGCCACAATCCGCTTGGCAGTTACAGGGCCAATCCCCTTAATTAGGCCACTTCCTAGATATTTTTCAATGCCTGTCAGGGTTGCAGGTTTGGTTTCTCGGTAATAAGTCACCTCAAACTGCGGCCCAAACTTGGGATGATCTCGCCAGATCCCTTGCATTTGCAGCGTTTGGCCCGCTTGAATACTGGGGAAGTTACCGACAATGGTGACTAGGTCTCTGGCTCGCGGTGCCTTGAGTCGAGCGATCGTGTAACCTGATTCTTCAGAATGAAAGGTCAGGCGCTCTACCACTCCTTGCAGTTGCTCGGTCTGAGCCGCTGGGGCGGCATTCGCTTGGCCATAGGATGGTGAACGAGTGGACATAGTAACCCGATAACCTTGTCAACAGCTACCAAATCAAAATTTCAAACACTTAAAACGATGAACCCGGTTGCTTCAAGAACTCCGCTTCTTCAGGAGTTGTCGTACGGCCCAAAATTTGATTGCGATGGGGAAAGCGCCCAAATCGTTCAATAATTTCTTTATGGCGAACCGCGTAGGGAAACATATCACCAGCGTCTGGATCGTCACTCAACTGCCGAAACAGTTCTACTGATAAGCGCTGGTGTTCTAAATTCTCACTGTGCTCAAAGGGTAAGTAAATAAACATCCGCTGCACGGGCAACAAAGCTTGGTCAAAATCCTGCGCGATCCCTTGCTGAGCCGTGATTAAAGCTTGAGCATCCGTAGTATAAGCTCGGCGATCGCCCCGAAAGATATGGCGCGGAAACTGATCGAACAACAATATCAACGCCAAGCAACCATCCGGGGAAGCTGTCCAACCATTGTAGTGACCAGCCACGGCTGCTTCGTAGTTGGATAGAAAGCGATCGCTGATGTCTCGATCAAAATTTGGATCCTTTGCGAACCAAATCTTGCGGCTCTTGCCATAACTACTTGATTCTGGACTGCCAAACCAGAAATTTAGGATTTGCTTAATGCGTAACATGCTGCCTACTTTTGTGGCTTACCCAAACTTGCCCTAATCAAAATTCTAGCGATCGCTACCACCTATATTTTGGTAGCCACCAGTTATCACTTTTGCTCCAGGGAAAATGTAACGAATTTTACCAAAATCCAGAGTGATCCCCATTCAGAAGGCTAGGCTACGGATAGATACCCAGTTCGCAGAGAGACTGCGATTGTGAGAGTAATGTTATGGGTTCACCATCACTCCTGCCTCTAGAACCTGCTTCACCTGCCCACATTTGTCCCTTAGATCAAACCTGTAGCTATTTGGACGAAGCCGCTAGAGAACTTCAACTAGATGCTGGTTTACAAGCTATCTTGAGCCATCCTCGTAAAGTCGTCACCGTCTCGATCCCCATCAAACTGGATAACGGTACTGTACAAGTTCTGGCGGGGCACCGAGTTCAGCACTGTGATGTCCTCGGTCCCTATAAAGGCGGTACACGCTATCATCCCGCCGTGACTTTACGGGAAGTTTCGGCTCTAGCCATGCTAATGACCTGGAAGTGCGCTCTCTTAGGCATTCCTTATGGAGGTGCGAAAGGGGGAATTGCCATTAATCCTAACGATTACAGTGTCAGTGAGCTAGAACGAATTACTCGCCGCTACACCAACGAGTTAATCAAAGATATTGGGCCCTCTGTAGATATTCCTGCGCCCGATGTTGGCACCTCCGCGCGGGAAATGGCCTGGATGATGGACACCTACTCCATGAACGTAGGCCACGCTGTCCCCGGAGTAGTGACAGGTAAACCGATCTCAATTGGTGGTTCCCTCGGACGAGAAATGGCTACAGGTCGAGGCGTAATGATCACGGTCCGGGAGGCGCTAGCAGCTCAGGGCAAATCCTTGGCAGGTGCCCGGATTGTCATCCAAGGATTTGGTAATGTTGGCCGATCCGCCGCCCAGTTGCTATACGAAGCTGGCGCTAGAATTTTGGCTGTCTCCACCAGTACCAACGGTCTGTTTGCTGACGCTGGCCTGGATATTCCAGCCTTGCTAGCCTATGCCGCCGAAAACCATAAGAGCTTAGTTGGATTTCCTAGTTCCACGCCGATTAGCAATGACGATCTCTTGCTCCTTCCCTGCGATGTCTTGATTCCAGCCGCTTTAGAAAACCAAATTACTGAAGCTAATGTCGCTCAAGTCAAGGCTCAGATCATCGTAGAAGCAGCCAATGGCCCAGTGACATTAGCCGCGGATCAAGCCCTGGAAGCGAGAGGTGTTACGGTATTTCCTGATATTCTCGCTAACGCAGGTGGAGTCGTCGTGAGTTACCTGGAATGGGTGCAGGGGCTTTCCTACGTCTTCTGGGACGAAGAACGAGTAAACCGCGAAATGGAAAGCTTGATGGTGCATGCCTTCCAGCGTGTCTTGCAACAATCACAAAATCGCCAGGTTCCACTCCGCTTAGCAGCCTATACTCTGGCTGTGGGACGAGTCGCCCAAGCTGTCAGCGATCGCGGTCTCTATCCTTAATTCTCGATCCCCACTATTTAGAGGATTGAGGTTTTAGCGATCGCCATTGCCTGATTTGAGGGGAAGATGGCGATCGCTTCTTGTCTCTCATTGTTATAGGAGTCGCAATGAACATAGGGGCGGGTTTAGCAGCAGAATTCGCATTATCGCGATACCTGAACTACAAAACCCGCCCCTACAGATGATGTCTAAGTTGTGGCTTAGCTAGCGTGCTGTTTGTACCACTCAATTGTGTTTTTCAGCCCTTGCCTAAATTCCATTTGAGCCGTAAAGCCAAACTGCTTGGCTCGTTCTGTATCCAAGCAGCGACGAGGCTGACCATTAGGTTTGTCGGTTTCCCAGACAATCTCGCCTTCAAAGCCCATCAGCTCACAAATCAGAGTTACCAGATCGTGAATTGTAATTTCGTAGCCAGTCCCCAGATTCACAGGCTCAGAATCGTTGTAGGACTGGGTGCCCATCACAATGCCACGAGCTGCATCCTCAGAATAGAGAAACTCACGAGTCGGACTGCCATCACCCCAGACAGGGAGTTGCTGGTCTCCCCGTTGCTGAGCTTCGTAAACCTTGCGAATCAACGCTGGGATGACGTGGGAACTGCGAGGATCGAAGTTATCCTCAGGCCCATACAAGTTCACTGGCAATAAGTAGATGCCATTGAAGCCATATTGCTGGCGATAAGATTGCAGCTGGACCAACAGAGCTTTCTTAGCCACCCCATAAGGGGCATTAGTCTCCTCAGGGTAGCCATCCCAAAGATTTTCTTCCTTAAACGGCACCGGGGTGAACTTAGGGTAAGCACAAATGGTACCCACACAGACAAACTTCTGGACCCCCGCTTGATAGGCCGCATGAATCAACTGCGTACCCATCATCAAGTTGTCGTAGAAGAGTTCAGCGGGTTTTTCTCGGTTCAGCCCGATCCCACCCACATGCGCCGCTAAGTGAATCACCACATCCTGCTGATCAACCGCGCGTTGGCAGTGATCGAGGAAACGTAGGTCATAATCCCGCGATCGCACCACCGTAATCTTTTGGGAATCAGCACCTGCCCGTTGGAGCTGGTCGATCACTTGACGACCCAGGAAGCCAGCCCCCCCCGTCACCAAAATCCGTTTATCTCTGAGATCCAGCGTTGTCATGGCTTTTTTATCTCTGTTGAAATAAATCAGAAATGCTCAGAGATTAGCTCATTACATTGCTGACTTCGTGGCGAATGGTAGCGTGTTCCAAAGACGCACCTCTACCATTTTCCATGGTAAGTCCCAAGGCTTGCAAGTCTGCTTCCACCATGATGGCGACAAGCTGCTCAAAAGTCACAGAGGGTTCCCAACCCAGCTTCTGCTTGGCTTTAGCGGGATCTCCAATCAGCAGATCAACTTCTGCGGGACGTAGGTAACGCTCGTCAAACTCAACGTAGTCGTTCCAATCCAGGTTGACACACTTAAAGGACAAATCTAGAAACTCACTGATTGAGTGCGTTTCACCCGTTGCCACTACATAGTCATCGGGTTGATCTTGTTGCAGCATCAACCACATCGCCCGCACATAATCTTTGGCGTATCCCCAGTCTCGCTTGGAATCTAAGTTGCCCAAGTAGATTTTCTTCTGCTTTCCTGCCACAATTCGCGCGATCGCTCGGGTAATTTTGCGAGTAACGAAGGTTTCACCCCGACGCGGAGACTCGTGGTTGAACAAAATTCCGTTGGACGCAAACATGCCGTAAGATTCACGGTAGTTTACGGTCTGCCAATGAGCATAGACCTTAGCGCAGGCGTAGGGACTACGAGGATAGAAGGGTGTGGTTTCGGTTTGAGGTACTTCCTGGACCTTGCCAAACATCTCTGAGGAACCCGCCTGGTAAAACCGCACTTCTAAGCCAGTTCGATGTTGGTAGTCACGGATAGCTTCCAGCAGTCTGAGTGTGCCCATCCCTACTGCATCTGCGGTGTACTCAGGTGAGTCAAAACTGACTCGCACATGCGACTGAGCCCCCAAGTTATAAATTTCTTGCGGCTGCACTTCTTCTAAAATGCGGCGCAACGTTGTCCCATCCGTTAAGTCGCCGTAGTGCAGAAACAAACGCGCTCCCTCTTTATGAGGGTCTTCGTATACGTGGTCAATGCGGTCTGTATTAAAAGTTGAAGTTCGTCGGATAATGCCATGAACTTCATAACCCTTTTCTAACAGCAATTCGCTGAGGTAAGAGCCATCTTGACCTGTAATACCTGTGATTAGCGCTCGCTTCCGTTGGGTCATTTGAAAAGTTCCTTCTGTGGCTGACATGGGGGCTGGGGAAACATAAGTTTTAGCGGTTTCAGCTAGTCACAACTCCAAGCAATTCCCCTGAGAGTCTGGAGTAGACAGATGCAATTTCAAGCTTGTGCCTAGCCGCTACACCTCTATACATCCCATTTTTGTTAAGAGTCAATCCATACGTTAGCTTGAAACTCTCAACAAAACATCAAAAAACTATGTAGTGTCTGCAAAGAATTGGTAGCCTCTGTATATTTTTGTCAAAGATTGCAGCTAGTGCTTCCAGAAGACGCTAATCAGCCAATACCGTATAATTGGACACAAAAACAAATGAAGTTTCCCCTCTCTAAGAGAAAGATGAGCTTCAATAGGCACCGTTTTTACTGGGAAAGACCACAACGCCGATTGTTTTAACAATTAACCATAGGTCCATCGAAAAACTGCGGCAATTAACGTAGTAAAGGTCCATTAAGACCCGTCGGTGGTAAGGAATATCATTGCGTCCAGAAACTTGCCACAAGCCTGTGATTCCAGGTTGAATCGTCAAAATCCGGTCCATATATCTGCCGTACCTTGGCAACTCTTCCTCGACAAGAGGCCGAGGACCTACGACGCTCATGTCACCTTTAAGCACATTCCAAAATTGGGGGAACTCATCCAAGCTGGTGACTCGCAAGAACCGACCAATCCAGGTAATCCGAGGATCGTATTTCAGTTTGAAGTTTTCTTCAAATTCTTGCCGAACATCAGGAGAGGTTTCCAACAACTTAAGTAGTACTTCGTCAGCGTTTTCGACCATCGTTCTGAATTTGATGCAACCAAAAGGTTGACGATTTTTGCCAATCCGTTCTTGCACATAAAAAATCGGCCCTGGAGAGCTAAAGGCAATCAACAGGACCAGGAGCAAATAAACCGGAGAGAACAAAATCAAAACCGCAAGCGAAAATCCAATATCAAACAACCGCTTGGAAAACTCTCCGTCTAGACTAACTAACGTGACTGGCGGCAAGCCCCGCTTGAAAATAGCCCGAATTGTCTTGCCGGAGATAAGTTGACTTTCGGCAGTCATTGTACTCCTTCAACTCACAAACTCACACCACACACAGTCCTGATCATAAAGCCAGAAACAGCTTCTACGGCAATTTAGGCCTAAAAGCCAGTACTTCACTGGGATCGCTAGACCTAAATTCTTGGCAGCAGTGTTCCACAAAACTGAGATATTGTTGCGCAAACGCTTTAGCGTCAAAGGTTAGGGCATGCGATCGCACCACCTCAGGATTAAACGCTTGGGCATGAGTTTCAAAATACTCCACTGCTTCAATTAAAGCCACCTCCGATTGAGTTGAGAACAAAACTCCTGTGGCAGTATCCGAATACTGACGCACATCTCGCACCGTTTCTAAAGCTCCTCCTGCTCCGTAGGCAATCACAGGAGTACCACAGGCTTGAGCTTCTACGGGAGCGATACCAAAATCTTCATGGGCCGCGTAAACAAACGCCTTCGCTTCAGCCATATATTTTGCCACTACGGCATCTGGTTGCCATCCCAGTATTTGGATATTGGGTTTAGCGAGTTTGCGTAGCTCTTGCAGTTCTGGACCGCTGCCAATCACCACCAGCGATCGCCCTGACTGATTAAAAGCACGCACAATCAGCGAAGTTTTTTTGTAGCTCACCAAGCGAGAAACTGTGAGGTAAAAATCTTGCTTCTGAGCTTGAAAAGGAAATCGCTCCGTATGCACAGGCGGATAAATTACCGTGGCGGGTCGCCGATAGTAGCGCCAAATGCGACGGGCTGTATTTTGCGAATTGGCGATGAAATAATCTACCCGATTCGCAGATAAAACATCCCATTGTCGCAGATAGTGCAGCAGCCAACGTGTTGCCCAGCCTAGGACCCCACGCCCCAAGGCACTGCTGCGTAAGTAGTCAAAGGTTAAATCCCAGGCATAGCGCATGGGAGTATGGCAATAACAAATGTGCAACTGATGGGGGCCAGTCAGGACTCCTTTAGCCACCGCGTGGGAAGAAGAAAGAATCACATCATACGGGCGTAAATCTAGTTGTTCGATCGCCAAAGGCAACAAGGGCAAATATTTCTGCACACCCCCGCGAGCCCCCGGAAAATACTGCAAAAAAGTCGTGCCAATCTGACGCTTAAACAAATAGCTCTCTGGATTTGTGGATTCGAAATCAATTAGGGCGTAGGGATCTGCATCGATATGCTGCAAAATCTCCTGCACGACTAGTTCCGAGCCACCCGTTGCTTTTGGCGTCAACCATTCATGAACCAGCGCGTACTTTAATTGCACAGTCAGTTTAGAGATTAGGGAGATTAGAGCCGCTTAAGGACGTTATCGCCGAGTTTGTCACACTCTGGGATAAAAAGTTGATGAAAATATGAATTATTTTCCAACCCCAACTCTTCTTTAGTCAAAATGCGGGGAGCAGTAAAACATGCACCCCGCTTACCAAGCCTTTGAGGCTGAAAGAAATTCGATCTCGCTAAATCTCAAACACTTTTAGATCTTTACGATTCCTCAGGTCACAATCAGGAAATTGCTGCATAATCCTTAGGCTAGAAAACGCTACGACTTAGGTTGGTAATGCTTTCAGCTTGGTCAAGCTCAGTACAAGCAGAAAGAGCACAAACTGAACTAACACAATACTAGGGCCAGAAGCAAAATTCAGTGCTCCAGACACCAACATGCCCAAAATGCTGCTCAGTGCCCCGATCGCTACCGATAGCAGCAAGAAGCGAGTGAATCTTTGACTCAGCAGTTTGGCAGTTGAGGCTGGAATGACTAGAAAGGCATTCACTAGCAAAATCCCGATCGCTTTGATGGAAACGGCAACTGCTAGAGACAGCAAGACTACAAACAAATAGCGATGCAGTTGAACTGGAATCCCTTGCACTTGCGCGACTGCTTGATTCAGAGTTAGCAAAATTTGTTGTCGTAGCGTCGATAGCAAAAAAATAGCACTGACAATCAGCAACAGTAGGGTCAGCACTAAGTCGGTGCGGTTGATGGCTAGGATGTCGCCGAACAACACTCCCATCAGGTTGCCTCGGTAGCCTTGAATAAAGCTAGTCAGAATCACCCCGATCGCTAAAGCGCCTGAGAGCACAATGCTGAGGATGTTGTCACTCCACAAATCGGTTTGGTCAATCAGGTAGAGCACTGCTAGACCAAACAGCAGGGTAAAAGGGAGCAGCATCCAAGTGGGGTTGAGCTGTAGCAGAACGCCTAGAGCGACTCCGACCAAAGCCGCATGGCCAACTGCATGACTAAAGAATGACAACTGCCGCAGTGTGACAAAGCAACCCAGTAGCCCACCCAACACACCCATGAGAATCCCACCTGCGATCGCCCGTTGCATGAAAGGAAATTGTAGGAGATCAAGAAGTTGTTGGGGTTGCGTGACCGCAAACTGGTCAACCTGAAGCCAAGGTAGACAGTCTAGGAGCATGATGAGCAGGTGAAAAGCATGAATGAATAGACTGTACAACCTGCTGCTACTGTTCTCTACTGTGCTTATTGGGGAGGTCGTGGGAAAGAGACAGGCAAGCCTTGACTTGGTCCACCGGATTCTGATCAGACTGCGCCATAATTGGGAAGGACTGAAGAGTCTTAGAGATAGACAACTTTGATAATTTCAGAACCCAGGCTTTGTAATCGTCTTTGATTTTACATAAAGAAAAGTTAATCTTTGCATCGTAAAGCTTTACTCTGGTTTTAGACTGTCCCTGCTTTTGACATAGACAACTGTGACTAACAGCAGCAATTGGGCCTTGCTTGCGCTCTAGGACAGCTTTGGCATGTGATCATTTGAAAATTATGGCTAAGCAGCGGGTTCTTTCTGGCATTCAACCAACGGGCAATCTCCACTTAGGTAACTACTTGGGAGCCATTCGCAATTGGGTGGAAGGCCAAAGCCAATACGAAAATTTTTTCTGTGTCGTCGATCTCCATGCCATTACTGCACCCCACAATCCAGCCACGCTAGCGGCTGACACCTACGCGATCGCAGCTATCTATTTGGCTTGTGGCATCGACTTGCAGCACGCCCACATCTTCGTGCAGTCCCACGTTCCCGCTCACAGTGAGTTAACTTGGCTACTGAACTGCATTACACCCCTAAACTGGCTCGAAGACATGATTCAGTTCAAGGAAAAAGCGGTGCGGCAAGGCGAGAATGTCAATGTGGGTTTGCTTGACTACCCCGTGCTGATGGCTGCCGATATTTTGCTTTACCAAGCTGACAAAGTTCCGGTGGGAGAAGACCAAAAGCAGCATTTAGAGCTAACTCGCGATATTGCTGCACGGTTTAACCATCAGTTTTGCAAAGACAAGTCGCCGACCTTTAAACTACCAGAGCCATTGATTCGGGCGGCAGGTGCACGAGTCATGAGCTTGACCGACGGCACTCGCAAAATGTCTAAATCTGATCCTTCAGACTTGAGTCGGATCAATGTTTTAGATGCGCCTGAGCAGATCCAAAACAAGATTAAGCGCTGCAAAACTGACCCGGTCAGAGGGTTGGAGTTTGACAACCCAGAGCGACCTGAGTGTAACAACTTGCTGACGCTTTATATGCTGTTGTCAGGCAAAACTAAAGCTGAGGTAACAACGGAGTGTCAAGATATGGGTTGGGGCCAGTTCAAGCCTTTATTGACTGAAACTACGATTAGCGCTCTCAAGCCTATCCAAGACAAATACAACGACATCATGGCGGACAAAGGCTATTTGGAATCGGTGCTGCGCCAAGGCCAGGAAGCTGCCGCTGCGATCGCCAACCAAACTCTGAACCAGGCGAAATCAGCCTTGGGCTATGCCTTGCCCTTATAAAACGGATACTCCACAGCTCATTGCTCAACAGGAATACGGAATGCCAGATGAAGTGACGATGGTGAGGTTAATTAGGTGATGGATAACGGTCAAAACAATCTCGCGATGCTTAATTCATCTCTATTTCCATCTCCTTCTTGCTTCCGCAATGCGCTTCAGTCAGGTGAATTTTTAGTGACCGCTGAAGTGGCCCCGCCCAAAGGTGGCAATGCGGCTCACATGCTGCAAATGGCCCTACTGCTCAAAGATCGAGTCCATGCCGTCAACATTACCGATGGCAGTCGGGCTGTGCTTCGTATGAGTTCCTTGACAGCGTCCATTATTCTGCTGCAGCACGGCATTGAGCCAATTTGTCAGGTAGCTTGCCGCGATCGCAACCGCATTGGTTTACAAGGTGATTTGATGGGAGCTCATGCCCTTGGCGTTCGCAATATTTTGGCTTTGACTGGAGATCCAGTGAAAGCAGGCGACCACCCAGAAGCACGGGCGGTGTTTGACTTGGAGGCAGTACGGTTGCTGCAACTGATCTCTAAGCTAAATCAAGGCTTTGATGCCAATGACAAACTCATGCCTGATGGCCCCACCGATTTGCTAGTGGGTGCAGCGGTTGACCCTCAGCTCAATAGCTGGTCAGGCTTACAAAGTCGCTTTGAACGCAAATTAGTGGCTGGAGCCCAATTTTTCCAGAGTCAACTAATCTGCGACTTTGATCGGCTGGAAAAATTCATGACTCAGATCGCGGCAGGTAGCAATAAGCCAGTTCTAGCAGGAATTTTTCTGCTCAAATCAGCTAAGAACGCTCAGTTTATTAACCGCAATGTTCCAGGTGTCTCCATTCCAGACGAGATTATTCAACGTCTAGAACGAGCTGCTGATCCCCTACAAGAAGGCATTGCGATCGCGGCAGAGCAAGTCAAGTTAGCAAAAGAGCTTTGCCAAGGCGTACATATGATGGCTGTGCGTCGGGAAGACCTAATTCCTCAAATTTTGGATTTAGCTGGAATTCCGCCCATTACTCAAGCGGCTCCTGCCTTTCAACCTGCGAGAAGCTAAGGGCAATCGCTCAACTTGGCTCATTGAGACTTATGCCAACCAGCCTACTCAGGCTTCGTATCGTGATTGAGTGACTCCAGCGTCTGCGGCGGGCCAAGCTGCGTAAGCTGATAACCGTTGGGATAGCTCCGGTGATCAGCATCGGTGTAGAACTTTGGTTGTTTCCGGGGTGGCAACCAACGTAAAACTCGGCCTCTCAATCTCAAGCTGTAGGCGATCGCTTGTCGCAGGAAAGCAGGTGGAGCGGTGAATCCATAAGCTTCTAGCATCCGGTCATCTAGGAAGCTGTGGACGCTTGGCCTAACTAAAGGGCGCAACCAGCATGGAAACCAACTCAGCATCAAGTTTTGCGTGGAGTCACCCACCAAACGATTCGTTTGGGCGTAACGGAAGTGCTGTTGCTCATATTCCACGTTGTAGCGCTCAAAGGCTTCGTAGGTGTCAGGAATATTTTGAATCTGCATTCGCTGACCCACGGCCTGCCAGAAATAGAAGGAAGCCAAGCGTTCGTTCTCAGACATAGGTCGCCAGCCGAAACGGTCGAGCCAACGTACAGGTTCATAGATGAATGTGGAAAGCACATACAAGAAATCGGCGTTGCTGATCTGAAAGTGCCCATGCATGTGATTCATGCGGCGAATGACTTCTTGCCCGCGATCGCTGTCATACCCCCATTTCAAAATTTCAGCCACAGTTAGAGCTGTATCGTCATAACGTTTTTGCGGGCGCTGATGAAACTCTCCAGTTTTGTCGAGCAGGGCTGAAATACTTGGCACACAAAACGTCCGAAACAGCGCAATTTCTAGAGCTCGATTAATATCCCACGGAAATTCGTAGCCTGCCATGAGGCGGCAAATTTCCTGATGATCCTGGATAGGGTCCAATTGCTGAATTTGATGTAGATTCTGGTGGCGCTTCATACATCCCTGCTGTAACCTAAGTTCTACAGAAACTATTAACCTGTACGGCACCAAATCCGCCAACATTAGGCACAAAAAAAGCCAGCTCCCATAGCTGGCTACTATTAATTTTTAATGACGTTGTCTTCTCACTTTGGAGGAACCCAAGCTGCGCGTTCCCACACTTGCAGCGGGTATAGGGTTAGTGTTCCCTACTCCGAAAGTATTGTAACAAGATACACAAACTTTTCGTCATGAATGTTTACAGCAGTTTTTCAGCATCTGCATCATTCGTGCGCTAAAGCAGGATGATATATTACCATTCATTGCCTACTTAATTCGTTCGACGCAGATAAATAGAGACAGGCTCGCTGAGGCTGCCCCCAAATCACTTGCTCTTGCTTATAAATCGCCATTCCTGGCTTTGCCCCCTTGGGCTTATAGACATGTTTTGGCTCGGTGTAAACCACAGGAACTTGCTCACTCTGACGGGCACGACTGTAATAGGCAGCTAAGTCAGCCGTAAATTCCAGGTCTGATTTTTCTGGCACTTTTCCTGGATCTAGACGCAAGAGGACATGGCTGCCGGGAATTTCTTGGGTGTGAAACCACAGGTCATAATCGCCCGCAAGTCGGAAGGTTAACTGATCGTTTTGGCGATTGTTGCGACCGATCAGCAGCTCAAACCCGCTGGGCGTTTGAAAGCGGTAAAATTCTGTACTAGCTTTGCTCTCCGGGCGGCTGCGATACTCCAGCGACTCCAAATATTGCTGCTGAATCAACTCATCGCGAATTTCTTCTAAAGCGATTAGGTCTGCGGGTGCTTGGTAGCTAGCCATTTGCACTAAGGCCGCTTCTACTTGCTCTAAATAATCCACCTCCACTTGCACCTCGGCCAGCAATGGCTCTACTGCCAGACGGGCTCGCTTGAGTTTCTGGTGTTTTTTGTAGAGAGACTGAGCATTCTGTACCGCATTTTTTTCTGGATCAAGGGCGATCGCTACAGGTTGCTCAGTATGGAAATCTGCCAGGGTCATGACTTTCATTCCGGGTTGCCACTCTTGCAAATGGGCCATCAACAAGTCTGCTTGCTCCCGGTATTGGTCTGCTTGGTCCGATTGGGCTAAGCGCTGCCGAAATAAGTCAGCTTTGAGGCGCACTTTCGCCAAAACATTATTGACTTTTTGGGTCAGCTGATGGTGAAGCTGGACAAATTCTTGGCGATTCAGTTGCGCAGTGTAGTACTGGTTGAGCAAGGTTTGTACGCTCTCTACCGCTTGCGTCTTGCCCCAGCCCAAAACGGTATATCCCTGCTGAGTCCAGCCTGGATGCAGTTCACAACTTTCTAGCGATCGCAACCAAGTTTGCCAAGTTGCAAACAACCGCTGCCACTCCGACTCGCTTAGCTCCTCTGTTGATTGCTCTGGGTCAAGTTCGATGGCCTGCAACATTGACAACACTAAGGCTGAGCTTAAGCCACGATAATTCTTGATTAAGGTACGGCGTAAAGCCCCAGGCACTAAGCTAATCCGTTCTCGCCAGCGCTCATAAGACTCACTTAAACTGGGAGCGGGATCGGTAAGAGCAGGCGGTAACTCATAAGGTTGTCCGGTCAGAATCGGGCGAACGCTAGATTGCTGGGCACTAACCTGATGAGCCGCTGTGACAATCAAGTTCTCCTGGTTCGCCAAAATCACATTGCTGTACTTGCCCATGATTTCGACATACAAGTGCCACAACGGAGGGTCTCCAGGTCGTCGAGCAAACTGCAAATCCAAAGCCCGCTCCCAAGGGGCGATCGCCTCAATGGCAACTAGGGCCAAGCCGCCCAGTTGATGTTGGAGTTGCTGGCTAAAGGTAAAGGTGTCAGGAGTGCGAGGGGGTGGATCGCCAATACAAAGCCGAGCGGCTTGCGGGTGCCAGGAAATAGTTAGCCAACTCCGGTGCTTCAGAGTTCGCAAGGCAATGGCAAGGGTAAAGCGATCGCGCTGATAGACCTGCTCCAGTCGGGATGGCAGCCAATCAGCTCGAAGTTCACAGCAGGCAGCAGTTAGCGTAGTAAAGTCAACAGGTTGCAAAGTGAGAAATCGTACAAGTCACAGGATCGCTGCCCAGTCTAACGCTAATTGCACCGGATCGATCACCGAGCTAAGGGATTAGTGAGTCAGATCTATACCCAAAGATAGAAAGCTTCTTAGCAAGCCAAAAAACTCTGTTATGCTGCGAATTTTAGCCTTGTTAGTCCAAATTTTTGTAGATACCATTGAAATTAAATACTTATGAACCCCTCACGCGGTCAAGCCGCCGTTCAGTATGGATATTAAGCTGATCAATATCGGTTTTGGCAATATTGTGTCTGCCAACCGAGTGGTTGCCATTGTCAGCCCAGAGTCCGCACCCATCAAACGAATCATTACGGATGCTAGAGACCGGGGGCAACTGATTGACGCAACCTATGGGCGGCGCACCAGAGCGGTCATCATCACCGATTCAGGCCATATTATCCTTTCTGCCATTCAGCCTGAGACTGTTGCCAACCGCTTCATTGTCAGTAAAGACGGAGCGGGCAACGACGAATAGCAAGCATGTCAAGCTCCCGCTACAATCCTAATCCCTGCGGCTCAAACCGTTGAATCGATCGCCTATAGATAGTGCTACCCTAAGAGGTTTAAGCAACGTAAGTCGAACGGGTAGTAGGAGCATGCAAGCAGGCAAGTTGGTTGTATTGACTGGGCCGAGTGGAGTTGGAAAAGGCACCTTACTGCGATCGCTTCTACAACGCCATCCAGATCTTTATGTTTCTATTTCAGTCACGACTCGTGCTCCCCGCCCTGGCGAAGTGGATGGGCAGCATTACTACTTTGTCAGCCGCACCGAATTTGAGCGCATGGTCGCTGGTGGTGAACTTCTAGAGTGGGCAGAGTTTGCAGGAAATTATTATGGCACGCCCCGCCTAGCTGTAGAGCAACAAGTTCAGCAAGGCAAGTGTGTGATCCTAGAAATCGAACTGGAAGGAGCTAGACAAGTTAGGCAAACCTTTCCGACGGCCTTTCGCATCTTTATCCTGCCACCTTCCTTGAATGAACTAGAGTTGCGCATTCGTAATCGCGGGCAAGACTCGGAAGACGCGATCGCTCGACGGTTGCAGAGGGCACGAGCCGAAATCGATGCCGCCAGCGAGTTCGATATTCAAATCATCAACGACGATTTTGAAAAAGCTTTAACTGAGATTGAGGCGGCTTTGCTTGCCCCCGTTCACTGCTATAGCGCCTAGCTTGCAGTTGAAGCCATAAATTAAGGCAGTCAATCACACTTCCATTCCGACTAAAGGTACCAGTGAAGTAAATTATCAAGCTGGCAACTTTGGAGACTAAAAGTGAACGATTGACTGCCTTAGAAATAATTCTAGATTCTGGTCAAGAATTACTAGAACAGATTTTGTAGCAACTGGATATTGGCGAGTAAGGCGTAAGCAAAAGCTGCTCCGCCAATTCCACCAATTAGGAAGCCACTAGCATACTCATTCCATCCTTCTGCGGTAGTCAAAGCCGCTGGAGGATTTGGAGTAGTAATGGTTTTGGTTGGATCAGGAGGGCAGCTGTTTGCGTACAAGGACAGGGCAATAGTTGAGATAACAACTAAGCCAACCGTGGACAGCAAACCAGCTAAGTTTGCCACATCTGTATCTCTCAAGGGGCCTAGCTTGGCAAAGGGGCCAATGAGCCAGTAACCATGAGCCATCCCCACTTCTAGACCACGCCGTAATGGAGAAAGACCACGGCGATAAGCAGGTAGGTTATTAATGAAAGCTTCTGTGAAACCTGAGGCGTTAATTGGGGTTTCCAAATTACCAGTTTGAGGGTCGCCGCCTGCTGGACGAACGACTTCCCGGTTTCTCGGATCGCCTAAGCGATCTTTTGATCTATCTATCGCGTCTACGGGTACCATATTGCTCTTTTAGTTAATAACGTTGTAGCCCTATTTTAGGTGAGAAATTTATTCTCACTCCTGGGACCAAAGTGCACTTAAAAAAAATTAATTTTACACTTCGGTCACCATTGGTTCGGCTAGGAAACTCGCGACTTCAAAAGGGCGATCGCGAGTTTCGCAAGTTAAAAACCTTGATCTTTCTAGAACCAAGGCTGCCTAACTTTAGCAAAGCAAGAATTCTAGGAAAAAGAAATTCTTAGTGCAGCCTAAGGAGACAGAAAAAGACCATCTGGAAACGTTTTATTGATCAGAATAAACGCTGTCAGGGCACCACTCACGAACAACACTGCTAACACAGGAGCATTAGACAGATACTTGACAAAATCGTTCATACCAAACTCCTAAGAACAAGCTAAAGGAGAAATTACGAAAATGAAAGCGAAGAGAGAATCACCTAAACTCTTGCAATGGAGTTTAGAGGACTGTTTTAGCGAGGAGAAACAGGGATGTTTTCCTCTTTTTCAACTAGCTCTCCACTAATCAATTCTTTTATTGCTGCCAAAGGCCACAGCAACCCACCAATAAAGCATTGAATCGCCAGAGGTACATTGATTTGAATTTCGCTGTATTCTGGATATTCGCTCTTTTTCACAGTCCTGATATAGCTACGGCCAGACCAACCTAACCAGCCAGCTAGATACAAGAAAAGCAGCCCAGGATATTGGAAATCACCCCAGTGGCTAGGGCGACCATCGGTGATCAAACGGGGCAGACCTTCAGGGCCGCAAAGCATCCCTTCATAGCGTGCAAACCGTTCCCGAGCCCGATCAATTCTGCCTTTGATAATTGCAGCAGAATCGCTGTTGGGATCATATTTTTGTAAGCGAGCCTCTTGGCTTCTCACAGTGTTATTTAGACGTTGCTGAAAAGCAGGAGTCTCACCGCAGGGAACTAACCCAGCTACATCTGCTGAGGCAGGGGGGGCCATGCCTAGCCAGAGGCAAACAATGAGAACTAAAGCAAACAGTCGTTGCATGGAATCATTTCCTTTTGTTACAAAACTCAAAGTTTGTTGTACAAAAAGATTACGCTATTTGTACAGGAAAGTTTGCTGAACTTGGAAGCAATCATACTCTTCCGAGTAGACCCAGTAAAGTTTTAAGTTACTAGAAGTAGCTCATTCATTCAAAAAATTACCAGCGAATGGCAACGGTTTTAGCACTTGAAACAAGTTGTGATGAAACAGCAGTCGCGATTGTTAAAAATCGTCAAGTTTTAAGTAGTATTGTTTCTTCTCAGATTGATATTCATCAACAATATGGAGGCGTTGTACCAGAAGTTGCCTCCCGTCATCATGTAGAGATGATTAATCTAGCGATCGCTCAGGCCTTTCAGGAAGCGTCACTAGATTGGTCTGCGATTGATGGCATTGCCGCTACTTGTGCCCCTGGGCTGGTGGGTGCCCTGCTCGTCGGTCTAACAGCCGCTAAAACCTTGGCCCTAGTCCATCAAAGGCCCTTTATTGGCATTCATCACCTAGAAGGCCATATTTATGCTTCTTACCTCACCGAACCATCGCTAGAGCCACCTTTTCTCTGTTTGCTGGTTTCAGGTGGGCATACCAGCCTAATTTATGTCAAAGCTTGTGGCCACTACGAAACTTTAGGCCAAACTCGCGATGATGCCGCAGGAGAAGCCTTTGACAAAGTAGCTCGTTTGCTTGACTTGGGTTATCCCGGTGGTCCAGCGATCGATCGCATTGCCACTGAAGGCAATCCTCAAGCCTTTCCCTTGCCCGAAGGCAATGTCTCGCGGCCCGAAGGTGGTCATCACCCTTACGACTCCAGCTTTAGCGGTCTTAAAACTGCGGTGCTGCGCTTAACCCAAAAGCTTCAACAAGAAAGCAACCAACCTCTCCCCGTTGCCGACCTTGCTGCGAGCTTCCAAGAAACGGTGGCGCGATCGCTGACTCGACGGGCGATCGCCTGTGCCCGCGATTATGGCCTCACCACAATCGCGATTGGGGGAGGAGTTGCCGCCAACAGCAGCCTACGCCGTCACTTACAAACCGCTGCCGAAACGCATAATCTCCGGGTGCTGTTTCCACCCCTGAAGTTTTGCACCGATAATGCGGCCATGATTGGCTGTGCTGCCGCCGAGCACCTTAAGCATGGTCATACGTCATCCCTCACGCTAGGGGCACAGTCACGGCTAGCGATCGCCAACGTCATGCAGCTTTATCAATAACGCCTGAAAGTACCGATTAAATTCTCCAATCACCCAGTCGCCGTGCGGGGAGTTACTTGCTCCTGAACTTCGTGTCGAGCGACAATCGCACGCAGTTGAGCCACCACGGTATCAGGTTGCTCCACCATCGCCATGTGCCCACAATTGGGAATCTCAATCACGTTATCGCCACAGACTCGAAAAGTTGGATGAAAACTGGCTAAATGCCGTACGTACTTGGGCTCCATGATTGGATCTTCCGCCCCCGCCATAAAATAAACAGGCTGTGACAAGCGGGACACCACATGAGGGAGATGATGCACCTCCTCTTCGGTAGTGGAATCCAGCAATGCTCCCAAGGCGGCTTGAGGATTGGCCACGACAAAATCAATCACGCGCTGTCGTCCCCAAACCCGCTCAATCGGACGAGCGACAGTGGCACGACTAAACAGCAAATCAATCAATGGCAGTTGTGCAAACCAGCGAGGCCGAAATCTTAAAATCTTGGCTCCTGCCGAGCGAAACCGCTCAAACTCCTCTTTGAGGTAAATACCACCCCCTGCATTGAGGCAAATCACACCTTTCACAGCTTCAGGCAACTGCTGCCCTGCCCAGAGCGCAATACTCCCGCCCAAGGAGTGACCGACTAACCAAGCACTCGTGATGTTGAGCTGCTTCAACAAAACGGCTAGATCTTGAGCGTAAGCAGCGGGGGTATATTTTGAAGCTTTGGGTGAGGCGATCGCTTCATCTATCAATTCCGCAGTCGCAGTAGACAAACTGGGCTGGTGATCGGGGATTAAGCATTGGGACTCCCCAAACCCACGCAAATCATAGGACAAGCACTGATAATCTGGCGACAACCGCTCAATTAACGGTTGCCAATATCGACGGCTCAGGAGCCAACCGTGAATAAAAACAAGGACAGAGGGAGATGCAGTAGCCGCCGTCAAATCGTAGGCGTGCGGAACTCCTAGGACGTTAATGCTGGTCATACTTTTATCCTAGCCCGAAGTTCAACTGAAATACCCTAGGAGCCTCAGCCGACGTTGCAGCCGACATTACAGCAACAGGTCTTGGGCATCAAGCTACTCTTTAAGCCGAGTTTAGTGTCGTCGTCCTAACAACCGCTGTCGGACTCCCTCAGCAATTTTTTGCCCCAAATACTCTGGAATCAAATTCTCATTAGGGCCGAGCAAGTACAAAATCAAGCGGGTTCGGCCTCGCCACACCAAGAGATTGGCATTGACCACTAGCAAATCTTCTTGCCAAATGGCGTACATGACTTTGTAAAACAGGCCCGGTTGGTTGTCGGCCTCAATTAGCAAGGCTGGCAGGTGGAACACCGGGTCTACATAAAACTCCGTTTCTACTTGCTCCAAGCCAGCGTCTAAATTAAACTCTACTGCTAGCATTTCTTCCACTTCAAACCGCCCTGCCAATGCCTCTCGCACTGCCCGACAGACGTTTTCCGCAGTTTTCTCGGTTAAAGTCTTGCCGCCTCGGGATACAACCAGCTTGATGAAGACCAGCATGGGTGGATAAATCTGCCCATACAAGCTGAGGCTATGAATAGTTAGCCCGTAAGCTGCCAAAACTCCAAAAATATCACTGAGCAAAAAAGACTGATTACGGTAGGCAAAATGTAGCGCGCTCTTACTACCTTCCGGTTTCAGTTCAATCACCGCTTGCTTGGTTTTATAAAGCTGGTAAGCCAGCCTCAGGTTTTGTAACTGAATTTCGCTACTGACAAATTGCTCATAGAACTGGGGAAACGCTCGGTTGAAGCGCTTCAGCAGTTCTAGTGTGGACGATTTCAAACCCGAGGCCATAACGGGGAGTACAACTCACTTGCTACAACGGAAGCCTAGACGAGAGAGCGATCGCCAAGGTGCAAAACTCAACCTTAGGTCAATTTCTCACAAATTTTCATTGTTCAACTTTTATTTCCTCAGATGATTTTCCCAATAACTCGATCAATCTGATGAATAAGTGCAACGATGAGAATCAAGTTCGGAAGATATACTAGCTAGTACTGTCTTCTAACTCCTACTTACCTTAACCACGCCTACATGGGTTTCTGGAAAAGTTTATTTAGTGGTTCTGACACTACCCCCAGCTCTAAGCCCACTGCTGTTGAGGGATATATTGCTGAGGATGAAAACAGCCTACCCACTGAGGCACCACGCGATCCTAACTTAAGTAGCTCAGCGGCCCGAAGCCGCAGTAGTTCTCGCATTTTCTTTAGCACCGATCGAGACATTGACCTCTACGAACTAGAGGAACTGTGCGATGCGGTGGGTTGGTCGCGGCGACCTCTACGCAAGGTCAAGAAAGCAATCCAGCACAGCTTTCTCGTCGTTACTATGTGGGAGCAGCGAGGCGTACAGCGACGCTTGATTGGCTTTGCCCGAGCCACCTCTGATCATGCCTTTAACGCCACGCTTTGGGACGTTGTGGTTCATCCAGACTTCCAGGGTAAAGGATTCGGGAAGGCGCTGATGAAACACGTGATTAAGAAATTGCGGAGTGAGGATATCAGCAACATTACCCTATTCGCTGATCCTCAAGTCGTGAACTTTTATCAGAACTTGGGCTTCATGGCGGACCCAGAAGGCATTAAGGGCATGTTCTGGTATCCCGACTAACCGAAGTTAGCACCTCGCACTTTCTCTAAGCAGTATTCCCCAACTCTGAAGCAGTCCTTAACCTTGCTTCTAGGTTTGTTATCGCAAAGCTAATTTTTTTACTCACGGATGCTTGAGAGTAGGGTATACTAGCTAAGTGACGTTAACGGGATGTAGCGCAGCTTGGTAGCGCGCCTGCTTTGGGAGCAGGATGTCGCAGGTTCGAATCCTGTCATCCCGATTCAAACAAGTTTTTACTTAAGCTCAGAACTTTCGGGCTCTGAGCTTTTGGCATTTTATGAGCCGCCAACGCTGAGCTGACCTTTAACTGCTAACTCGCCGTTTTCTTGAATAGTCCAGATATCGTAAGTACCGACAACATCGCCTTGGGCGTCAAGTTCTAGTGTGCCACTAGCACCTTGGTAGTTCACATCTTTCCCTTGGCGGACGAGGTCTAAGGCTTGGCAAATATCGGTGACTTCTTGCCCCGGTGCGCTTGCCACTTCTCGAATCTTGTCTTTAAGGGCAGAACCTGTGGCTGCTTTAGCGGATTCGGCGGCTAAAACCATTAAAGCTGTGGCATCCCAGGTATTAGGATCGTACACACTAGGCTGGCGCTTGTACTCAGCGTTGTAAAGCTGACGAAAGGCGGCGATCGCAGGTCCGCCGGCGCTGGCAGCCGTCCCAATCAATCCATTGGCAATAAATTCGCCTGCCTGATTTTTGCCAACTAGGTTAGCGATCGCGGGATCTTTCAGACCATCGGTTGCCAGCACTTTCGTCTTCTTGTTCAACAACCCCTGCTGATAAGCGGATTTCAAGATGAGGCTGCCTGTCTCTGGATAAGCAATCAACAAGACTGCATCTGAATTACTACCAAATGCAGCGCCCACTTCCGACTCAAAGGTGGCGGCATCAGGCGGATAGCGCGTGGGTTGGCCTGAGACTACTTTGCCGCCCAACGCCTCAAAAGCTGGAATGAAGGATGCCACCAAGCCATTGCCGTAGTCATTATTAATGGCTAAAATCGACACCGTTTGGAACCCTTGAGCTTTCGCCAATTTGGCTAGTGCTTGCCCCTGAAAGGTGTCGGGTGGAGCCGTACGAAACCAAAACCCCTGAAAGTCACCATTTTTAGCTCGTTCCGTGAAAACAGGACTCGTGCTAGCAGGCGAGATTTGTGTCACTTGATTCCGAACAGCAATATCGACTGCTGCACTCGAAACGGCACTTGATGCGCCTCCTACAACACCAGCTACTCGATCGACTTCGGCTAATTTAGTCATGGCTGAAGCACCAGCCGCAGGTTCAGTTTGGTCATCTTCTGAGATCAGCTCTACTGGCTGGCCTAAGACTCCACCACAGTTGTTGACCGTCTTCACCAGCAACCGAGCACTGTCTTGCATGGGCGAACCATACTGGGCCAAGTCCCCTGTAATTGGTAGCAATGTACCCAGTTTCAGGCCGTTGCTGGATTGAGTAGAGAGCTGACAACTTAATAAAGTCAGCAATAGAGCGATCGCAAATTGGGCTTGTACAATTCTGCTTACAGCCCCATGTCGTATCTCATCTGCGACCCGCTTAACTTTAGACTTCTTGCGATAGGAGCACTCAAAGCTTAACCAGATAAAATTCATAGGGTTAATCTGAGGTTTGTGTCGGTAAAATTTAGTTGCTAACTACAGTTACAATTCAAACGGCACAGTAGTACTAAACGAAAGTTATGTATTTAACCAAGTGTGCACTGATTAAACATCACACTGACGAAGCTAAGTTAGGCGTTTAACCAAGGCAAGGACCTAACTCAGTTTGTGTTAGTATCCTACAAGTCTGCTAGCTCATACCAAGAAAAAGGCTTATTGAACCGATAGAGCCGTTTCCTTACTTTCCCTGGAACCATTTTCTCTAAGGCAAAGTCACCTGTAAATGACATTAGGACCACGCGGATCATTCATCAATGCTTCCGGTTCAACCATTTCTTCTCATGGAGTGAATTAGTGTAGAACTAATCTGTGAAGCTAACTGAGAAACGATAACTTTGCCCGATCTCCAGCTTGAAATTTGGGTGGTGCCAGTGATAAAAGACACCCCAGATTCAGTAAACTTGCAATTGCATAATTAGCAAACAGCTAGCAAACTAATTCATGACAATTGGCAAATAAGCAAACTATCAGCCGCATCTCGATTTCTCACTCGCAAACGCTACTTAAAAGCGTAAATATTAACTCCTTTACAATCTTTTTCCAGGAGCAACTAATGAAGTCTTTTGTCCGTTGGAGTGCAATCCTGAGTCTAGTTGGAGGTGCATTACTGGGCCCCTCTATTGCAGGAAATATGCAAGCCCTAGCACTGCCTAAAGACCAAGTTTTGAAAAAACTTAGTGCAGTGCCTATGTTTACGATCGCTGACGCTCAGGGAGCACCCCTAGTTGCTTCTCCCCCCAATGCTGCGAATGGTCAAAAGAATGCGCCTGTGGCAGGGGTTTTTGTCAGCCAGCAAGATGCTCAAGCTTTTTTAGACCGACTGAAAAGCAAGAATCCTGAGCTAGCCAAGAATGTGAAGGTGATGCCCGTTTCGTTAGCAGAAGTTTATGAATTGGGTCTAGCCAACAAAAATAAACCCAATGGTCTCAACTTTGCCTTTGTACCCACTCAACAGCAAGTTGCCTCAGCTGTAGCACTCTTGAAGCAGAGCGGCCAAAACGTGGAGCGCTTTAATGGCGTGCCTGTCTTTATTGCTAGAGGCGGAAAAAACAAAGGATATTTGACTGTGAAGCGGGGTAATCAACAGATTATTCCTCTGTTCCTGAAAAAAGAGGAATTGCAAAATATGGTGCAGCGCCTCAAGCAGCAGCAACCTGACTTGGCATCCAGCGTGGATATTCAGGTGGTCAACCTTGAAGGTGTGATCCAGACTCTGACAGATAGCAATAACAAGGAGCTGGAAGAAATCGCTATTGTAGCACCGCAAGAGTCAATTGAATTTCTGCGATCGCTCCAGCCAGCCCAGGGTCAAGCTAGGCCCAAAGCTAAGTAACCTCTCAATCTCAACCCCCTTCCCTCGATTGTGATTGTTCCGTGACAAGCATGTATTCCCCCAAGACTTGGGCGGTTTCAGGGCAGGAGCTTTGGCAATGGCGGGATGAAGCTTGTGCCGCAGCGGTAGCTGCGGCAATTTCGTCTGCCGAAGTAGACTGGCTGCTGCAAGAGTTGGCTGGGTTAGATCGTTTAACCTTGCGTCTAGAGTCTTTCAAGCATTGGCCACAAGTTCAATTGCGGCTATCTTTATCAGAACTCACAAAACTGTGGCAGAAGCGGATTGAGGCTCGCGTTCCAGTTCAATATTTGGCTGGAACGGCACCTTGGCGACAGTTCAATTTAACGGTGTCTCCAGCAGTTCTAATTCCACGGCCAGAGACAGAACTAATTATTGACTTAGCAGTTATTGCAGCCCAGTCCTTTAGTCCTGAGCTTGGCAGTTCGGCAGCAGAGATTTGGTCTGACCTAGGCACAGGTAGCGGTGCGATCGCAATTGGTCTAGCAACCGCGTTTCCAAAAGCGACAGTCTATGCCGTAGATTGCAGTCCTGACGCGATCGCTGTGGCACAGCAAAATGCAACTGATCTCGGATTGAGCGATCGCATCCAGTTCTTTCAGGGTGCTTGGTTTCAGCCTTTGAATGGCTTAGAAGGTGAGTTGCGGGGTATGGTGTCAAACCCTCCCTATATTCCTAGTGCGATGGTGTCTAGTCTGCAACCAGAAGTTGCTTGGCATGAACCGCATTTGGCCTTAGATGGAGGGGAAGATGGATTAGACTGCATTCGCCATCTGGTCGCCATAGCCCCCTTGTATCTCAAGTCAGGTGGAATTTGGCTAATCGAGATGATGGCCGGACAGGCAGGGCAAGTCGTGGAATTATTAGAAAGGCAGGGCGACTACGATCGCATTCAAGTTCATGCTGACTTGGCAGGAATCGATCGCTTTGTCTTAGCTCATCGTCGTTAATGCCACTCGTTGTAATTCAGGGTTCCTCGTAGCTCCTCTTCCACGACATGCCTCAAGTTTCCTTAACCGCTTTAGTAACTCATGCCAAAGCGGGCGATCGCGTGATTAGCTTTCCGACCGATACGGTACCCGCTTTAGCCGTCCGTCCAGACTGTGCTGATTTAATCTTTACCGCTAAACAACGGAGCCAAGAGAAGCCACTGATTTTGATGGCAGCAACGCCAAATGATTTGTGGCCGTTTGTCCAGGGTGAGGCAGAAGCGCAACAAATTTGGCAAGAAGTAGCCACCCGATATTGGCCTGGAGCCTTAACGCTCGTTTTACCTGCCAGCGATCGCGTCCCCACCGCCATTCATCCCCAAGACCTAATGAGTATTGGCCTGCGAGTACCTAACCATCCAGTCGCCCAAGCGATTTTGGCCCAAACGGGTCCCTTAGCGACAACCAGCGCTAATTTATCGGGTCAGCCTCCTCTAGAAACCATGACTGCGATCGCCGCTCAGTTTCCAGAAGTGCTGCTGCTCTCACCGGAAGAATTGGCCTACCTAATCCCAGCGGGCCAGGCTGCCGCGAACCACTGGAGCGAATCAGCTTCTGGTGTCCCTTCCACCGTCATCAAGTGGAGTGATTCGACCTGGCAAGTTCTTCGGTCTGGAGCAGTTAAGCTAGAACTTTAAGTCAGTCAGCAGGGCACGTCGATGGCAAACCAAGAGAGTAGCCAAACAATTGCAGCATTGCAACAAGAACTGGAGCAAACACGACTGGCCTATCAAATGGCAGTGGAGATGCACCAGTTTAAGTCTGGCTTTTTGGCTAGAGTTTCCCATGAGCTGCGATCGCCCCTCAACGGCTTGATTGGCATGCATCAACTGATCCTGTCTGACCTCTGCGATGACCCAGCGGAAGAAAGAGACTTCCTTGGCCAAGCAAATCAGTCTGCCCTAAACCTGATGCAGCTACTGGATTTGATTTTGGATGTGGCTCGGTTAGAGCATGGTTCTCGGCAGATGCAGCTTCAGCCGCTAAAACTAGGCCAAATCTTGCAAGAAGTTTACAACCTGACTCATTTACAAGCACGCGATCGCAATATTCGCTTGAAGCTCTTGCCAATTCAGGAAGACATTTATGTCCAGGCTGATCCCAAGTGGTTGCAGCAAACATTAGTGAGTTTGCTGGACACTTCCATTCGTTTAACGCCTGAAGGCACCATTTCGCTGTCAGCGACAGTCCAGCCAGAAACGGAGCAGGTTACGATTTGCATTGAGGCTCCTTACGCTGTAAGCCTCTGGAGTGAACCTGCCCAGCTTTTATCGAATCAGGCTTTACCAACAACGCCCAATACCCCAGCGGCTTTGTCACCCGGTCTTGCTCTCTTGATGCACCAAAGCGTGATTGAGCGCATGCAAGGTCGTTTGGAAATCATCGCTTTGCTCAGTGAACCAGACAGCAACGCAAATCCGACAGACGCGACTGAATCTACTCGTATTCAATGCCTGATGCCCCTAGTGATGCCAGAGACTGATTTAGCCTAATTGCTCATTAGAGCATATAGACCCAGAGATCAAGCACTTACGAGGTTTGAGGCATTTCTACAACTGCAGGAGTGGGTGGTTGCTCCATGGGTTGATTGCACAAAACCATTGTGGTGCTGGCATTGAGTTGAAATCCGATCCGCTCGTAAAACTGTTGTTGATGGGTCGTCATCAAATACACCCGCTCCACCCGATTCATCCGGGGATGAGTTAAAACAGTTTCGACCAACTTCCGACCCAAGCCTGCGCCTTGATAGTCAGGATGAATCACCACATCCCAAATCGTGGCGCGGTAAATGCCATCAGAGGTGGCACGAGCAAAGCCAATCATCTGGTCTTGATCCCAAACACTAATCACGGGGTCGCTGTTGGCGATCGCGATCTCTAGCTCTTCAACCCGTCGGTCCTTGGCCCAGAAAGCTGCGGCTTGAAACAATGCCTGGAGTTGCTGCAAGTTAATGCGAGACCGCTGATGGCAAAACTGAATATGACGACAATCCATCACAACTAAATTTCCTCTCCCTTAGGGAAATAAGTAGTGGTTCTGTAGCGCCTGCAAGAACGGTAGTGGCCTCCGCTGCTTGGGTACGACTGCTGAACAAGGCAGACACCTTGCTGACTTAAGCACGAATGCTTAATCAAAAAGATAATGCCTATTTCCCCAATCTGATGCGGGGCGATTCCTAATTCCGTGGAGAAATGCTGACAAGCCAATCGTGCTGCGCTAATTTGACGGCCCTAATTTGACAACCCTAATTTGACGACCACTTTATTAAGTTTTGCATTTAATTTTAGCAATCGCTCTGCTTAAGCTCTCTATAGCTCTCGGTAGAAATCACCCCGGCCTTTTGGTAGGTTAGTTTTCAGACCGATAGTAGAAATCATTTACCTCTCTAGCCCGCCACATTACTCTGATTGAGGTTCTGGGCTGAGGCAGTCTAGGCACCTGTGAGTTAAAGATAACGTCACGACAACTGTTAACATCCTGAAGTTCTTGGTAGTGAGTTCATAAGCATGTCCCGCCCTTCTCAACCAACCGATGCCAGAGAATCTCATCCCACTTTGGAGGAGAAGCCAAACTCCAAGCGACGACTCCGCAGGCGATCGCCCGTGATTCTCTTGGTGTTAGTTCTATTGTGGAGTGTGGCGTTGGGATGGGGTTTAGCCCAAGCAACAGAAACGCCCCAAGCGGCTCAACTCGCTCAATTTACCCCTAGCGTCGAAAAGCTCACACCTGCCGCAACTCCCGTGGGTACGGTAGACCCAGTACCCGCCAAATACCAACTCGGCCAAGAACTCTATCTAGAAAACTGCGCTACCTGCCATATTGGCTTGTCCCCCGCAGTTCTGCCCACAGAAACTTGGCGGCAAATATTGCAAGACCGCCAACACTACGGCCAGCAGATTAAACCCCTCGTTGACCCACCCCGTCTCTTGGTTTGGGACTACTTACGTACCTTTTCTAGAGTTCAAGATCGAGAAGAAGAAACACCTTATCGCATCGCTGACTCCCGGTACTTCAAGGCTTTGCATCCGCGAGTTCAGTTGCCGCGATCGCTGACGATGGCTAGTTGTGCCAGTTGCCACCCTGCTGCTGCTCAGTTCAACTTCCGCCGCCTGACGCCAGAGTGGGAAAATTCGCCCTAATTTCTTAGGGAATCATCTCTAAACGCGGACTATTTTATAAAGGGTTGAGATTACCACCAAATCAGACGGCGATCGCGCCATGCTATCCCGCCTCAGGCAGGGCCAAAATGATACGATAAATAATGATTTGGGTCGGCAATCTGAGTCTATAAGCACATCGGTTGCTTAGCTGCATAGTTCTGCTGCTTCTATTCACTCAATCAGCCGTTAACTTACAGGTTGGTTGAAACTCCCAGACCTAGCTTTGTTACATTGGACTTTTATCTCGTTAACAAAGCGCTTTCAAGGAAATATCTCTCCCTCCTGCCATGCTTAAGAATCTGCTAGGCGATCCCAACGCACGCAAGCTCAAAAAATATCAACCCATTATTACCGAGATCAACCTGCTCGAAGAAGAAATCCAAGGGCTCTCTGACCAAGAGTTGCGTGGTAAGACAGCAGAGTTTAAACAGCGGGTTAAAAAAGGGGAATCCCTTGACGACCTTCTACCAGAAGCCTTCGCCGTTGTTCGAGAGTCTGGTAAGCGTGTGCTGGGGATGCGCCACTTCGATGTCCAGCTCTTGGGCGGCATGATTCTCCACGACGGCCAGATTGCCGAAATGAAAACTGGGGAAGGTAAGACCCTGGTTTCTACATTGCCAGCTTATCTAAACGCTCTCCTGGGCAGAGGTGTTCACGTCGTCACCGTTAACGACTACCTGGCTCGTCGGGACGCAGAGTGGATGGGGCAGGTGCACCGTTTCTTGGGCTTGAGTGTCGGTCTGATTCAGCAGACCATGACCCCCAACGAGCGGAAACGCAACTACGACTGCGACATCACCTATGCCACCAACAGTGAGTTAGGTTTTGATTATCTGCGCGATAACATGGCTACCTCAATGGTTGATGTGGTGCAGCGGCCATTCCAATATTGCGTCATTGATGAAGTGGACTCGGTGCTAGTCGATGAAGCTCGTACTCCCCTGATTATTTCGGGTCAAGTAGAACGACCCAGTGAAAAGTATATTCGGGCGGCTGAAGTGGCCACTCGGTTGGAAACAGAGACCCACTATGAAGTGGATGAAAAAGCCCGCAACGTCCTATTAAGCGACGAAGGCTTTATTGAAGCAGAAAAAGCCTTAGGGGTTCAGGATTTGTTTGACCCCAAAGATCCTTGGGCGCACTATATCTTCAATGCCATTAAAGCTAAGGAACTCTTTATTAAAGATGTAAACTACATCGTCCGCGATGATGAAATCGTGATTGTGGATGAGTTTACGGGACGGATCATGATGGGTCGTCGCTGGAGTGACGGCTTGCACCAGGCGATCGAAGCTAAAGAGCACGTAGAAATTCAGCCCGAAACTCAGACCCTCGCAACGATTACCTATCAAAACTTCTTCTTGCTTTATCCCAAGCTGGCAGGCATGACTGGCACAGCCAAGACGGAAGAAGTGGAATTTGAAAAAATCTACAAACTCGAAGTTACGATCGTTCCCACCAACCGTAGAACGGGTCGGGCAGACGTGTCGGACGTGGTTTACAAAACGGAAGAGGCGAAGTGGAAAGCAGTTGCGGCTGAATGTGCTGAAATCCACCAGTTGGGGCGTCCAATCCTGGTTGGTACAACCAGTGTAGAAAAATCAGAAGTTTTGTCTCATCTGTTGCATCAGCAAGGCATTCCTCACAACCTCCTGAATGCAAAGCCAGAAAACGTCGAGCGAGAATCAGAAATTGTCGCACAGGCGGGTCGCAAGGGAGCCCTGACCATTGCCACTAACATGGCGGGTCGAGGCACAGACATCATCCTGGGTGGTAACGCGGACTACATGGCCCGTCTGAAAGTACGCGAGTACTTCATGCCTCGGATCGTGCAGCCAGAGGATGAAGATACTTTTGATGTCACCAGAGTTGCAGGCGCGAGTGAGAGCCGAGGCGGCGGCCAAGGCTTTGTCCCAGGCAAGAAAGTCAAAACCTGGAAAGCTTCTCCTCAAATTTTCCCTACTCAACTGTCGAAAGAATCCGAGCAAAAGCTGCGAGCAGCAGTTGACTTTGCGGTGCAACAGTATGGGGAGCGATCGCTGCCAGAACTAGAAGCAGAAGATCTTGTTGCGGTGGCGTCTGAGAAAGCGCCGACTGACAACCCAGCGATTCAGCGTTTGCGAGAAGTGTATAACTTGATTCGCAAAGAGTACGAACAGTTCACCGAACGCGAACATGAAGAAGTGATTCGCCTGGGTGGTCTGCATGTAATCGGTACTGAACGTCACGAGTCTCGCCGGATTGACAACCAACTGCGCGGTCGGGCAGGACGGCAAGGCGACCCTGGGTCTACCAAGTTCTTCCTCAGCTTGCAGGACAACTTGCTACGGATCTTTGGTGGCGATCGCGTGGCAGGCTTGATGAATGCCTTCCGCGTTGAAGAGGATATGCCAATTGAATCTGGCCTCCTGACGCGATCGCTAGAAGGGGCGCAGAAGAAAGTTGAAACCTACTACTACGACATTCGGAAGCAGGTCTTCGAGTACGACGAGGTGATGAACAACCAGCGTCGAGCGATCTATGCCGAAAGACGCCGCGTTCTTGAAGGGCAAGACCTAAAAGAACAGGTGATTAAGTACGCCGAGCGCACGATGGATGACATTGTGGAAGCTTACGTCAACCCTGACCTGCCTTCAGAAGAGTGGGATCTTGGCAGCATGGTGAGCAAGGTGAAGGAGTTCGTCAACCTATTGTCTGACCTAGAGCCTGACCAGTTGATTGACCTAAATATTGGGGAAATCAAAACTTTCCTTCACGAACAGGTGCGGATTGCTTATGACTTAAAAGAAGCCCAAGTCGATCAAATTCAACCCGGTTTGATGCGGCAAGCAGAACGCTTCTTCATCTTGCAGCAAATTGATACGTTGTGGCGGGAACACCTCCAGCAGATGGATGCACTGCGGGAATCTGTGGGACTGCGTGGCTACGGTCAGAAAGACCCCTTGATCGAGTACAAGAGCGAAGGCTATGAACTCTTCTTGGAAATGATGACCGATATTCGCCGTAACGTGGTTTACTCTCTATTCCAATTCCAGCCTCAGGTTCAGCCTGCGGTTGAGGTACCCACCGAAATGGTTTAACCCGTTGCGCTAAACCACTGCATCACTGAACTTAAAGAAAAAGGACAGGTTTAATCGCCTGTCCTTTTTCTTCTCAGAGTTTCTTTAGGAGAATTCGCTTTTAGAGAAAGCCAGTTGTATTGCCTCGATTGGCATAAGTTTTATCTGTGGGCGTTGCAGCCGAAAGGGGAATGACCAGGCGGCTCAAAACGCGGCCATCCTCTAGTTTGTAGAGGTTGAATTCGCCCCCCATTTGCTTAATCAAAGATTGGCATACTAGTAGGTGTAACCCAGGGGGTTGATCCAAAGTAGAGGGAGCCAGCAAGTCTACAGAGCGCCCGGTTTGCAGTTCAGCGACTAACCTCGGCTCAATTACACCATTATCGGTAATTGACAGCTCTAGCCACCGCTCCTCTAGAGTGCGGCACCAGATATCAATGCGCCCACTGGGTTGACAGCGATAGCAAGCCGTCACCAGTAATTCATACAAAATTGCCTCAATTTTGGTGATATCTCCAGCGATCGTGAGGTTGCCTTCGGTGTTATGTACCTGCGACCAAAGCTGGCGTTGCTTGATTAAGTAATCAACCCGTTCTAGCGATCGCTTGAGTAGTGTAGCCAGAGGCACTGTTTCGTAATAGGCCCGTAACCGCCACGGTTCATCTTTAATCAGTTGACCGACAGTATTAAGGGCATCTCCCATCTGGCGGAGGTTTTGTTGCAAGCGAGTGCCCACCAAGGGATCTTTCTGCGTCGAGAGTTCACTCAAGCGCTTAAGGGTCAAGTTGAGCGAACGATACAGTTCTTCAATGCGGCGCTGTTTGTACCAGTTGAGTCGCTCTAAGCTTTCGCGCTGGGCTTTCAAGCTATCAGTGAGCAACAGGTTACGGCGTGACCAGGCTAACTGGCTGACCAGGGTGCCCAAAGCATTCAAATGTCGCTCTGGCCAATGCCGCGATCGCTCATCCGCAACAATCACGATTCCAGTCGGTTCATGCTCTGGTGCGGTGCGGAGTGCTATGACTAGAATTTGACCGATTCCAGACCCAGAGAGCCACTGTCGAGTTTCTGCGGTCAGATCATCCACCGTCAAAGGCAACAGCCCATCGGCTTGAAGCGCCCATTGCACCAGCGTATCTGTCTGCACAGGCACAACTATTTCTGTGTTGAGCATGAACTGACTGTTCGCCATCACTGGAGCCACAATCCGCCCGCCTCGTCGCCCTGGTAGCCAAGTTACCATCATGGCAAAAGGTACTTGAAGAATTTGGGCAATATGTTGTAAAGCTGAGCGCTCCAGTCGGTCTGGTTGGTAGGTTTGCTGGATAGTAGTGAGGCCCCACTGAATCGTTTGAGAGATTTTCTGTTGCTGTTCGGTTTGTCGCTGGAGTTGCCATTGGTGCAAAATCAAACCAATTTGTTGACTCACCACGCGGAGCATCTCTCGCTCTGGACGGCTCCAGGTACGAGTTGCTTCATGGCAAATCACCACCAAACCTTCTAAAGGATGACCAATCGAAGTACTGCACATAAGCAGCGATCGCACGCCAATTTCCAGGAAGACATCCTGCCAAGCCATCAGCTTTAAGTCTTCTTCTAAGTTCTCGATGCCCACCGCCTCAGTGCTGCGCTCCAGCATTTGCCAATCAACATCGTTCAGCATATTTAGCGGTGTGGTTGCAGGCCGACGATTCGCTGGTTGGCTTTGGTAGCAAATTTCAAACTTCTCTTGGTCTTTGTCGTAGAGCAAAACCAGGAAGCGCTCGGCTCGTAACCGTTGGCAGAGCTTATCTGCACAATTTTTTAGCGTACTCTTCCAGTCTTCATCGCTGTAGATGGCATGGGTGATTTCAGCGGTGAGTGCTTGATCCAATCGCGTCTGCTGAATAATCTCCTCCATCTCTTCTAGAGGAGCCGTCAAAGCAATTAGTTGGGCTGCGCCTCGAACATAACTTTTTTCTTCCTCCTCCCAAATTCGAGCTTCATTGCCTTCTACCGCGAGAAACCCCATCAGCTCATTTTGGAATAGGATTGGTGCTGCCAAAAGCGATCGCGCCTTGATTTGCTGCATCAATCGACTCGTTGTATCGGCTTTGAGCGAGCTGTGGGCTTCCCCAATCGACACCAGTTGATCCGCTGCCAGGGCTTGATAAAAACCACTAATCTCTTGAACCGTGATGCCAGAAGCGATTTGATTCGCATCACTAAATCCTGCTGTTTTCTGACGGTTACTGATTCGCCGCCAAAAATAGCGCCGTTCGCGTTCAAACCAGTAAATATTCGTGCGCGAAGGGCCAATAAATTGATGGGTTTCTTCCACCATTGCTTCTAGGCGTTGTCCCAAAGTTGGCAACTGCCGCAACTTAGATAGGAGGGTCAACAATGGCTGTTCTGGACGCTTAGTTTGCTGTCGCTGCCAATCTGCTTCGATTTGATAAAGCGCTGCGGCCAATCCGCCAAAAATCATTGAGAGTCGCGCTTTCTCGTCGGAGCGAGGAGAAACCCCCCAAAGCGTTGACCCTAGTAGAGACACGCCAAAGCAG
Organism: Trichocoleus sp. FACHB-262; assembly: GCF_014696035.1. Classification (NCBI taxonomy): domain Bacteria; kingdom Bacillati; phylum Cyanobacteriota; class Cyanophyceae; order Leptolyngbyales; family Trichocoleusaceae; genus Trichocoleus; species Trichocoleus sp. FACHB-262. The sequence continues at coordinate 45,878 of NZ_JACJPK010000097.1, read as the reverse complement.
CGATCTTTGTAGCGAATCGGAAAGAGCATCGTGCCTTGAATATTGAATTTCTGAGCCGCCTTCCGCCACTCTCCGGCTCTTGTTTCTTCTCGCAAATCTGGCACGCCGACGGGACGTTGCTGAATTACCACCTGCTCCAAAAGATCGCCAGGAGACAGCACGAAGCGTTGCCGTAGAAACGAGCTGTCGCCATTGGGCATGACACCGCCTTTACCGAACAGACGATGCTCTAGGCGATCGTAAAGCCCAATCCAAATCAAGCTATAGTCGAATTCATCTTGTAGATAATTGAGCGTGGTTTCAATTAAAACATCGACGCTTTCCTCTTCCCGTAGGGTCTGGAGGACACGACCTAAAGCAACTAATTGTTTTTCGTAGGTTGTCGGCTCTTTCTGCTGACCCATGTTATTTGGACTCCGGTTCCGGGCAGCTTATGCTTTTTGCACCAAGGATGGGAAGAGAGATCCTAGGCACCTTTAGACCTAAAAGGGTACTTGCAGCCTGGATCACCATATTTCTAACTCATTTATCAGGTTGCGACGGATAGTCAACCCATTGTCGATAAGATAGATAGCTGACAACGAGCCAGTTGGTAGACAACAAAAAGAATTATTTTCTCAAGCTCTCAAAATTCTATCTGGTGATGCCCCTTTTCCTCATAGATCTACTCAACCAGTTATTCAAGAGAGCCTGTAATATCTAGGATGCCCATAATATTAATGAGTGTTTGCGTTCGCTCCTAAGCTGGCAATTTTACTCGTCCCTATTTATTTTTGTCGTTCGATCCCTGACAATTGCACCCAAAATTGGACATCTATCAAGTTGGTTTACGTCCCCTTCTTTTCTCTGGACTGAAAGCAGATCCGGAACAGTTGCATCGGCAAGCGCTTCAACTTCTGGGTTGGCTAGACCATACGGGCAACCGTCCACCTGCTAGTTGGGTTCAAGCTCGATTGCAGCAATCTTGTGGCTTCTCGGATTCTCGACTAGAGCGATCGCTGTGGGGGTTAAGCTTCCCTAATCCTGTTGGGTTGGCTGCTGGTTTTGACAAAGATGGCGTGGCCGCCGGCGTTTGGCCTAGTTTGGGTTTTGGGTTTGCCGAAGTTGGCACTGTGACGTTTCAGGCTCAGCCCGGAAATCCTCAGCCGCGTTTGTTTCGCCTACCTCTAGATCAGGCGGCCTTAAACCGGATGGGTTTCAATAACCAAGGCGCAGCGGCGATGGCGGCAATGTTTAAGGCGAGAAGTCAGCGACAAACACAAAAGCCAGGCGCTTCTCAGCTCAAAATTCCTATTGGCATCAATCTGGGCAAGTCTAAAATTACGCCCTTAGAGGAAGCAGCCGCAGACTATTTGGGCAGTTTCCGGTTGCTCAAGAATTGGGGTGACTATTTTGTGGTTAATGTCAGCTCCCCAAATACTCCAGGCTTGCGATCGCTCCAAGCTACCGAACAACTAGAACCGATTTTGGCGGCTTTGCAGCAAGAAAACCAGCGACAAAAGCCGATGTTGATCAAGATTGCGCCTGATCTGGAATGGGAGGCGATCGCGGATGTGATCGCTTTGGCACAAAAACATCACTTAGCTGGGATCATTGCCACCAACACCACCATCCGCCGGGATGGCCTCAAGACAGAAGTGCTGGAAGCTACAGGTAAATCCGTGCAAGACGAAGCAGGCGGCATTAGTGGTGCTCCAGTCAGGCAACGCTCTACAGAAGTGATTCGCTTTATCTATCAGCAAACTCAAGGTCAGTTGCCCATCATTGGGGTGGGGGGCATTTTTACCGCAGAGGATGCTTGGGAGAAAATTACCGCCGGAGCCAGTTTGGTGCAGGTTTACACAGGCTGGATTTATGAAGGTCCGTGGATGGTACGACGAATTTTGACAGGGTTGGGGCAAAAGCTAGAGCAACACGGACTAGCCACTCTAGCAGATGCAGTCGGACAAGAAACCTAGAGGTGTGAAAAATGCCGTTTCTACCTAAAGCGATCGCTAGTCACCGCTACTGGCTCTTACTTTACTTAGCAACGGCAGATGTTGGTTTCACCTTAATTTATCTGGTTAGTAGTCTGCTTCAGAATCAGGCACTGCCTTTATTTAGCTTTGAGCAGAAATTTACGATTCCGGTCGTCTATGCCGCTATTAAGCTATTTTTGATCGGCTGCTTTTTAGTCACCTCGGCTCTTTGGAAATATTGCTTATTTCAGCGCTCCTCTCGCTATCTCCTGCTAACAATGGGAGCAGGATTTCTGTATCTCTCAACAGACAAGCTATTCAAATTTCATCATCTGTTACAGCTTCCTAACTGGATGCCGAGCCTTCCCGGAGGGGGAGGAGCATGGATACTTTTTTACTTATTCATCCAGTTACTCATTGTTACTGTTGGCTTTCGCGACCTCACCAAGCTTTGGCGTTTTTATCCTCAAGGGGCATTAATGATTTGCCTAGGCATTGCTTTGTTTATAGTTGGAGGTCTCGGTACTGAAATTTTCAACCATCTGATCTTACAGCCGCTACTTTGGCACATGGGGCGGGGCGATCGTGCCACTTTCTCAACTCTAAAAAATACAGTCGAAGAGTCCTTAGAACTATTAGGAGAGAGTATTGCGTTGCAAGGCTTGGTTTTATTTCTACTGAAGCAGCAGCATCATTACTTCAACCTGCAAGCTAAAAAACTTAGTTAGCTCCCTGTATTTTTTCAGACAAACTTTTACATCGACTCAATCTTACGCTTGAGCGATCGCCATCAGGGTTACTTCCCAAACTAAGCGAGGTTGGGCATAGCTCAGCAGGGATTGGCGAGCCTTCTCTAAATGTTGCAACAGTTGGGGTTGCCGCCGCGATCGCCAAAGCGCATGTTGCAAATAGTCTATCAACCAGAGTTGCGCCTCTGTATCTAAGGCTTTATCCAAACGCCGGGCCAACTCTAAAGCTTCACGCGCTGCGCGCAGGGGTTGAGTCAGGGTGGCTAGCAGGTCTGGAGGAATCGCTTGCAACTGCTGCCAACTGGCGATCGCTTCTCCAGGACTTCCTTGGGCAATCTCCAATAATTCTGGATGCTGCAAAATCTCGGCATAGCCCGCCTGTTCTAATACTTGCCCTAGTGCTTCCGGGCTCAGCCGATAAAATGGAATCCGCTGGCAACGAGAAACCAACGTCGGCAATAGTACTTCGGCTCCCGGCGCAATCAAAATCAGCGTCGCTGGCCCTGGCTCTTCTAGCGTTTTCAGCAAGCCATTTGCCGCTGCTTCTGCCATCGTTTCTGCCTGCTCAATCACCACAACCGAGCGAGCTGATTCCATCGGTGGACGCCCCAAAAATTGAGCCAGCTGACGCACTTGATCAAGGCGAATTTGAGGAGGGGCTTTGCGTTTCAGCCCTGCTGCGGCTGCTTCCGCTGCTGACAACAATTTTCCCTGATGCAGGTAAGTTGGCTGCACCCAGAGTAAATCAGGATGATTCCCTTGTTCTAGCCGATTTTGCAAGCCCTGTTTTTTAGCGGGGAGTACATCTAGCGCTAACAACGACTCCAGAAAACACCGAGCCGCTAAGCTGCGCCCCACACCCGAAGGGCCTGCAAACAAGTAAGCAGGAGCGACTCGCTGCTGGAGCACCGCTTGATACAGCAATTCTATAGCCTGCGATTGTCCAATTAGGGGTGCAAAAGCGGTTGATACCATTGCGTTAAGCGCTGACTGAGAACCTGTTGAATCTGGTGGGCGACTCCCTGTTCACTCTGACTAGCATCAATGCGAACAATCCGCTCTGGGTACTGCTGATGTAAAGCCTGAAAGCCCTGCTGCACTCGCTGATGAAAGGCTAAATCAGCTTGCTCCATCCGGTCGGCGTTACCTCGCTGTCGCATCCGAGCCAAACCCACGGCGGCATCCACATCTAACCATAAAGTCAAATCACTTTCCAGTCCACCCGTTGCAGCTTGATTGAGTTGATCAATTAAAGCTAAATCTAACTCTCGCCCGTACCCTTGATACGCGATCGTGGAGTCGGTATAGCGATCGCATAAGATCACGGCTCCTCGAGCTAGCTGCGGCTTTAAATAACCATCTACATGCTGAGCGCGATCGGCGGCATACAGCAGCAACTCGGCCCGATTTTGGATTGCTTCTTGACCTTGATAGCCCAGCAATAACTGCCGCAACTCTAATCCCAGCTCTGTCCCTCCTGGCTCCCGGGTTACCAGTATGGGTGGAGCTAAATCTTCTTTGAGTGACTGAAAACATTGATTCTCCAGCAGCCATGCTTGCGATCGCAGCATTTGAGTGGTTTTCCCACTGCCTTCAACTCCTTCAAAAACAATCAATCGACCTTGCATAAGCTGCTATTGAACGACTCCTGCTCCGCACCCAGATTCCGCTCGAAGTGTTACTAGCAGGACCACTCCACGAATTGATTCATTGACCCTTGCCCCGATGCACTCTAACAGAAATTGGGGACCGACAGCGCACGCAAGATCATTCCATCAGAAAAAATTGATTTGATGTTGCTTCGCCTAACCTCGACTTTCTGAATTAGAACCATTCTGTCCGGATCGGAGGCTGGTATGCTAGAAGCTGGTAAAGGCCAAACCAATTCACATTTGGGCTCACTACAAAGCTTCTCGCTTTTACGCAGCCTGAAATCTGAATAGCCCGATTGGCCTTTATGCTTGAGTCTTGTTATAGCTACTAACCTAAGTATGACTTAGCCATGCTTAGCGAACGTTATGATAAGAAGGTCTTAAAACTGCCACGCCTGGGGTTGCCTATGGCTCGCTATACTTGTCTGTTTACCGTTGAAGTTCCTGTTAACAATCTCCAGCATCTGCTGATTGAGATTCTGGAATCCTGCAATCTCGACATCATTTATGACACTGGAGATTACATGATGGCTCGTGAAGTCCCTGGTCATGTTTCCTTCTCTAAATTAGTGACGGTAGAAGTTCTAATTGATAAGTCGGTCGCTGCCGAGCGAGAAATTCGCCTGAATTTTGTAATCAAGAACGAAGAACTACCCTTGCACCTCGACAATCACTGCCACCAAATGTATGAGCTTGTCAGCCGAGCTGTAGCGGAAAATCGGCATTGGCAATTAATTGAAGCCGTTGCTGGGTAGCTTTTCTTAGAGCGGCTAGCCCCAAATCAAACGCTCTGATTAGTCCATTACAACGTCCATTGCGGCTTAGACTCGGCTTCAAGTCAGCTCTTCTGGATCACCGATCATGCCAGGACTAATCAGTGTAATGTCAAACTCATCGGGAGGCACAGTTGACATCCCGTCTTGCTTCAGTAAGTAATAAACGGCTTTAACTTGTGGCCCAAATACAATCTCATCTTCATTTCGCAAATCATGAGCTTGTAGCTTACGACCATTAATTAAGAGGCCATTGGCGCTCGGTTTACCTTTAAGGTTGCCATCAACTACTCGATAATAATAAGTGCCATCTTCATGGGGTAGCTGTACCAAAGTGGCATGACGACGAGAGACAAACTGCGAAATTAAGCGAATGTCACACTTAGCATCTCGACCAATTGAATAAATGGGATTATTAAGAACAAATTCTCGGCGGCCTTTGTCGTCATCAATAATTAATAAATGATTTTGGGGCGGTTCTGGTGCCATTGCCAAGTAAGTGGTGCCGTGAACAAGTGAATAAGTCAGGATTGTGCCTGTATCCTAGCCTATTTTCCCTAATTATCGACCTAATTGAGTCGTAATAGGTCTTTAAGCATGCTGCAACTATAACGAGTCACCGCTGCCAATTTCTTGGGACTACGGCAGCGATCGCCTCTCAATCTTCAGGAGCAACACCCACCATTTTGGGATCAATTAAAGTGATATCAAATTCAGGGATGTCCCAAGTATCGGGGTCAAAACTGTTAATGGTGCCGTCTTCTAGGATGAAGTAGATTACACGGACGCAAGGGCCAAAAACAACCACATCTTCGTTTTTTAGGTCATGGCCTTGAAGCTTATGGCCGTTGATCAGCAATCCATTCACACTAGGCTTACCGTCAAGATCACCATCTACGATTCGATAGTAACAGCTTCCATCCTCATGGGATTTTTGAATCAAGTTCGCATGATGACGGCCTACAAATAAGGAAGAGAGACGGATATCACACCCGACATCTCGACCAATTGAATAAAGAGATTTACCAAGAACAAACTTGCGCCGACCTTTGCCGTCTTCAATGATTAATAAGTGATTTTGGATCGGTTCTGGTGCCATCGCCAAGTTGTGGGTGCAGTGGACGAATTTATTTCAGTTATAACTGGCAAATGACGCCAGGTCCATTCAAAGTGGCAGGGTTTGGAGTTAGCCGTCAATCTTCAGAAGCAACGCCTACCATCCTAGGATCAATCAGCGTCACGTCGAATTCCGGGATCTCTAGATCGTCAGGATCTAAGTTGGCTAGTGCATCTTCTTCCAAAACAAAGTAAATGATCCGAACCGAAGGCCCAAAAACCACTACGTCTTTGTTTTGCAGATCATGTCCCTGTAACTTATGGCCATTGACCAACAACCCATTCACACTAGGCTTGCCTTTGAGACTGCCATCCTGAATCCGATAGAAGTAGCTACCATTTTCCTTGGGCAGCTTTACTAAGGTGGCGTGCCGTCGAGATACAAATAGTGAAGCAAGACAGATGTCACATTTAACATCTCTGCCAATCGTGTATACCGAGCCATCAAGGGTGAAGTGTCTTTGCCCCTTGTCGTCTTCAATAATCAAAAGATGATTTTGCTTAGGTTCGGAAGCCATAACGCTGAATTTCAAATAACTAGAAAAAACTTATAATGCAGAGCCTGACGAAAGTTTGAGAGGTTTGTGCCTAAAAATTACTCATAGTAGCCATGTCTTAATTAGTTTACCCATTTGAATCAATAGATAGAGGTTGATGGCTCTTAAACAAACATTTCAGGTTTTTAACAATCGCTTGTAATATCAGAATTCAATTAAGCTTTGACACCCGTTTCATCCTTGAGAGGAGACTGGGTATAACGAAGTAAAAGCGAATTTGTTACCACACTGACAGAACTAAAAGCCATCATTGCTCCCGCCGCCGCTGGGCTCAGAACAAACCCTGTTGCCACTAGGAAAGTACCCGCAGCGAGAGGAATCCCTAGGATGTTGTAAGCAAAAGCCCAGAACAAGTTCTGACGAATTTTTTTAAAGGTGGCGCGACTCAGGCGAATTGATCTTACAACGTCCATTAGGCGATCGCGCATCAGCACAATTTCGGCGGTCTCGACAGCCACATCTGTACCGGAATACAAAGAAATACCGATATCAGCTTGGGCCAGTGCCGGAGCATCGTTGATGCCATCGCCTACCATTGCAACTTGATGGCCGAGTTTTTGTAATTGAGCGATCGCGGCAGCTTTTTCCGCAGGCTGAATTCCAGACTGTACGTTTTCCGCAGCAATGCCCACAGATTTGGCAATCAGAGCCGCAACCTCGGGGCGATCGCCACTTAAGAGGTGAACCCGCAAGCCCATTTGTTGTAACTGTTTGACAGTGGCATGGGCATCAGGCCGCAGAGGATCAACAGCAGCAATTAAGCCAACTAGTGTGCCTGCGATCGCAACATAGACCACAGTTTTGCCAGCTTGCGCTAATACTTCTGCTTGAGCCTGAGCAACGTCACTCACCACAATCCCTTGGTGTCTCAGCCAGTCGGCATTACCCAACACCACTAAGCGATCGCTGACTAAAGCCGAAACTCCCCGTCCTGGCTCCGTGTAGAAATCTTTAGCGGGTAAAAGATCTAACTTCTGAGTTTGGGCTTGTTGCAAGATTGCGGCAGCTAAGGGATGACGGGCTCCACTTTCCACAGTGGCAGCGAACTGTAATAAATCTTGAGGAGAGAGCGGTTCAAGATTGGCGTTAGCAGTAACTAGAGGTAAGCAATCAGTAACAGTCGGCTGACCCGCAGTCAGAGTCCCAGTTTTATCAAATACGATGGTGTCGAGGTGATGGACTTGCTCCAGAACATCTCCGCCCCGAATTAACAGACCCTGCTCAGCGCCCAAACTAGAACCCACCAAGATTGCTGTAGGAGTCGCCAAACCTAAAGCACAGGGACAGGCAACGACCAACACGGCGATCGCTAATTTGAGGCTTAACAACAATGGTGAGGTCTGCGTCGGCAAGTCTGCTAAGTGGCTCTGCTGCATCAGATGAGCATGAGTCGTGAGGGACGCGATCGCGATGTGGTGGCTTAGCACTTCGGGCCAAACGTGAGTGCCAATCCCGTACCAAAAGACAAAGGTGACAGCCGCGATCGCCATGACTGTATAGGTAAAATACCCAGCCACAGTGTCAGCTAAATGCTGGATCGGGGCTTTGCGAGTTTGAGCCGTTTCTACCAGAGCAATGATTTGCGCCAGCGTCGTGTCCTTGCCTGTGCGCGTGGCTTGGATGGCGATCGCCCCTGATTGATTCAGGGTGCCTGCTGCGACCAGCTCCCCAGGCTGTTTGAGCACGGGTAAAGCTTCTCCGGTCAGCATCGATTCATCGACTGTGGTTTGTCCAGCCACCAACTTGCCGTCTACAGGCATTTTTTCTCCCGGTAGCACTTGCAGCCACTCCCCTACCCGCACTCGCTCCGCCGGAATATCTACACAGGTCTGTGAGGCGATCGCAGTTTGATTGCCCGGATCAATGGTGGGTTGGGGGATCAGGCGAGCAACGCGCGGTTGAAGCGCGATCAAAGCCTCAAAAGCGGCAACGGCTCGGCCTCTAGCTCGCTGCTCTAGCGTACGGCCTAACAAGATAAACCCCACTAACATCACGGGTTCATCAAAGAAACACTCCCAGCCCAAGCTGGGAAAGAACAGAGCAATACAACTAGCGGTGTAAGCAGTGAAGGTGCCCAAACCAACGAGCGTATTCATGTTGGGGGCGTTGCGTCGTAGCCCTCGCCAGCCTTCGACCAAAATGAACCGCCCTGGCCCTACCAGTGCTATTGTTGCCAGTCCCCAATGAAACCAAATATTGCTGAGGATGGGAAGGGTTAACCAGCCCCATTGTCCAACGTGGCCTAACGCAGACAGCAGTAGGAGTAAACCTGCGATCGCAGTTCGGCGGGTTTGTTGTTGAATTTCGAGTTGATGTCGTTCTCTAAAGCTTGTCGAGGTAGAACCAACCCCAGGAGTAGCATCATTCTCGGCGGCTACAAATCTCGGTTGTGTCGGGAAGCCTGCCTCGGTCACTGCTTGAGCCAAAATAGCAGGATCAGCAATGCCTGCTGCACACTCAACTGTTGCGACTTCAGTTACTAAGTTGACTGAGGCAGAAATCACTCCAGGGTGTTGGCTGAGTTGCTGTTCTACCGTTCGGACGCAGCCTGCACACTTCATCCCCGCAACTTCTAAAGTTACAATTTCTGAGGAGTTTGGAGTTGCAACAATTTGGTCTGGAGTCAGTTGCATAAGCTTTTCGATCTACCGCCATCACGGGATACCTAAATGGGTATCTCTTCTTTGAGGGTAGGCGAAGACTCCAAAAATTGCCGTAAAGCCGCTAAGTTTTTTGCTCTCAAGCCCAAATTTGGAATTTTAATTGCTCAGCCGCATGCTTCAGCCTAAGTTGAGCCACTGCCCAGAATAAAGAGACTCAGCAAAGTGCCGCTATTCCAGAGGCTGTGCATCAGCATGGGAGCAAGGAGATTGCGCGATCGCGTGTAGACAAACCCCAGCACCATCCCCAAAACCATCAGCGGTAATATTTCTGACAGGCTCAGGTGAGCCAGGGCAAATAGAAAAGCACTGATAGTAATCGCTCCCCAGACAGGCACGTAGCGGGTCAAGGATGGCAGCAGGAAGCCCCGGAACATCACTTCTTCAAACAAAGGAGCGGCGACCGAGGCGGTCAGGAAAAAGATGATCAAGGCCACATTATCTCGGCCCTCTAACACAATCGGCAAAATGGGATTGCTACCTCCCTGTCCTTGCCAAAACTGTTGGTTGATCAAGGACACCAAAATTACTAGAGGTAGAGCCATGAAATAACCGCCCAATCCCCACCAAAACCAGTTGCCTCCGCCATTGATGCGAAACCAGTCTTCGTAGTCTTCATCAGGCAAGGGTAAGAATGGCTTCAAAGAGCTGTAGAGAACCAGGAGTCCGACAGTTACCAGCAAGGCATACACAGCCAGAATATAAATGGCTTGCGTCCGACTATCAAAGCTAGCAGGGTTGATACCTAAAAGTTGCAGCCCCAAGGGCAAGGCAATTTGACCGACAAAAAATTGCCCTACGAAAAAGAGGACTAAAACTTGCCAAATAGTTTCGCCATTCCAAAGAGTGGGCCAACTCAAGGCTCCATTTTGCACTAACAAGGCTTGCTTACCTTTTACGAGCCATTGCACAACTAAATAGACCAAAATGCCAATGCCAATCAAAAAGCCAAACACTGGAATTCCAGCAATGAGTAACAACTTCAAAGCGGCTTGCTGAGCCAGGTCTTGTTCAGTAGTTTGCAGTTCACTGAGACTCGTTTGGCGTTGTTGCAATTTGTACAATCGCGTCAGAGCTTGGTAGCGAAACCAGCCATCTAATTCTTGTTTGATTTGCAGTTCAGCATCGGGTAGAAGGCTAGAAGGAGTACTCCACAAACCCACTAAAGCCGTTGCTGTCTTACCCAGACTGCTGAATTGGCTACTAGGTTGAGTCCTGTCAATCAACTGATTCCAAGTTGCCAAAGCCGCATCGGTTTGTTCTTGTTGGGCCTGTAAAACCCCTAACCGCAAGTCCAGCTCATGAATGAGGCGAGTCATTTGAGTGATAGGTTCTTGGCTTTGTTGGGCTTGAGTTTTGGGAGCGGGTGTTTCTGTGGCTGGAGCAACTTTAGGCTGCGTTTCTGGCTTCAAGGTGCGGGCTAATGGGCGGCCTTCTAATGTAGGCTGCGATCGCGTTTCCAATTTGGCTAAAGTGCCTGCCACCGATTGGCGAGCTTCTTGGTACTGTTTCAAAGCGGCTTTGACGGGTTCATCGCCAATCAATTTATCTCGTGCGCCTTTGAGATCTACATCGCTATTGGCATCGCCTTGCCACTCGGAAGCGTGCAGCAACAGATTGGTTTGATAGAGTTCTAAACGGCTCTGAACTTGAGGCTGGCTCCAGCTTTGGGCTAAAGATAAGCCAATAAAAGCGATCGCAATAATCGTCAGAACCCCTAAAATCAATTGCTTCAGTTTCATTCCCTTCCCCAGCAGCAAGTGCAGTGATTTCACCCCCAATTTGGAGTGATGAGCCCGTTCAGCTTGATCTAAATGCTTGATCTGAATGTAAGTGCAATGTTAATCAGCCTCAAAGGCATTATCTCATTGCTAGTCCTGCTCCGCGGCCTATCAGCAGTTAGAGCCAGCAGCTTCTCAGGAGAGATAGGCGATCGCGGCTAGTACAAACAGCAGCGTAGACCGTATCTTTCGTGATCCAGCGCGTCTCCTCGACGGGGTAAAATTCTTCTGATCTCTTTTGTATGGGTCTTTAATAAAGACTCTGCATGTTGGCGATCGTTCGCTCTATTTCTGACACCCCTGCCCTGATTTGATTGGAGGATAAAGCCCTGAGTACTCGTGTCATTCTTGTGCGCCACGGCGAGAGTAGCTATAACGTTGAGCGCCGTGTTCAGGGTCATTGTGACCAATCAACCTTAACTGAAGCAGGTCGTGCTGCGGCTCAAAAAGTTGGGGCAGCTTTGAGTGGCCTCACCTTCGATGCAGTGTATAGCAGTCCGCTGAAACGAGCGAAAGAAACAGCTCAGCTAGCGCTTTCCTGCTTTCTGACGGCTACTCATTATCCTCCCGAAATCCAGCTAACCGACAACCTCAAGGAAATTAATCTGGTGCTCTGGGAAGGCATATTGTTTGATGAGGTCGAAGCTAAATTCCCCGAGGATATCCAGTTGTGGCGAGACCAACCGCATAAACTACGGATGGAAATCCCTGGACCGAACGGCACAGTTGATTTCTTTCCAGTCCCAGCGCTTTACGAACAAGCTCGACAGTTTTGGCAAGAAGTTTTACCTCGGCATGGGGACCAAACAATTCTGGTTGTCGCTCATAGCGGCATTAATCGAGCTTTGATCAGCACTGCCATTGGTCTAGATTGCGATCGCTACCAATCTTTGCAGCAATCTAACTGCGGCATCACTGTGTTGAACTTTGCTGGTGGCTTAGACGCGCCTGTGCAGGTAGAGTCTTTGAACTTGACCGCCCACTTTGGTGAACCGTTGCCCAAGCGTCGCTCTGATCAAAAGGGGCCCCGCCTCTTACTGGTGCGGCACGGAGAAACGGAATGGAATCGACAGAAGCGCTTCCAAGGTCAAATTGATGTCCCACTCAATGACAATGGGCGCGAACAAGCTCGACAAGCAGCTGAGTTTTTGCGCTCCATTAGCATTGATGCGGCAGTGAGTAGCTCAATGCAGCGGCCCAAAGAAACAGCAGAAATTATTCTGCAATACCACCCCAACATTGATTTAAAGCTCGACGGTACCTTGCAAGAAATCAGTCATGGTTTGTGGGAAGGCAAGCTAGAGTCAGAGATTGAGGCAGAGTTTCCTGGTGAGTTGCAACGCTGGCAAGCCACCCCCGAAGCCGTGCAAATGCCTGAGGGTGAGAACTTGCAACAGGTATGGGATCGGGCGATCGCAGCTTGGAACGCCATTGTCGAAACAGCGGCTGCATCTCCCACCCCCCAGACCGTATTGGTGGTGGCTCATGATGCCATCAACAAGGCCATTTTGTGTCATGTAGCGGGCTTAGGGCCAGAAAACTTCTGGAACTTCAAGCAAGGGAATGGTGCGGTGAGTGTGATTGACTACCCCAAAGGCCCAGCAGGGCAACCTGTCTTGCAAGCGATGAATATTACGTCTCACCTAGCAGGTGGAGTTTTAGACAAAACGGCAGCAGGAGCTTTGTAAGTACGAAGGCATCATGACTAATGAACTGCTCCAACAAGTCCGGGTCTTAGATCCTGCGGCGATGACCGATCGCGTGGCCGATGTCTTGATTGTCGATGGCAACATTGAGGCGATCGCAGACTCTATCCCTGAGTGGCCCGCCAATACTCAGGTCCGAGATAGCCGAGGCATGATCTTAGGGCCAGGGTTAGTCGATTTATACAGCCACTCTGGCGAGCCCGGATTTGAGGACAGGGAAACCCTACGTTCTTTGCAGCAGGCAGCGATCGCGGGTGGCTTTACGCGCCTAAATATCCTGCCTGACACAACTCCCGCCCTAGATAATCCCGCTGGACTCGCCTGGTTGCAAGACAAACGACAATTTCAGCTTCCAGTCCAAGTTCGGGCGTGGGGCGCTTTGACGCTAGGAGTGCAAGGACAACAAATGACCGAGCTAGCCGAGCTAGCAGCAGGCGTTGTGGGTTTTGCCGATGGCCGAGCTTTATCTAGTTATGGACTTCTGCGGCGACTCTTGGAATATCTCCAGCCATTGCAAAAACCTGTAGCCCTATGGCCTTGTGACCCCAAGCTCGCAGGGAATGGGGTGATGCGAGAGGGACCAGAATCAATTCGCTTTGGCTTGCCTGGAAGTCCTGCGATCGCCGAAACCACTGCGATCGCGGCTCTCCTCGAACTCGTTGCAGCGATCGGCACCCCTGTGCATATCATGCGAGTCTCGACGGCCCGTAGCGTCGAATTGATTCAAGCGGCTAAGGAACGGGGTCTGCCCATTACGGCTAGCACCACCTGGATGCATTTGTTGCTCAATAGTCAGGCGATTCAAACCTACGACCCCAACTTACGGCTGGAGCCTCCATTAGGCAATCCAGCGGATCAAGCCGCTCTAATTGATGGGGTGAAGCAAGGCGTGTTAGATGCGATCGCGATCGATCACACTCCTTACGCCTACGAAGAAAAAACAGTGGCTTTTGCCGAAGCTCCTCCAGGCGCGATCGGCTTAGAGTTAGCACTGCCACTACTATGGCAACGCTTTGGCGCTAGTGGTGAATGGACAGCGCTAGAGCTTTGGCGCGTACTCAGCAGCAATCCAACCAAATGTTTGCAACAGCCTGTCGCTACAGTCGCACCTGGCCAATCTGCTGAACTGGCTTTGTTTGATCCCGGTCAGTCTTGGGTGGTGAACGGGCAGTCTCTTAAGTCTTTATCTATCAACACACCTTGGTTGGGTCAAGAGCTGCTTGGTCAGATTGTGCAAACCTGGTGTCCTAGTTCTTAAAGAATTACTGAGCAGACTTAAGTTCATAAGCTGGCTCTTGGCCTAACTCTCCAACTCGGTTAGGAGGCCAGAAACGCACTACAGCTCGACCAATGATGCGATCGCGAGGGACAAACCCCCAGTAGTGGCTGTCATAGCTGTTATTGCGGTTATCGCCCAGCACTAAATAAGAGTCAGAAGCTACCTGCACTGGTCCCCACTGATAGCTAGGTTTCTCGTCAATGTACTCTTCTCGCAACGGTTGGTCATTGATATAGACTCGCCCTCCCTTAACTTCTACCTTCTCACCCGGTAGACCAATCACCCGTTTGATGAATGCATCCTTAAAGCCTTGGTCTTTTAAGGTTTGAGTTGGAGAGAACACGACAATATCCCCTCGCTCTAAGCTATGGAAGTGGTAGCTTAATTTATCTACAATCAAGCGATCGTTGATTTGTAGCGTTGGCAGCATTGACCCGGAGGGGATATAGCGCGCTTCAGCGACGAAAGTGCGAATTCCCAAAGCTAAAATGACACTCAGCCCAATTGTTTTGAGTCCCTCTAACCAAGGATTTTCAACTTGTGGTTGGGTATTTTCGTCAGACGCTTGATTCTGCACACGAGTCATAGGTGTTTACTTACCAAGGAAAAGAGCGGTATCAATTCAGAGTTATAAGCGTTACTCAGACTACCAGCCTATCAATTCAATCCAACAAATGGGTTTGATACTGCCATGTAACGATGGGGAGCTTGTAAAACTCTGACATAAAAATCGATATTTAGACACGCATCAATTTACGTTATCTTAGCCAGTTGCTTATCTCACAAACGGTTAGCGCCATGCATTCTGCCTCTCATTTACTCATTCGTCAGGCCCAAGTGCTCCTACCCAGCGGTGAACTCATGGTAGGAGATGTACAAATCGAGGGAGGAACTATTGTTCAGGTGGCACCCGACCTCTCCGATACGATTAATAGCGCAGTCAGCCAGGAAATAATAGACGCTCAAGGACTCACTTTGTTGCCAGGAGTGATTGACCCGCAGGTTCACTTCCGCGAACCAGGTTTGGAACACAAGGAAGATTGATTTACCGCCAGTTGTGCCTGTGCCCAGGGAGGCATTACTTCTTTCCTAGAAATGCCCAACCCCCGCCCACTAACTAAGCCGCGCTAGACGATAAACTGCGCCGAGCGGCAGAAAAGTGTTTGGTGAATTACGGCTTTTTTATCGGAGCAACGGGTGACAACCTCACAGATTTACTAGAGGCGCAACCAGCTTGTGGCATCAAGATTTTCATGGGGTCGATGCATGGCCCTTTGTTGGTAGATCAAGAGTCAGCCCTAGAGTCCATCTTTGCTACAGGCGATCGCCTCATGACAATGAGGTGTTATGGCAAGCCTTACTCGATGACGTAATTGACTTTATTGCCACTGACCACGCCCCACACACCTTAGAAGAAAAAGCCCAAACCTACCCCAACACACCTTCAGGCATGCCAGGTGTTGAAACCTCACTGCCTCTGATGTTGACTCAAGCTAAAGCGGGACGCTGTACCGTGGCCCAAGTAGCTCATTGGATGTCCACAGCCGTTGCCAAGGCTTATGGCATTCCGAAAAAAGGCGCGATCGCTCCAGGTTACGATGCTGACCTCGTACTTGTTGACCTCGAAAACTACGCTCCAGTACGGCGTGAAACGCTTCAAACCAAGTGTCGCTAGAGTCCCTTTGAAGGTTGGGAGTTAACAGGCTGGCCTGTAACGACTATTGTGGGAGGCCAAGTGGTTTATGACCACGGGAAGCTGAACACAGAAGTCCGGGGTCAAGCATTGACCTTCAGCGAAACTTAAGAGATTCACTAACAGTCTAATCCAGACAGGGAGCCACAAATTCAGTAGTTGCGGTTTGCACAACCCTGGAAACTTTAAAGAGATGGTGTAGTCAAACTGCAACTGCTAAAGCTGGAGTTAATTCCAGATAAACTCCTATTGGTGACGTACCAAGTTCATCTAAGTAACTGGGCATGCTTAAGGTAAAGAATTCCGTTAAAGTTCTCCCTTGAGCTGTCTCGGCTCGCTTAGGTGCATTTTTCCAAACAGAAATCATGGCAAATACAGAGCTGCTACATTCGATCGCCCATGACCTAGAACAGCATCCAAACTCAATTCGGATTAAAAAGCTAATTTTTTATATTTGCAAAAATGTTTGGGAAAACAATTTAGATATTATCAACTCTCATTCTCTAAAAAATCTCATTCAAGAATTAGTTAGCCTTCATCCGACTTCCAGCGCGCTCAATTCTCATCTAAACAGGGTCGCTCAAGGTTTGAGCAAACCAGCAGAGTACAGTTTAATTGCCAATCTTATTTTCCAAAAAATCAAAAGTCTTTATTCTGAGATTTCATTAGAGTCAAATATTACCTCAAAGCAGCAAGAGGCACTTAGAGTCGCTGATAGGCTTGCTCAAGACAAAAACTCAATTAGAATCAAAAAAATCCTCACTTATATTTGCAAAAATATTTGGGAGAATAACTTAGATCAGCTCCAGCAATATCACTGGCAAGAGTTAATCGAAGAGTCTTTGGAGCTAGCACCAACTCTAGAGAGTCTAGAGTTAATACTTAACAGTATTGTAAGAACCCTTAATCGCCAAACCAAATATTCTCTAGTTGCGAGTAGTATTATTAATTGTTTCAGTACTTTATATCCTGAGAAGTCAGCTTCAACTCAGTTAATGAGTGACAACGGCGATACACAAATAGTTATTCACACTGAGCAGACAAATTTAGTGGTTGAGCCTCAACCAACTCAAAAAGCTTATTCGACAGAGTTAACTTGTTACACACAAGTTTCCTCCCATCTAGAAGCTCAACCGGAGAAGATTCGGATCAAAAAGCTAATTCTTTGCGTCTGTAGGAATTATTGGGAGAATGATCCAAGCAAGCTACAAGCAATACCCCTAGAAGTTTTAATTGGCGAGCTACATGCGATCGCTGCCACCATCACTGATCTAAAACTACTTTTAAGCAATGTTGTTAATACCTTAAACCGGAAAGCAGACTACTTTTTAATTGCTGATACAATCACTCAGACTCTTGAAGCCCTCTACTGCCAATCCATTAATTCAGCCCCAGTAGCTCTGCCTTCAAATAATCAAGCTGAAGCTAGTTTCACTCAACCGATAGATCAACATTCAGCTTCTCAGCTAGCGCGATCGCCAGGAACAGAAGCAGAGCTAGCTCAAAGTGCGTATGATCCCTTTGAACTAAGGCTTGAAATCATGAAATATACCAATCCTCTTCGAGCCAAAATTTTGCTCTTTTCAGTACTTCAGCATAAGTTCTCTTTTAGCGCTTCTGATTGGTCAGCTCTCAAAGCTTGTGAATTTGATTATTTACTACAACAACTATTTGAACAATGTGAAACCCTGTCCACCCTTGAATCTCGGCTAGAGATCATTGCCAGCTGCTTAGAAGATCCTTATGAGTACAATCAGGCAGCGGGAGCCATCATTCAGTGCGTTAAACCCTTTTATTCACTCATACAACGCCAGCCGAAACTAAGTTCAGCTGCGTCTATATCATCACCAATTTACTCAGAGCATTTCTCCCCTGAGCAAACCAGAATTAAGTTCAATTTTGAAGAAACCCTCCTAACTTCTGGCCATGTTGATACCGGTGTGGAGACCGAGCAGACTTGTCAGTTTCTTTCCACAGCAAAACCCGCTTTTAAGAATGAAGCGCGATCGCCAGATGACTTAGATCAAACCTGCGAACTATCGTCTATATTAACTCCCAAAATATCAGCCCAAAGCTGAAATAAAATTGCTAATTAGGATGAGGCTTTGGCATAAATAATTACAAGTAACTTCTATGAACGCAGATGAATTAATTGGGCGATATGCTGCTGGTGAGCTTGACTTTAACGCCTTGAGTTTGAGCGGCATTAACTTAAACGGAGCTGATTTAATTGGAATCAACCTCTCTAAAAGTGATTTGCAGAGTGCATCATTCATTTTTGCGTACCTCAGTCGAGCTAATTTGAGTCAAGCCAACTTAATAGGTACAAAACTGAGTGGGACTAACCTCAACCAAGCAGATCTACACCGAGCTAACCTTCATGATACTGATCTGCATGGTGCTAGCTTGCAAGCTGCGGATCTACGCAGTGCTGACATTACTTTGGCTAATTTACTCGATGCCAATTTAATCGACGCGGATCTACGCAATGCCAACTTAAGCGGTGCGAATCTCACAGGTGCCTGTTTACGAGGAGCTAATTTTCGCCAAGAGAACCGTCAATATGTTGCTAATCTGAGAGGCGCAAACTTAGCTAAAACCGATCTGAGAGGTGTTAATTTAACAGGTGCCGACCTAGCAAGAGTGAACCTGCGCGGCGCAAACTTGAGCGAGGCTATGTTAAGAGGTGTTGATCTGAGTGAAGCAGATCTCACAGGTGCCATTCTCAGTGGCGCTTTTCTCACAGAGGCTCAACTCAGCGGTGCCATTCTAGTCGGAGCAAACTTGGTCAACGCCAAACTGGAGCGAGCTACATTATGCGACGTTGATCTAACAGGCGCAAATCTACACAACGCCATCTTGCCTGATACCAAGCTGAGCAAGGCTAAATTAGAGCAAGCTAATCTCAGTGCTGCGAAGTTGAGTCGAGCCGACTTAAGCCGTACAAACCTTCGCCATGCTAACTTGACTGATGCTAACTTGATTGATGCCTATTTAGCGAGAGCCGATTTGAGTTACGCCAATCTGACAGATGCCAACTTGATCCGGGCCGAGCTCAGTAGCACCAATTTAATGAATGCCAACCTCAAGGGAGCCAAAATGCCTGACGGCAAAGTCAATAGCTAACTTAACTAGAATAGTTGTCCTTACGGGCGGTTAGGGGAAGCCAAGTTACGAAAACAGGTGAACTGCGGCTCAAATAGCAGTTTTACCGTTCCCACCGGACCATTACGATGCTTGGTAATAATCACCTCAGCAATTCCGCGATCGGGCGTATCTGGGTTATAGTACTCATCCCGGTAAATCATCATAATCAAATCCGCGTCTTGCTCAATCGACCCCGACTCCCTCAGGTCGGACATCATGGGTCGCTTGTTAGTTCGAGATTCCACCCCTCGGCTTAACTGCGACAGAGCAATTACTGGAACACCGAGTTCCCGTGCTAAACCCTTTAAGCCACGAGTGACCTTCGACAACTCTTGAACTCGGTTGTCTGAGCCGCTACCCTCCATTAACTGCAAGTAATCGATCAAGATAAGTCCCAAGGGTTTTCCGTTCTCTGCCTGCAAGCGACGGGCCTTGGAGCGCATCTCGGTCACACTGATGTCCGGCGTATCGTCGATGTAAACATTTAGTTGTGACAACGTGCTGATGGCGTGCCCCAAAGGTTCCCATTCAGTCTGGCTGATCCGCCCAGAGCGTAAACGCCCGCTCTCAATGCGAGACTCACTGGAAAGTAAGCGGTAAACCAACTGCTCCTTGGACATCTCCAAACTAAAAACTGCTACAGGTAGCTTGTGAAACGCGGAAATGTTTCGAGCAATATTTAAGACGAAGCTGGTTTTCCCCATTGACGGACGACCCGCCACAATTACCAAATCCGATCGCTGGAAACCTTGGGTCATGGCATCCAGGTCATAAAAGCCACAGGCGATCCCTGGCATCACCATGCCTAAAGAGCGGCTTTCAATGTCGGAGAAAGTGTCTGTGAGAATATCGGAAGTGGGGACTAGACCTTGTTGCGGGCGGTCTTGAGTAATGCTGAAAACTTTTTGCTCGGATTGATCGAGGATCTTGACTAGTTCGCTATTAGTTTCATAACCGAGTTGCGCGATCTCTGTGCCAACTTGAATCAACTTGCGGCGCAAGAACTTATCCATGACCAGGGAGGCATACTGATCAATGTTGACGGCGCTGATCGTGCGATCTACTAGTTGAGCAAGTCGGCTTTGCCCGCCTACTTTTTCTAGCAGGCTGTGATCTTGCAGCCAACTTGTGAGGCTCATGAGGTCGGTCGGCTTACCTTGGCTATGGAGCGTGACCGCTGTTCGATAGATTTCTTGATGCGCACTAATGTAAAACGCCTCAGGCCGCAGAATATCAATCACTCGATTGATAGCTTCTGGGTCGAGCAAGATACCACCTAAGATGGCTTCTTCCGCATCAATGTTTTGCGGGGGCAGGCGATCGCTCAGCGGTTGGAAACTTAAGTCGTGAACCATAACAGGGACAACTGTAAAAAGGTTTGGATCAAATGAGACGGATGAGTAGCTGACTCACCCGTCCTACACTGAAGAACAAAACTGGTCAGTTGCAGCCTCTATGGGGCCTCACACACTAGCCTGTTATGTATATCAGAATTCTACCGACGCCAAGCGGCAAGAATTAGCTAACCAGAATTAGCTAGCAACGACTTCAATCTCTACTACAGCGCTCACATCAGGATGCAGTTTGATTTCTGCTCTGTAAGTTCCAACTTTATTAATGTCGGGTAGAGAAATTTCGCGGCGATCGACATCTTCACCTGTCGCTGCCTGAATTGCTTCTACGACTTCACGAGCTGTAACCGTACCGAAGATGGCATCGCCTTCACCCACCTGCTTCTGAATGGTGAGACGAGTTGCCTTCTCTAGAACTGCTTTTTGCGTTTCAGCTTGCTGCTTTTGTTCCAGCAATAGCACACGCTCTTTCTCTTTACGACGCTCTACTTGCTTAAGAATGCCAGGGTTGGTCTTAACAGCAAAGCCTTGAGGAATCAAGTAATTGCGGGCGTAGCCGGGAGCGACTTCTACCAGATCACCTGTTCTCCCTAGCTTGCTAACATCCCGATTTAAAACTAACTGAACACGTTTCGCCATGATCTTTCCTGTGATTAACTGTGCGTACCTTGGGAGGTGTTGTCGCTGTCGTCAGAACACTTTATCGTATCGAAATGTGAGGAGCGATCGCAAGTTTAGCGACCATCTAATTTCTGTCAACTCCTAGCATCCCCTCACATTTCGTTTTGCCCAGTCACCTTTAGTACAGGTGCCACTATTCTCTAAAACTGCTCCTTAAGTTGCCGTAAACGCGCAAAAGTTTCCACTTGCTCAGCCATCTTGACGGCTTGTTGAATACGGGGCACATCCCAGCGCAGGAAAGGATTTGTGCGTTTTTCCAAACCCAAATTTGAGGGTACAGTCGCTTCCGAACGCTGACGCATTGCTTCGACCTCAGCTAAGCGGGTTTGCAAATCTAAGTTAGCGCTCTCCACGCTTAAGGCAAACTGTAAATTCTTTAGAGTATATTCATGGGCGCACCAAACCCTGGTGTTGTCTGGCAAAGCTCGCAACTTGCTTAAAGATTGCACCATTTGCGCCGGAGTCCCCTCAAACAAGCGACCACAACCGCCTGCAAAAAGTGTATCCCCACAAAATAGCTCTCCTGCGTCCTCGGGGTTGGTAGGTGGAAAGTAATAGGCGATGTGGGCGCGGGTATGCCCTGGCACAAACAACACTTCTGCTTCTTGGTCTCCAAATGGAACACGATCGCCTTCTTGCAGAAACTTGTGTTGTCCTGGAATGCGTCCGCGATCGCCCTCCCCTCCATACACGGTCGAGGTGGGAAATTTGCGTAGCAGTTCTGCATTTCCACCCACATGATCCCCATGATGGTGAGTATTAAAAATCGCTACTAATTCTGCACCAAGCTGAGCCAAGCACTTTAAAACTGGCTGCGACTCTGCTGGGTCTATCACTGCTGCTATCCCCTGGGCAGGAGCATGCAGGACAAAAATATAATTATCGGAGAGGGCTGGGAGTCGATAAACTTGCATCCGTCCATTTTTTCATTGGTTTCCCAGAATTGAAAGACACTTTAGGCTTAAGTGTCCCTCAAGCGACTCAAGGAATTTGACTACTTAACGATGGGCAGCGATGGGCGGCAATTAACTCACACCTTGATGAGAGAGATTTACACAAATTCACTAAGTCTTCATTGTGTGCTCATTGCAGCTTTGCCAAACCGCTGAGATAAAGCTATGACAATAGTTTTATGAGGACTGCCTCAGCCAAACGTTATTAGACGTATCAGGACAAGTCATACTCATGGTGTGGACAGCGCAAAGTAAATCAAGCCTAAGCATAAAAACAATTACAGAGCAAATTATTCAAGCTGGACAGCTAAGCCGCCGAGAGCATTTGCAATTAACTTCTGTAATTCTTTCCGACTCTAAGCTTTCTTCTGAAGACCGACGGCAGATTAACTTAATTTTTGATTATCTGCAAACGGGTCGCCTCAAACTAGCCGACTAAATCTTCTGGTAGCATCACTGTATTCCATCCTTCTACACTCTTGAGCCCCCAACCCGCTAAAAATCGCCAGAAAATTTCTGTCATTACACCCGACCTATCAGGGGGTGGAGTGACAAGGGCTTATTTGTTGAGCCAAGTTCTACAAAAACTTGATTATGACGTAGAAGTTGTTGGGTTTCTCTTTGGTCCATCCATCTACCCCAATCCACCCATTGGCCTCCCAGTTCATGCATTTCCTGGCTGTAATTATCCAAGGCTACTGAGTCCAGCCAAGCAACTGCTTGATCAGGTGAATGGGGATATTATTTACGCCGTCAAGCCCAGGCCCACCAGCTTTGGTATGGCTTTATTGAAGCAATTATTTTCTAAGCGTCCAGTTGTCTTAGATATTGATGACTGGGAGCTAAGCTGGTACGGCGGCGACAAATGGGCTTACCGTCCTACGGTGAAACAGCTGGCGAGGGATGTGTTGAAGCCGGAAGGGGCATTAAGACAGCCAGAACACCCCTTGTATTTGAAATGGAGCGAGAATCTGGTCAGTCGGGCGAATGCCATTACTGTAGACACTCAGTTTCTCCAAAATCGGTTTGGCGGCATCTACCTACCCAATGGGAAAGACACGGCTTTATTTAATCCTGAAAAATTTGACCCTGAGACGAGCCGGGAGCGCTACGGTCTGTCAGGATACCGAGTGTTGATGTTTCCTGGAACACCCCGTCCTCACAAAGGTTTGGAGGATGTTCTCCTGGCCTTAGAGAAGTTGAACGAGCCAGATCTAAGACTCGTGATGGTGGGTGGCCGTAGACCAGACGACTACGATCGCCAACTGGTTGAGCGCTGGGGACAATGGATTATTCAATTGCCGAGATACCCAGTTGAGCAAATGCCTGAAATTGTTGCGGCGGCTCATGTGGTGGTGGTGCCACAGCGGGATACACCAACGGCAAAGGCGCAATTCCCGCTCAAGCTAACCGACGGTATGGCAATGGCAAAGCCAATTTTGTCTACCAAGGTTGGTGATATTCCGACTATTTTGGCTGGAGTTGGATACCTAGTCGAGCCTAATTCTCCAGAACAAATTGCTGAGCAACTTCGAGCCATCTTTCAGGACTGGGAGGCAGCTTGCCAATTAGGTTTGAAGGCGCGGCAAAAGTGCGTAGAACACTACAGCACCGATGCAATGGCCTCTACTCTAGAGGAATTGCTTGGGCAGATGAAGTGATGAAACCAATAGTTTCTCGAAACCTAAAACCTAAACCCCAACCCCTCCCCTAGGCTCGACAGGCTTTTCAGCTTGGGAGAGATTTGGGAAGAGGTCAGCTCAAATGAAAAAACTTGCCAAGAATTAGCTGATTTTCAGCAGCTCAACATCAAAAATCAAGGTGGCGTTAGGTGGAATCACACCGCCAGCACCACGGGCACCATAACCCAACTCGGCAGGAATCACGAGCTTGCGACGGCCACCAACCTTCATAGTGCCTACGCCTTCATCCCAACCCTTGATGACTTGACCAACTCCAATCTTGAAGCGGAAGGGTTGACCGCGATCGCGAGAGCTATCAAATTTTGTGCCGTCTTCTAAAGTGCCTGTGTAGTGCACTACGACAGTTTGTCCAGTCTGAGGAGTTGCTCCAGTTCCTGCTTCTATTTCGGTGTACTGCAACCCTGAAGGAGTTGTGACGACATCATTACTATCCATTACCACCTCAGTATTTTCGGACTTCTCTGCGTTGTTAGATAGGGGATTCTGCGCAATTAAGCTGTTGCTCACTGTTTGTGATACTGCTGGTTGGGGTTGAGTGTTTTGCAACTCCCCAGCGATCGCGGAACTGCGACCACTAATCTGCGTGACGACTAGCAGTACACAGCAAGCTAGCATCAGTCCCAAGCTAATTAAAATCTCTCGCAAAATTCAATTCCTCCTAGCATCGAAAATACAACTAACTTTGCAGCCAGCATCCAGTGCTGTTTCAGGTTAGCGTATGCTTTTCAGTTTAAGCTCTGAGTTGAATACTGCGATCGCCCACTTTAGCGCCACGACTTATTTTCTAAATCCCGCACTTGCCGCTCCAAGCGATCAAGCCGCCCCCGTAGCTCATCCATTTCAGATTGCTTAGGCACACCCAGATCCTGCAAAACGTTACGAAGCTGTCGCTGCATCTGAGCGTCTAAATTGCCCTGCTCCGACTTGAGATGAGTCATCAAGTCATCTGCAAACCTCTTTGCTTGCTCAGGATTGAGTTGTCCTGTTCTCACCCATTCATCGCTGACCTCCCTTAGTTTTTCTGCTACTAGAGAGGTTGTACCTACTCCAATCATCAGTAGCTGCTTAATGAAATTATTGTTGTCCATGCGATTTCTCAGAGTTGTGCGATTGCAAAGTCGTAAATGTAGGCTTTTGTGTAATTAATGAAGTTTTAGTGTTATTCTTCAAACCTGACTGAACCCAGCCTACAGCTTTATTCTGTCAAATCTAAAGCGTTCCTAACCTGCTTTGGCCAACAAAAAACTACTTGCCGTCTTTAGGTGTAGGTTGTGGGACTTGAGTTTGCTAGACTCACTCGTTACTTTGTGGCCATCAACGACGACTTAGATGGATTAAATTACTCTACAGGAAACATTAGACTGGCTTGTTTATGGTGATCGAGTGGCTCAAAATCAAGGTTGCTCCTGAAATGCGAGAGCAGTACATCCAAAAAGATGCCGAAATTTGGACTGCGTTTCTCTCTGAGTATCCTGGGTTTTTAGGCAAGGAAGTTTGGATCAATCCGGATAACTCTACCGAAGTTATTTTGGTGATCCGCTGGGCTAGTAGAGAGGCTTGGAAATCTGTGCCTAGCGATCGCTTAGCAGCCATAGAGCAGCAATTCGCCCAACAACTAGCTGGCAGCTACCCCATCATTGAAGCGGGGGAGTATCAGGTGCGGAAATTTCCGCAGTCATAAGAGACGATCTCCTTCGAATTCCCTCAAGGCGCTGTAGCGCTTAGGCTAGCATACGAAGAAGACCCGAACCTTCTCTGCTCCAATGCCTGAATGCCCTCGCTGTCATCAAACTGTTACTTCACAAGCTATCACCTGTCCTCAATGCCACCTGGCGTTGAAAGCTCACGGACATCCTGGGATTCCGTTATATCGAGCTGATGAAGCTACTTATTTATGTGACACTTGCACTTATCACGACGATGACACTTGCAATTTTCCTCAACGACCTTACGCGAAAGAGTGCACACTCTATCAAGATCGCGCCCAAAGCTATGCCACTCTCAGCTCAAGTAAAAGCTACACCAATCAAACCTCTGGCCTCAGTCAGCTCAAAACTTGGATCAAGCGCAATGCTGGTTGGTTAGCACTCGTTGGTTTAGTGGTGGCTAGCTTACTCCTGTCTTTGTAGGTGATTCAAGATTGAATTCACGTTTCTACGGACAGCACGCTTATCGTAGCCCTAGGAAGGAGTTTAAGGTAGAGTCGCAGGTACAGATGCCACATTCGCATCAGTTGTGTGGTCCACCGCCGGTAAACTTCCAAGTAACGAGGCTGCTTCTTGAAAGACAGCCAAGTCAAACCAGAAGGTCGTTCCCACACCGACTTCACTCACCAGATGTACGGCGCTGTAGTGTTTTTCAATAATATTTCGCACAATCGACAGACCTAAACCTGTCCCTTCCAGAGTGTGAACTCGGTTTTCAACTCGGAAGAAACGGTCGAAAATTGCCTCTTGATCTTCTTGATCAATGCCAATTCCCGTATCAGATATTTCAATCCGAACAGTCCGAGGTTGGTTTTGTAAGGCAACTGATTTCAACCGGAACTGCGACTGAAGCACATAAGCTCGAATCGCGACTTTGCCACCAGATTCAGTAAACTTCAGTGCATTACCGACTAGATTGGCAAACACTTGCAGCAGTAAATCGTAGTTACCCACAACTGCTGGTAGGTCTGGTTCAATTTCGTGGCTGAGTTCGATGCCTTTGTCTCTGGCATTGAGCTGATAAGTTCGTAGGGTCTGCTCAATGGGTTGACTGACATCTACGGCCTCGAAGTGATAGCGTTTACAAGATTCTAGACGCGATAAATCCAACACATCGTTGACCAAACGAGTCAAGCGATCGGTTTCTCGATTGGCAGTTTCTAAGAACTCGCACCGCTCTTCTTCGGTGAGTTCTTCCCCGTACTCATGCAAGGTTTCAATAAACGATTTGATGTTGAATAGGGGGGTTCTCAATTCGTGAGAAACGTTGCTGATGAACTGGCTCTTAGCTTCATTCAGCTCCACTTCACGGGTAATGTCTTGAACCGTGATCGCTACCCCTTTGACAGTCTCACGATATTGATCAAAGACAGTCGTAAGCAAAATCCGAACGGTACGGCTAGTTGGCTCTAGTAGGGTAATGCGGAATTCTGCTCCTTCGCGATCGCCTGCCGTCAACTGATACAGAGGCCGATTTAACTCGACTTGCACCGAAGCTGGTAAATGGTGCAGCACATTAGCCCCAATCAAGTTTTTGCCGTCCCAGCCGAAAATGCGCCGAGCTGTAGGGTTCACTAAGACGACATGCATACTGGAATCGAGCAGAACCGCACCATCGGCAATGGTTGAAACTAGGGTTTCCAGTTTCGCTTTTTCGGCTGTCAGTTCCTCGATATTCTGTTCTTCATAGCGCTCTAAGCGCTCTGCCATGTCGTTGAAGCTGAGAATTAATTCACCCAGCTCCCCGCCTAGAGGCAAATCTATCCGCTGCCTAAAGTTGCCAGCTGCAATATTTTTGACACCTACTAGCAATTCTTTAATGGGTTTTGTAATGGTGAGGGCATTAAACACCGCTCCCAAAATCACCATGACCCAAATCGAGACAAAGACCGCGATCGTCACGTCACGAGTCAGATTGGAAGAAACCACTACAGTCGGGTTGGGGTTAATGCCGATCGCTAGAACTCCCAGATATTTGCCTTCATGCAACAACGGCACAAAGACATCGGTCACTTCCCCGTCAGGGGTGAGGTGTTGCCGCACCATGGGGAGTTCCGAATGTTCAGCATAGTTATCGGGTAACTGAATGCGTCGCCGAATGGTCAGCGAGTTCTGCACTTCCGATTCAGAAAAGGGAATGCCAAAAAAGATGTTGCCATCCTCGTCGGCATAGAGCATGTAGCGAATGCTAGAAGTGCTGCTGTAGAAGCGATGAGTAAAGCGAGCCAGCTCTGTCCGGTTATCGTCTGCAATTAGAGGCGCAACGTTGGCTGCCAGTAATAGCCCTAAATCCCGACCAAAGCGAGTATCATTCAACCGGGCATCTTGCTGAATGGTATTCACTGCCCAGAAGGTGAGGCCACTCATAATTAGTGACACCACCAAGGTAGCAGCCGCCATCAGTTTGGTCTGGAGCGTGAACTCAGACCACCAGCGAGCCAAGACTTCTCTAATTGTTTTACAAAGCGCTAGCAAGGTTAATCTACGCAACGAGGACAGTAGCACTCCTTAAGGCTTCCCAGAACTTCCTGTCTTCACAGCTACAGTTCTAATAGAAGCGCTCAAGTACCTATATTTTATACATGTTCCTTGAGGAGATCTGTTTCTCAAGGTAGCTCTGCCCTCTAGCCAGATTTCTCAGACTGAAATTGGGGAAATTATCAGCTCAGTGAAGAGCTAGCTGTGCGGACCCGATGCCCGATATCGCGACGGTAGTAAGCTCCTTCAAATTGAATTCGCTCTACCGCTTCGTAGGCATTCGCGATCGCTTGATCAAAGGTGTCCCCAATCGCCGTCACACCCAAGACCCGACCCCCATCACTCAAGATTTTTTGGTGCTTGAGTTGGGTACCTGCATGGAAGACCACCGCTCCGATGCTTTCGGCATCATCCATTCCAGTAATCACTTGGCCTTTCTGATAGGTACCCGGATAACCCCCCGCCGCCATCACGACACAGGCCGAAGCACCGGATTTCCAAGCGATCGGAGGCATCTCTCGCAGGCGTTGCTGAGCACAAGCCATCAGCAGATCTTCTAGGGGAGTTTCTAACAGTGGCAGAATCGTTTGAGTTTCTGGATCACCAAAGCGGCAATTAAATTCCACCACCTTAGTTTCGCCCTCAGGGGTAATCATCAGCCCTGCATACAGCACACCTCGGTAGTCAATGCCGCGTTGCCGTAGGGTGGCGATCGCAGGATCCAAAACTTCTTGCTGAACTCGGCGCATCAATTCTGGGGTCATAATTGGCGCTGGGGCGTAGGCTCCCATGCCTCCAGTATTCGCTCCAGTGTCACCATCGCCAATGCGCTTGTGGTCTTGCGCCGGGAGCAGGGGCCGAATCGTCAAGCCATCGGTTAAGGCCAACACAGAGACTTCTTGCCCTGTCATAAATTCTTCAATCACGACGCGATGACCCGCCGCGCCAAACTGACCATCAAAGGCTGCGGCGATCGCGGCTTGAGCCTCCTCGACAGTCATGGCTACCGTGACTCCTTTCCCTGCTGCCAAACCATCTGCCTTGACCACAATCGGGGCACCTTGAGCCGCCACATAGGCCTGGGCAGGTTCTGCTTCCGTAAATACAGCCGCCTGCGCGGTTGGAATGCCTGCCTCGGCCATCAAATCTTTGGCCCAAGCTTTACTCGATTCAATTTGGGCTCCTGCCTGAGTCGGCCCAAATACCTTGATATTTTGTTGTCGTAGATAATCTGTAATTCCTAAAGATAAGGGCAGCTCAGGACCCACTACCACCAGAGAAATATTATGAACTAGCGCAAAGCGAGCCATCCCCGCAAAGTCCTCTACTTGCAAGGGCAGATTTTGACAACGATTTAAGGTCGCAGTACCACCATTTCCGGGAACACAAACAATCTGCTTCACACGGTCAGATTGCAAGAGTTTCCAGGCTAAGGCATGCTCACGCCCCCCATTGCCAACAATCAAAATCTTCACGCTATCCTCACTCGTCACGCTCGTATGTGTGCAACCAAAATTTTCAGTGTTTAAGTCAAGCACCCGTCCTAGAGCGCTGACAACTACCTTTACGGATGGTAACTATATCTGCATTCGTGGATTATCTATCCAGGTCTTTGAGTCGTAGTCCTCAGTGATTAGGGTGTCAAGAATTTCAACTCTTCAGGAAATAGCATGACCTGTAGCACGAATAAGTGCCCATTATCCCATGCCATCCCAGCACTTTAAGGCGTTTTGTTAAAAATTCCTACAGCTTACCTAAAGATAGCTGAACTTAACCACGCTAAATTTAGCTGTCTCCGGATTGAATCAAGTGCCAAAGCTGAAACTTTCAGGCCAAAATTAGATTCTGCTCTTTATATAGATGCGTGCTTTAACTTAGGATGCGGCAACACAATTCAGCCATGACTTTACCCTTCGGTTCCCTCAAGCGGTTAGCCAGCCTTACTGTATGGCTGCGATCGCCCAAACTATTGCAGCGTGGCAGCATCATTGCAGCTCTAGTTGTGCTTGGTCTGAGTAGCTATGCCCCTAGTGCCACCGCCAAGAAAGCAACCCAGCCTGATGAATTTCCGCCGAATCCTTTAGAGCTGAAACTTGCCGATCCTTTGTTACCCACAGCCACGAGCGATCGCCCTCTGACGGATCAGGAGCAGCAAACCCTAAGAACGGCCTTGGATGAACTTAACGCTCAAGCCACTGCGCAATTCCGCTCAGGACAACTGGAAAGCGCTTTTGAAATCTGGTACCGAGAGTTACGCCTGCGACGAGCGTTGGGTTTATTGGAAGAAGTAGCAGCGTTGAACCGAGTGGGTAGCATAGCTTGGGAAGAGAACCGCACCACCGATGTCAGACAAATTTCTGAGCGACTGCAAGCCATTCAACAGCAAGCTCAATCTTCTAATAATTTGGAACTTTTGCGATCGCTGGGGCAAGCTTATCAGCAGCTGCGAGCAAAAGATTTAGCTGTGACTGTGCACGAACAAACTTTGGCGATCGTGCGCCAGCAGCAAGACTTAGCGGCAGAAGCTAGTACCCTCGATACTATTGGTCAGCTTCACGTCAACTGGTTTTCCTACAACAATGCAGCTACTACCTATCAACAACTCCTGACTTTGGTTCGCAATCGAGGAACCCTCCCAGGAGCCACTCCTAGCCGAACCTTGACTGAAACTAGCCTACTCCAACAGCTTGCCTACATCTACGAACAAGGCAAACAACCAGAGCCCGCGATCGTTGTTCAGCAAGAACTGATTAATCTTTACCAAGCTCAAGATGCCACTCAAGTACCCAGATTAAAGCTAGCGATCGCTGCCAATTATCAAGCTCTAGGGCAACTTAATCAAGCCATAGAAAACTATCAAGCCACTTATCTTCTAGCCCAATCCCTACAACAATTCGCTCATGCCAGCGAAGCTTTGAAACGTTTGGGCGAACTTTACCAAGCGCAAAATGAGCTAGACAAAGCCCTACATATCTATGGGTTTTTAGTAGATGTAGAAGCCCAGTCCTACAATGTCTACGGCAGAATGAATGCTTACGACAAGCTGGGCCAAATTCACACAGCTCGTAAAGAATACGCCCAAGCAGTTGCGGCCTTCCAGCAAGGTCTCACCCTAGCTCAGCAACTTAACCACCAGCAAGATTATTTCACTAAGCAAATCGAGCTAGCTAATCAGCCTCAACCTGAATCACAAACGAATCCGTAAGGCTAAGGCATGAGGAACTAGGGTTGGCAAACGACTAACCTGATTGAGGTTCGCCTTATTCACCACCAATGTTGAGGTTGGTGCCAAAGAGCTGCGTACCAGCTAAGTTGGCTCCATTAATCGTGGCACCTTGCATGTTGGCGTGATGGAGCTGAGCACTGGCAAGGTTCGCGAGATTCAAATTGGCTTGGTCAAAGACAGCATCACTAGCAAAGGCTCCTGCCAAGTTAGCTCCTTGCAAATTAGCGCCTGTGAGGTCAGACCCTTCCAAATTGGCACGGTTCAGCAATGCCCTTTGTAAGTTTGCACCTCTTAGGTCAGCGCCTAGTAGATGAGCACCTGTCAAATTGGCGCCTCTCAAGTCAGCACCCGTGAGATTACACCCACTGCAAACTTTGGTGCTTAGGAGTTGCTTAACATGGTCAGGGTCTTCAGCTTGGGCTGGCATAGCCATCCACAAAGTTGTCAATAATGCAGTGGCTGCTAACAGTTCTCGTTTCATATTCCTTGCCTCCAAGGAACGCTTGGCTCTATATCTAATCTCGCTTAACTGCCAAACTCTTGCCTCCTGCAACAGGACGAGCTGCAAGGGTGAAATTACTGCGGTCTCGGCCTGGCAGAATGATGTTTCTACCTACTTCAGTTGTAAATCTAATTCGACTTAGTTCAGCCATTTGAGGGAGATTCTTAACTCAGACGAACCCTAGTAGCGAATCCGAGGATCAACATAGGCATTTAAGAGATCGATCGCGATACTAGCCAAGACAACGATCGCCGCAAAAAATACCACAATGCCTTGCACTGTAGGATAATCTCGCTGATTGATCGCCTCATACAAGCGGTTGGCTAACCCTGGCCAAGAGAACGTCACTTCTGTCAAAATGGCACCCCCTAGCATCGCAGCGAGAGTCAATCCTAAGACCGTGATCACAGGAATCAAGGCATTTTTGAGGGCGTGCGACCACAAAACTTTACCTTCAGAAATCCCCCTAGCTCTGGCAGCTTCTACATAATCTGCTTTCAGGGTTTGCTTGAGATTCACTCGCACCATCCGCTCAAAAATACCACTGAGTAAAATTCCTAAGGTGAGGCAAGGCAAAGTGAGATAGTAAAGCGCAACTCCAAACTGCGCGAGGTTGCCGCTGAGAAGACTGTCCACTGTGTAGAGTCCAGTTGGCCCTTGTGGTACTGGTACCGTGATTGGAAAACGGCTCCCAATCGGAAACCAACGGAGTTGCACTGCAAAAATAAGTTGCAACAACATGCCTGCCCAGAACAGGGGCACCGAATAGGTAATGATGCCGAACAACCGCCCACCCGCATCAAACACAGTATCTGGCTTGGAAGCTGAGAGAATGCCAACGCTAACGCCAACTAGCAACGCGATCGCCATGCTAAAGACCGCTAACTCCACCGTGGCGGGGAAATAAGCTTGAATGATTTCCCATACCGATTGGCCTCGGACAGTTAACGAAGTGCCCAGATCTAGACGTAGCAAATCGCCTAAGTAGTTGAGATACTGCTGCCAAAGAGGCAAATCCAACCCTAACTGTTGCCGTAAGGCTACTTTTGCGGCCTCTGGTGCTCTCGGCCCCAAAATCACATCTACGGCATCACCAGGAGTAGCCCGTAGCAACAGAAACACAACTGTAGTGATGGTCCAGAGCATCAAAGGAGCTAAAAACAAACGAGCAGCAACGTAATATTGCAGCGCTTTCGAGCGAGACATAGAGATTTAGTACTAGGTACCAGAGTTTTGTGGGTTGATACTGAACATAAATCGAGAATGTAACAAGGGCAACTAAACTTTTTAAATGGTTTGCTCTTTAATAATCAGTATCGCTGCCTAAAAACTACAGTTAACAAGCAGAAAGCTGACACCGGGTGCTGGTTTTAAGAGATGCCACTTAGAAAACTAAGTTCTTATGCTTGTTTTTGTTGTTCCTCTCAAAAGTTCAAGCGTTTCTAATTCGTGGGAAAGAGTTTCTCAGCTTTTTGAAAGATGTATAAAATCAATCTGCAACCAAACATCACCCAACTTCAAAGTGGTGATTGCTTGCCATGAGATTCCTGACATTAAGTTTAGCCATAGTAGCATTGAATATGTGCCAGTAAGCTTTGATCCACCCAGATTGGATGTTTTGGATGACAAACTTCGAGATAAGCTACAAAAGGTTTCATTTGGGCTGACCTATGCTGAGAGATTTGACCCTTCACACACCATGCTTGTAGATGCTGATGATTGTGTGAGCAAACACTTGGCAGCCTTTGTGACCCAGAATCCTCAAGCTAACGGATGGTTTATCAATCAAGGTTACGAGTATGAAAATGGAAGCCGATTAATCTATCGAAATCGCAGCAGCTTCCATCTTAAATGTGGTACTTCAAATATCATTAAATACAGCGCCTATAAGCCATCAAAGTTCTCTGGAGAGACGAAAGAGCAGGCCTATTGGATTGGGCATAGAAATGTAGAGAAATCTATGAAAAAAAGAGATATGCCTATTGATCCTTTACCATTTTCTGGAGCAATCTACAATGTTTTCAATGGAGAAAACATTTATTATCAGAAAAATCTAAGCGATCCTAACAATCCTAGAAAAGCTCACAATTCTGATAGCTTTTTCCTACGTAGTACCAAGCGAGCAGGCAAGCTACTAGCATCTCAATTGTTAACAAACTCAATTCGCGACGAATTTGGTTTGTATCCAATCCATTAGTCTTGCTAGTAGCTTGAACTAGGGTAAAACAATTAGCTAACGGAATTATCCTTTTTTAAGGGAGCTAAACGGAACTTTTTGGGTTGCTTCTAGACGGGCTCCTGAAATGCCTTTTTGAACAAATAAGTACTCTTTATTTTGCCAAAGGGGAATAAAGGGTACGTCCTTCACCAAAAGCTCTTGAATTTCTCCAAAGATTTTTTGGCGGGCCTGGGGATTTCGTTCTTGACGCTCTTGGTCAATTAGTTGATTGATGCGATCGCTGTAGTAGAAAGAGCCTTGACCTTTACTAGCACCCTCTTGGCAACCTGTGGTTTCTGAGCCTTTAGCACAAGCTAAGAAGGGCTGAATATAGTTATCTGCATCTAAAAAGTCAGGGGCCCAGTCCAAAATAAACATGGGATAAGCGCCTTTATCCAAGTTTTGGTAAGCAGTCGCCGACTCTACACTTTTTAGGTCAATCGTCATGGCTCCACCCAGTTTTTGGGCAGCTAAAGCCTTGAGGGTGGTAGCAACCAACTCATTGCTGGTCAGGTTAGAACGATACCAAAGTTCTAGTTGGAGCGGCTTGTCTTTGGAGTACCCCGCCTTTGTCAACAACTCTTGCACTTTCGCAATATTGCCATCTCCATAAGCCTGTTGAAACACAGGGCTGTAGGAATCTAAGGTGGTAGGAATTAAACTGTAAAGCGGCTCCACCTGGCCTTGAAATACCCGTTGTTGCAGAAGCGGGCGATCAATTAGGGCGGCGATCGCTTGTCTGACCAAGGCTTGATCCAGCGGTTTGTCTTGCAAGTTCAAGGTTAGGTAGTAAATGCCATCACCTCGGCCTTCAATCACCTGCCAACCCGATCGCTGTGCTCCCTGTTGTAAACTCCGGACCTGATCTAAATCTAGGTTTTGGTAAGCAACATCCACCGAGCCTGTCTGAAAGGCGTTATATAAATTGGCTGGACTCGAAAGATTCTGGATATCTACACCTTGATTCGCAGGTTTTTCACCCCAATACTGGTCAAATACATCCAGCTTTAAGGAATCGGTGCCGTACTGAGCCAATTTATAAGGTCCAGTCCCAATAAAAGTAGCAGGCTTAAATTTGCCTTGGCCGACCTCGTAAGCTTTTGGGGATACAGCCACCGTCCCTGAGAAGGCCAACAAATTGGGAAAAGCAGCAAAGGGCTTCTTCAGTTGAATGGTTAACTCACTTTCTCCTGTGGCTGTGACTGACTCCACCGTGTCACTAAGCAAAAAGGAAGGCTGTCCCCCATTCTCAATAAAGCGACGCAGCGAGAAAGCCATCGCTTCGGCGTTAAAAGGGGTGCCATCGTGGAAAACCACGCCTTGCCGCAAAGGAATTTTGTAGGTCATGCCATCTTCACTCACCTGAGGCAGGGCAGTTGCCAGTTGCGGCTTCAGGTTGGTTGTGCCCGCTTCATAGGTGTAGAGGCGATCGCCTAGGTTGTAGAGTAAATTGCCCGCCCAAATATCGTAAGCATCGGCTGGGTCGAGGGTCCGCACTTTGGCAGTCGTCCCTAAAACGATACGATCGCCAGTGCTATTGGCCGCAGGAGAACCAGTTGGCTGAGTGGCTTGTCGAGAAGCACAACTGATGGCGAGAAAGCAACACAAACTGAACAGACCCAAAAACTTGCCCAGCGATCGCCACTGCCGGACGGACAAACTCAACCAGTTCATAGCGTACGATTCCAAGTTATGAGGCGTAGGATAGGCACCCTAGCACTGCCACTCTCTAGTAGCAATCACTATTAGCCCTCTTAGATTAAAGCCGAAAGTAGGACCATCAGGTGAGGTACTGAGGACCACCACTGCATCCCTTCGCGATCGCCACAGTGAATCAGGAAAGTTTCGGATAGCTTGACTGATTGAATTTAAGCTCAGGCCAGAGCAATTACTTAGGCAATCACTTGGGCAATTACTTGTGCAAACTCAAAGCCTTAGAACCGCAAAATTTAGATGGAGTAGTAAATGGGGAACGATTTTGCCTCCTTAGGCTTCACGTAGACCCGCTGCTCAGGCTCCAGGTTTAATTCATTAAAGCGCTCTCGTGTTAGGTGCGCTGTCACCACTTGGCCATCATCCAAGGTCAGCTCGGCTTGAACTTCCCAACCCAAGTGAATTAAGCGACTGACTCTGGCAGCTGCCGTCACGCCATTCGGGGACGTTTCAATCAGCACATCCTGAGGCCGCAGGAATACTTCTGGGTGAGCTGAGTCGAAACCATTGTCTTGGAAAATGCGAGAACTGCTGGGCAGCACATTGACCGGACCAATAAAACTCATGACAAAGGCGCTAGCAGGATGATCGTAAATCTCGGCGGGTGAGCCCATTTGCTCAACACGGCCCTTATTCATCACCACAATCTCATCTGAGACTTCCATTGCCTCTTCTTGGTCATGAGTAACAAATACTGTCGTCACATGCACTTCATCATGCAGTCGCCGCAGCCAAGCTCGCAAATCTTTCCGTACCTTGGCATCTAGCGCCCCAAAAGGTTCATCTAGCAGTAGCACTTGCGGCTCCACTGCTAACGCCCTTGCCAAGGCAACCCGCTGCCGTTGGCCCCCAGAGAGTTGAGATGGATAGCGATCGCCTAGCCCTCTGAGTTGAACTAGGTCTAGCAGTTCTTCCACCCGATTTGTGATCTTTGACCTGGGAGTTTTGCGAATCTCTAAAGAGAAGGCAATATTTTTCCGGACGGTCAGATGCTTGAACAAGGCATAGTGCTGAAACACGAAGCCAATATTGCGGTCTTGGACACTTTGATAAGTCGCGTCTCTACCCGTTAGCAAAATTTTTCCGCTGTCTGGCGTTTCTAACCCTGCTATCAAGCGCAGTAGCGTGGACTTGCCTGACCCTGATGGCCCCAGCAAAGCCACCAATGAGCCGGTTTTTACTTCCAAGCTCACCTGATCTACCGCTTGAAAGCTACCGAACTGCTTAGATACGTTTTCGACTACAATGCCCATTGCTACTGACCTAGGAAGGGTGAAAGCGACAGGATCAGCGATGAGTCGCGCTTAAAATCCCGGTTCACCGATGAGATTACTGTAGTTTTATACCATGAACTGTATCTAATTCACTTAAATTCTGTACTTGAATTCCGCAGATTACAGATAAGTCTGTTACGAACTGTGCTTTTGCCAAAGTGCTTCAGGGCATAAGTCAAACCACCCAAATTCATGTCGGTATATTAAGGTCTGTTGCATTTCAGTCATATCTCTTCTGTTGAGTCTGCTGGAGAGAAAAAGTCCGTGATACCATCTCCTCTTGTAGCCGTAGAAGAGATTGGGAGAAAGACCTTTGGCACTAAGGGTTGCTGTTGTTGGAGGCGGTCCAGCAGGTTCTTCCGCTGCTGAGACATTAGCAAAAGCTGGTATCGAAACTTATTTATTCGAGCGCAAATTAGATAACGCCAAACCCTGCGGTGGAGCCATTCCCCTCTGCATGGTGGAGGAATTTGACTTGCCCCTCAACATCATTGATCGGCAGGTGAGAAAAATGAAAATGATCTCACCATCCAACGTTGAGGTCAGCATTGGCAGCACGCTCAAGGAAGGCGAATACATTGGCATGTGCCGTCGGGAAGTCCTTGATGGTTTCATGCGCGATCGCGCTGAAAAGCTTGGTGCCAAGTTGATCAATGGCACAGTTCATAAACTTGAGATTCCCGGCAACAACAAGGACCCTTACACCCTGCACTATGCTGACCACTCGGATGGCAGCTTAGAAGGCACTGCTAAGACTTTGCAAGTTGACTTGGTCGTCGGGGCAGATGGGGCCAACTCCCGGATTGCCAAAGCCATTGACGCAGGAGACTACAACTATGCGATCGCCTTCCAAGAGCGGATTCGCTTGCCGGAAGACAAAATGGCTTACTACCAAGACCTAGCAGAAATGTATGTCGGTGATGACGTTTCTACCGATTTCTACGCTTGGGTTTTCCCCAAATACGACCACGTAGCGGTGGGCACGGGCACAATGCACGTGAACAAAGCTGACATCAAGAAGCTGCAAGCAGGGATTCGCGCCCGTGCTGCTAAGCGTCTAGAAGGTGGCGAAATCATCAAGGTAGAAGCTCACCCCATTCCTGAGCACCCCAGACCTCGCCGTGTCGTGGGTCGTGTGGCTCTGGTCGGTGATGCTGCGGGTACTGTCACCAAGTCTTCGGGTGAAGGAATCTACTTCGCGGCGAAGTCCGCTCGGATGTGCGCTGAAGCCATTGTGGAATTTTCTAACCAGGGTCAGCGAATTCCCACCGAAGCTGATTTGAAGGTGTACATCAAGCGTTGGGATAAAATGTACGGCCTCACCTATAAGGTGTTGGACATCTTACAATCTGTCTTCTATCGCTCGGATGCCACCCGTGAAGCGTTTGTAGAAATGTGCGCCGACATGGATGTGCAGAAGCTCACATTCGACAGCTACCTCTACAAAACCGTTGTGCCTGCTAATCCCTTGGTACAACTCAAAATCACGGCTAAAACGATTGGTAGCTTGCTGCGCGGTAACGCCCTCGCTCCCTAATTGATTTAGCGCTAAGTTTCTCAATTCGCAATTACTCCAATCGCGATCGCTTGACTTAATAGTTGGGCGATCGTTTTTTTATGTTCTTGAAATCCTCACAACTCATTCATTACGTCCTCATCATTTGCAGGCTAGAGTCCTACTCATCAAGGGCAGTCTAACCAAAGCATTTATTTACTTTCTGGAGAACTTAGCATGATTCCCCTTATCCTCGGCGCTGTTGCATTAGGGACTGCGGCTTATGGAGCTTTGAAGGGTACAGAAGGCGTTAGCAATATGAGCGAGGCCAGTAAAATCGGGGAGAAGGCCCAAAAACGTCACAAGTTTGCAGTTGAACAGTTAAAACAGGACGGAGAAGCCACTAATAAGCTTGCGGAAGAGTATGGGCAGCTTCAACTTGATGTAATGATGCGAACGATTGGCCGTTTTGTCGCCTTTATTGAACGTAGTGGTCAACAAGCATCCCAAGCTAATAAGGAATTTTTGGGAGGATTAGAAATTTCTGTTCAGCAAATTGAAGAGTATAAAACCGCAGCTTTAGAAGCTCAACAATTTTTTCAGGGCGGTGCAAAGGCAGTCGGAGCCGCTGCCGCTGGTTATGGAGGTGCGATGGGATTAGCTACCTCTGTAGGTGTGGCCAGCACTGGAACTCTCATAGGTAGCCTAAGTGGAGCTGCCGCTTGGAACGCAACTTTGGCTTGGCTAGGTGGCGGGTCACTAGCTGCCGGAGGCGGTGGAATGGCTCTAGGTTCTCTGGTTTTAGGAGGTATTACCGTTGGCCCAGCCGTATTTATTGGCGGTTTTGTACTTGCTGGTGAAGGAGAAAAGGCTTTAACCAAGGCTAGAGAGTATGAAGCTGAAGCCAATGCTGCTATTGCTAAAATTCATGCTGCAAAAGCATTTATGGGACAGGTAAATCAACGCATTAATGAGCTAAGCAAGTTAGTCTGCACTTTAAACGATCAAGCTGTTTTAGGTCTCAACGAGCTTGAATCTTACAAATTATTTAACACGGCTAGGGATGCCCATAAATTCCAGCAAGTTGCACTGCTAATAAGAGCACTTGCGGAAATTATGAAGACACCCGTCTTAGATAGCCAGGGGCACTTAAACCCTAGCAGTATTAGCATTCAAGCCAAGTACTGCAACTTAAGAAATCAGTAAGTATATCCTTAAATCGAACGGTGCCAGAGATGTTTACACAAATCATTAGCCCTGCTGAATATTTGCAGCAAATTCTATCGGCCTATGCTGAATGCACTCAAATTACCGAAGAGGAGAGAACTAAACGCAGAGAAATTGAAGCTAACGAGAAAGCAACGATCGCTAAAATTCATGCTCAACGCGATTTGCTCATGGCTTATCTCGATCGCTCCTTTGATGAACGAGCAGAAAATTTTCGTTCTTTGTTCGAGGTTGTAGATCAAGCGATCGCCAACCAAAATAATGAGCAGCTAGCGATCGCCTTATCCTCAAT
Source organism: Trichocoleus sp. FACHB-262 (assembly GCF_014696035.1). Lineage (NCBI taxonomy): Bacteria > Bacillati > Cyanobacteriota > Cyanophyceae > Leptolyngbyales > Trichocoleusaceae > Trichocoleus > Trichocoleus sp. FACHB-262. Next base: position 5,987 of record NZ_JACJPK010000097.1, on the reverse strand, counting down.
TGTCGAGATTGCGAAATCTTGTCCTTTCAAAGATCTGGCTAACTTAACCTCTGTTCGCACATCTCTAAACGATCCCAATCATGTGTGGGAGTTTTAGAGAGGTACATAATTAACGGTCAAGTTTGAGCGATCGCGCCAAAAAACAACTAGCCTGCATTCAACGAGTGAAGAGAAGCAATCGCAGGCTGAGCTGTTATCAGTGGCAGAATAATTTTTAGAATTGCGGGGAATTACTCCACCAACAGTTCCTCTGAATTTTCTGATTTTTCATTACCAGGTAGCTCTAAGCAATAGCCTGCGCCATAGACAGTTTTGATATAGCGCGGATGCCGAGGGTCGGGCTCCAGTTTGGTTCTCAGATGTCTCACATGCACCCGAATCGTCTCAATGTCATCATCTGGGTCATAGCCCCAAACTTCCTTGAGGATTTCGCTGGGAGAAACCGTCTGGCCGTGACGCTGCAACAAACAATGTAATAGCTCAAATTCTAGATGGGTTAACTTGACGGTGTGGTCAAACCAAATCGCTTCAAACCGCTCCGGTACAAGGGTAAGAGGGCCGTAGTTAAGAATCTCACTGTGCTTAGCAGCTTGGGGAATGCGATCGGTCCGACGGAGCAAGGCCCGCACCCTTGCCAGCATTTCTTCTAGCTCAAATGGCTTCGTCAGGTAATCATCGGCCCCTGCATTAAAGCCCTCTACCTTGTCCTGAGTTTGGCTCAAAGCAGTCAGCATCAGCACTGGAATATCAGCAGTGCGTTCATCTCGGCGCAGTCGCTGGCACACTGTAAACCCGTCCACCTTAGGCAGCATCAGGTCCAGCATGATTAAATCTGGCTGCAATTGCAGAGCTATAGCTTGACCTTTAATGCCATCCGGCGCTTGGCTGACGTCATACCCAGCCATTTCTAGGTTGACTGCCACTAGCTCTGAAATTGCAGGATCGTCATCAATAACAAGTATCCGGGGCATCATTAAGAAGTCTTCTCTACAGTGATTTTTTAAGGTTCCATACGAACCACTTGAGGAATGCGAAGATTCCTGTACAGATTATAAGCAAGGATTCTAAATCCTTCCTAAAGGATGATGTAAGTTCTTCTCAACAATTATTTTTAGAATGAATTTCACAATTTAGCTGCATATCTCAGCTCGGCGCGGCTTAATCCTAAATTTTCCTTAAATTCGCGATAACTAAGATGAAATGATAGGTGAGCGCCTTTTAAGTAGGTAAAACATTGATATTGTCAGCGCTGCTACTCCTATCTTTGGTAGGAATTATTCTTTTTTCATCGAAATTTCGGCAATCAATTAAGGCTGCGCCGAAACTGTCAGTTCTACCAGTCGACGCGATCGCTACTGAGCAACTACCGCGCCTCTCGGTGATTATTCCAGCCTATAACGAGGCAGAAAACATCCAGGACTGCGTTACAGCAGTGCTAAACAGCACTCAGATGACCCCAGAGCAATTTGAACTGTGGGTAGTGGATGACCAATCTTCCGATAATACGCTTGCGATCGCTCAATCTCTACAACTAAGTCTGGGTGATCCCCGGCTTAAAGTTTTAGTGGGGCAGCCTCGGCCAAATGGGGAAGTGTGGGCGGGCAAAAACTGGGCTTGCACTCAAGGCGTTGAGCAGGCAAGCGGAGACTTTTTATTATTCATTGATGCTGATACTCGCTTGCAGCCAAACGGCATCGAGACAGCCCTCCAAGCCGCGGTTCAAGAGCAGACTGACTTGTTAAGTTGTGGTCCTGGTTTAATCTGTGGTTGCTTAGCAGAATGGCTGGTGCAACCCTTAATGTTTAACCAACTCATTGCTGCTTTTAACTTCGCTGAGGTCAACGATCCAGCCGCGACAGCAGCATTTGCAGCGGGGCCATTCATGTTGTTTCGTCGTACGGCTTACGAGCAGCTTGGTGGCCATCGAGCAGTGGCAAATCAAATCGTTGAGGATGTGGAGCTGGCTCGACTGACCAAACGAAGTGGGCTGAAGCTGCAATATGTAATTGGTACCAATATCGTCAAAGTGCGGATGTATCGCTCTTGGGCAGCTTTGTGGGAAGGTTGGACCAAGAATTTGTATTTAGGAGCGCACCGTAGCGTTGGGTTGATGCTGTATCTGGCTTTGATTGTTCTAGTGGTTTACTCACTGCCTTGGCTAGAACTGGCGATCGCCCTTTACGAGACCTGGAGTAGCCCTTACACTTGGCTCCCTTATATAGATATTGGTTTAGCCCTCATCATCATTGCGCTCCAATATCAGCTACGGCGCATTGGTAGCCAAGTCTCGGGCAGCTCGACCCAGTATTGGTGGCTGAGCGGGGTGGGCGGTGCTTTAGTGGCCGCGATCGCCATTGGCTCAATTATTAAGACCGAAACAGGCTGGGGCTGGACCTGGCGAGGTCGCGTATTGCAGTTGCCCGAAGAACCTATTTCTTAAACTTTTCCTTTGCCAAAGGCTGCTGTCCTTTTATCCTGCTTCTGCTGCTAGCAACTTTACTAGCGCCTGAGCCAAATATTCATATTGCGACACTGTGTTGTAAATCTGCGCGGCTACCCGGACTAAGCGCTTTTGTCCTCCAGGCCAAGGCACAATGGGCACTTCGATGCCGTATTGGTTAAGGAGAGAGATTTGCAACGCCTGGTAAGAGCCATCCGGTAGCGGCACCACAGCTAAAGCCGCAATCATTTCATCGGGGCAGGGGGGCGAGACGTTTAGGGCTTCACACAAAACCTTTCTAGCTGCTAGAGCCTTGGCACGATTGCTCGCCATCAATTCTGGCCATCCTCCAGGCAGCAATCCCCCCAGGAATTCGATCGCTGTAGGTACAGACAGATAAGCACTGGGATCGTAGGTACCAGGCCAGTCAAACTCCAAACGAAATCGTGAGCGATCGGTGCGGGGAGAGTTGGCTCCGTGACTGATGGTCAAAGGGCGAATCTGGGCTTGGCGATCGCGCTGTACATAGAGAAATGCGGCTCCCTTGGGCGCACACAACCATTTATGGCAATTTCCGGTATAGTACGTAGCCCCAATCGTAGGCAAGCTCAGTGGTATGGTTCCTGGCGCATGCGCCCCGTCTATGAGAGTATCAATCCCCCGTTGGCTCAATTCTCTGACTAACGCCTGAATTGGCATCACCAAGCCTGTTTGACTGGTGACATGATCTAGTAGCGCTAGCCGAGTTTTAGGCGAAATCTTAGCAACAACTGCTTCAATCACTTGCTGCGGCGATTGGATGGGCAAAGGAATTTCCGCCACTACTACCTGAGCGCCAGAACGAGCCGCGACAAAATCTAAGGCATTACGGCAAGCATTGTACTCATGGTTTGTCGTTAGCAGCTCATCGTCAGGCGTGAAATGAAGCGATCGCAAAACTGTGTTGATGCCTGTCGTAGCATTCGGTACAAACACCAAATCTAATGGATCTGCGCCAACAAACTCAGCTAATACCTGCCGAGCCGAATCCAATAAACCTTCTAGATCTTGAGCCAGGAACCGTAGCGGCTGCTGCTCCAAGCGCAAGCGAAATTGCTGTTGGACTTCTAGGACTGGTTTAGGACAAGCCCCAAAGGCCCCATGATTCAGAAAGGTAACATCCGGTTTCAACCACCAGAACTTAGACCAATCTTTGTCAGGCTCAGGTCTCACCTAATATATGTCCTATCTTTGATTAAACTCCCCAGGCAGGACTCGAACCTGCGACCAATCGGTTAACAGCCGACCGCTCTACCACTGAGCTACTGAGGAACGTTTCAGCGCGCGAAACCTATAATAACCAGACTCGTCCTACCTTTGCAACCCCTTTTGAAAACTTTTTTTGGGGAAATTTAGTATTTTCTGAATTTTTTCGGTTTCACACCCATGCGTAGCTCTGCCAAACGCTGTTGAGCAGCGGGATCGAGGGAATTAGCCAAAAACCGCTGAGGCGATCGCTGCGTGTTACGTTGCTTGCGATGGATGCGATGAGCAGCCGTCTCTACCTCAAAAGCTAACTGTTGCGACGACATCCATTCGGCTCCATACCCAACCACTGTCAACTGTTGAGCCCGATCAGAAGTCGCCACAATCAGCCGACTATGAAATTTACGAATATCATGGCGAAACAAAGCACAGGCTCTTTCGATAAAAGTATCTGCGGTCTGACCAAAATCTGTGTAGTGAACAGATAAATTTTGGGTGACAATTTCGCAGTTACTGGCGGTATCGCGATATTGAGCGTCGAAGACAACTTGGGTGTCGTAGCCCTGAAAAGCGCTGTAGTTCGTTAAAGCTTCAATCAGTTTCCATCTGGCCGCCTCTAAGCCATCACAATCACGCGCTTGTTTCAGCTCAGGCCAAGTTCCGACTACGTTGTAGCCATCCACTAATAAAACAGCCTGCAGCAAAGAGCGGGGCATTGTTGAAAAAAGTTTTAGGTTTGCATAAATATATAGTCCGTACTGCCAATCATGGCATTTTTTGTTGCGTTCTGTTGCAAAAACGGCGACAGAATCACTCCTATCGCCGCTGACTATTGATTCATATTTGACCAGCAAAACTAATTGCTGACTCGGTTGCTTTCAGAGGCAACTTCCTGAATTTGCATTAGACGCTGCTTGAGGCGCTCTGGCTCACCCGCATCAATCACGCTGCCTTGGTCCAGCAGAAAGGCACCATCGCAATAATTCAATTCATCTAGACGATGCGTCACCCACAAAGCCGTTAGCCCTCGACTTTTGACCAAGCGTTGCACTTGAATGACTAAATCCAGTTGACTATCTGGATCGAGTAATGCCGTTGGTTCGTCGAGTAGCAACACTTCACAATGCCGGGCGATCGCGCCTGCAATGGCAACCCGTTGTTTTTGTCCACCACTCAAGGCATAGATGGGGCGGCGCTGGAACGCCAACAAATTAACCGCGGTCAAGGCCTCCTCCACCCGTTGACGCACCTGCATCGGCGAAAGCCTTTCTTCTACTAAGCCGAAGGCAACATCAGCTCCAACCGTTGGCATTACCAACTGATGGTCAGGATTTTGAAACACAAAACCCACAGGTTGTGCGGTGCGAATCTCGCCTGACTGAGGGCTGAGTAGACCTGCCAGCAATCTCAGCAAGGTCGATTTTCCACTACCATTGGTACCCAAAAGCATCCAAAATTCGCCTTCAGGTACTGCTAGCGAGCAACCTTGTAGCACCGTATCCCCTTTCGGCCATTTGAAGACGAGCTGCTCAACAACTACGGCTGCATCCGTTGTTTCGGGCTGAGTAGCTGCGTTCATTCAGCGATCGCAAAGAAACCAGGGGTTTTACCCGAACCTGCACCGGATTTTTCCGAAATCTGGACACCGGAGATTTCGCTGCTGAGCACAGCAATCTTTTTATCTGGCTGGCGATCGCAAGACAATTCCAGCACTTGACCACTCCCAGATTTAATTGCGTCCAGGACCTGTCGGTAAGTAGTCTCAGCATCCTCGCTTGACTTGCGCTGGATGGACAGCGTTAGGGGCGTGTTTTTCAGAATCAAATCGATGATGAACATGTAATTCAGAATTTAATGGAAAGTTGACTTCAGTATCTCAACTATAGACAGATTCCGGATTAGGTGAGGTGTCGGGGCAATTACAGCTTTTGCCTAGATTTTCTTAGAGGCCAGATTCTGGGCCATCCAGGATGCATGGAGTCCGGATTTAAGAAAATTGGGGATCAGCTCTCAGCAACAGGGGGATGAAATTTCAAAAAGTTACTCATATAATGAAATGCATAGTAAAGAAAAGTAAACTCTACTCACATTTCAACGTTGCTGCTTTCATTTTTTAGATAGGAACTGTTGATTTGTTAGTAAAGTACTTTCTTTAAGTACTCATAACTTAATCTTTGGAGATTTGCGCTATGACCATAGCAATGGGACGCGCGCAGGCAGAGCGGGGGTGGTTCGACGCCCTCGACGACTGGCTGAAACGCGATCGCTTCGTCTTCGTTGGCTGGTCCGGCTTGCTGCTGTT